>NZ_DATIGT010000310.1:0-2383 GCF_035481375.1 Tahibacter sp.
CGCCTTGAGCCGCTCCGCACTCTGCCGCGTATCCAGCATCACGTACGCCGCACCGCTCTTCATCACGCCGAGCAGCGACACGATCAGCTCGACCGAGCGATCCAGATGCACGCCGACGCGCGTGCCGCGCCCCTGCCCCGCTGCGCGCAGGCGCCGCGCGACGCGATCGCTCAGGCGATCGAGTTCGGCATAGCGCAGCGACATGTCCCCCGAACGCACCGCAACCGCATCGGGCGTCATCGCCGCCTGCTGCGCGAACTGCCGCGGCAATGCCGCGTCGCGATACCGCGTGCTCTGCGGACCGTTCGACAGCGCAAGCACCGCCTCCGTCGCCGCCGCATCCATGACCGGCAGCGCGGCGACGCGCTGCTGCGGTGCCGCGACGATCGCGGCCAGCAGCGCGACGAACGCCTCGCCCATCCGCGCGATCGTCGCCGGCTCGAACAGATCCTGCGCGTAGAGCCACGACAGGCGCAGACCGTCGGCGGTCTCCGCGGCCGTCAGCTGCAGGTCGAACTTCGACTGCTCGTAGCCGTCCTGTACGCTGGCGAGGTCGAGACCCGGCAGCGTGAGTTCGACGCTCTCGTTGTTCTTCATCGACAGCAGCACCTGGAACAGCGGCGCGTGCGCGAGGCTGCGTGCCGGTTTCAGTTCGTCGACGAGCAGGTCGAACGGAACTTCCTGGTGTGCATAGGCCGCGAGCGCGCGGCGGCGCGTCTGTGCGAGCACGTCGGTGAACGCCGGATCACCGCCGAAATCGGTGCGCAGCACCAGCGTGTTGACGAAGAAGCCGATCAGCGGATCGAGATCCGGATGCAGACGTCCCGCGATCGGCGTGCCGACGACGATGTCGGCCGCGCCGCTCCAGCGGTGCAGCAATGTGGACAACGCCGCCTGCAGCAGCATGAACAGCGTCGCGTCATGGTCGAGCGCGAGTGCCTTGAGTCCGGCCAGCACGGCGGCCGGTGCGGCGTGTTCCGCACGCGCGCCGGCGAAGCGCTGCTGCGCCGGGCGTGGCTTGTCCAGCGGCAGCTCGTGCACGACCGGCAGGTTGGCGAGTTCCTCGCGCCAGTAGTCGACCTGCGCCTGCAGCGCGTCGCCCTGCAGGCGGCGGCGCTGCCATGCGGCATAGTCGGCATATTGGATCGGCAGGCGCGGCAGGCCCGCGTCGCGGCCGCCGGCCGCGGCGCCGTACAACGCGACGAATTCCCTGACGAGCGCGCCGAGCGACCAGCCGTCGCAGGCGATGTGATGCACCGTGAACAGCAGCGCGTGGTCGTCGCGGCCGAGCACGACGAGCCGGCAGCGCAGCATCAGGTCGGCCGCGAGGTCGAACGCCGCCGCGGCTTCGTCGCGCGCGAGTTGCGGCAGACGGATATCGCGTTCGACGGCCGGCAGCGTGCTCAGGTCGCTGGTCGCGATGACGACCGGTGCCGGCGCATCGACGACCTGCCGCGGCTGGCCGTCGACCTCGACATAGCGCGTGCGCAGGATTTCATGGCGCGCGACGATCGCGTCGAGCGCGCCCTGCAGCGCGGTCGTATCGAGCGCGCCGCGCAGGCGCAGCGCCGCCGGCATGTTGTACTGGCGGCTGCCGCCTTCGAGCCGGTCGATGAACCACAGGCGCTGCTGCGCGAACGACAGCGGCAGCGCTTCGCCGTCGCGCGGCTGGCGTGGGATCGCGGCATAGCCCGATGCGGTTTGCGCGTCGAGGTACGTGGCGAGCTTGCGCACGGTGCTGTGTTCGAACAGTGCGCGGACCGGCACGGGCTTGCCGAACTGTTTTGCGATCTCGCTGACGATGCGCGTCGCGAGCAGCGAGTGGCCGCCGAGCGCAAAGAAATTCGCGTCGGCGCTGATGCGGTCCTGGCGCAGGATCGGCGCCCAGATCGCCGCGAGACGCTGTTCCGTGTCACCGGTCGGCTCGACGAAGGTTTCGGTCGCGGCGCCGGGTTCCGGCAGCGCCTTGCGATCGACCTTGCCGTTGAGCGTCAGCGGCAGGTGGTCGAGCTGCACGTAGGCGCTCGGCTGCAGATAGCCCGGCAGCTGTTCGGCGAGTCCGGCCGTTGCGCGCTCGACGATGCCGGCGTCGTCGCCGACGAGGTAGGCGACGAGACGCGCCTGCGGACCGTCGCCGTGCACGGCGACGGCGGCTTCGCGCACACCGGCGATCTGGCGCAGGCGGCTTTCAATGTCGCCGAGTTCGATGCGGAAGCCGCGGACCTTGACCTGGTCGTCGAGACGGCCGAGGAATTCGAGATTGCCGTCGGCGAGCCAGCGCACGCGGTCGCCGCTGCGGTAGAGGCGCTGCGTGGCATCGAACGGGCTCGCGACGAACTTCTGCGCCGTGAGTTCCGGCAGATTGAGATAGCCCTTCGCGACG
>NZ_DATIGT010000311.1:0-10671 GCF_035481375.1 Tahibacter sp.
AAAAGCCGCCTTCCAGTGCGCTATCTACGTTTCGGGCTCGAAGCCGCAAGGGCGCAATCGGCATCCGGAAGGCGTTTCCCTAAGGGAAAAGTTACCTCGGAAAGAATACAAGGGCGCAATAACCGAAGGGCATTGCGCCATGTCGGGTCCGGCGACGCTACGTGGGGATGGCGTCGCTTTGTGGGGATGGCGTCGCTATGTGGGATGGCGTTGCTATGTGGGATGGCGCAATGCGCTTCGGTTATTGCGCCCTACGGGTTTCTGCTTCGCGCAGCACGCGCAGCACGTTTCCGCTCCAGAGTTTCTGCAGATCCGCTTCCGAGAAGCCGGCGCGACGCAGGCGCGAGGTGATCTCGGGCAATGCGGATATGTCGTCGAGGCCGCGCACGCCGCCACCGCCGTCCCAGTCGCCGCCCATGCAGACATGATCGATGCCGGCAACGTCGATCAGATGCCGCAGGCTCTTCATGAACGCGTCGACATCGACGTTCCAGAGCGGCTCCTTCATGTCGAGCGCGCGCGTCTGCGCGGTCAGCGCCGCCTGTTCAGGCGGCGAGAGTTCCGCGATGCGCTCGAGCCTTCCGAACAACGCCTCGCGCTCGCGCCCGATGTTCATCGCCGACAGATACACCGTCGTCGCGCAGATCACGCCGCCCTGCGCGGCGAGTTTGCGGATCCGCGCGTCGTCGAGATTGCGCGGATGATTCCAGACCGTGCGCGAACCCGAGTGCGACAGCAGCAGCGGTGTTCGCGAGAGTTCCAGCATCTGGTCGAACGCCGCGTCGGATGCGTGGCTCGCGTCGATGATCAGGCCGAGCCGGTTCATCTCGCGCACCCAGTCGCGGCCGAGCGGACTCAGTCCGTTCCAGCGCGGCTCGTCGGTCGCCGAATCGGCGAACTGATTGTTCTTCGTGTGCACGGGACCGGCCATGCGCACGCCGCGCTCGCGGAATTCGGCGAGGAGTTCCAGGTTCTCGCCCAGCGGATAACTGTTCTCCATGCTCATGTAGGCGAAGCGCATTCCGGCTGCGGTCAGTCGCGCCGCATCGTCGGCGCGCGCCGCCGGCGCGATGCGTGCCGGGAGTGCCGCGACCGTTTCCGCAATGCGGTCGGCACGCGTGCGCGCGAACGCGAGCGCACTCGCATAGCCTTCGGGCGTGAGTTCGCCCTGCGCCGTGTAGATCACGAAGAACCCGCCGTCGAGCGCGCCGGCATCCATGCGTGCGAGATCGACCTGCACGAGATCAGTGGCGTAGTCGTGCCGATCGGCGAAGCTCCAGCCTGCGCGGCCGAAATGCATCGGCGTGTCGAGATGCGTGTCGAGGGTCAGCAGGCGGCCGTGCAGGCTTTCGCGTCGCGGCGACGACGTTGCGCAGGCGGCCAGCGCGAGACAGCAACACAGCACGATCGACGGCTTCTTCATGCAGGACCTCGCGACGCGGACGATGACGCGCGAGCATAGTCGGCGCGACGGGCTTGCGCACGTGGTCGCGAGTTCCGGTGCGTTCGAAAAATCACGGCGCGAAACTTTCGGGCGAACAGGCCAGGCGACGACGACCAAGACGACGCGACACTGCAAGGCCCTCCCCCGCAAGCTCGCTTGGGGGAGAGGGTTGGGTGAGGGGGAGAACGTCCGGCGAGGCGCGTCGCAGGGGCGTCGCGATCAACGCGACGACGCGATCGCGACCATCGGACGAGTTGGCTGGCTGATGCTTCTGCCCTCGCCGCAACCCTCTCCCCCGACAGCCGTCGGGGAGAGCGAGCAGTGCGCGCCATTCATGCGGGCTGCTTCCGGAACAGAGGACCGTCGCGGCACGCGCCGTCACATCAGATCGAAGTCCCCGCCCAGCACGCGATCGAGCCTTCCGCTGCGCCAGCCGCGCACGGCGTCGCGCACGAGCGGCGTCGGTTGTTCCTGATAGCGGCGGCACGGTCGCGATTCGACGTCGGGTTCGGCGACGTGGCCGCTCGCGCCGTCCGGGGTCACGCGCACGCGGACGCGCTGGCGCTCGGCGGGGTTCGTGTCGCCGCGTTCGAGCACGTGCAGGCCGCGCTCGTCGCGCAGCGACTGCCAGGCGCCGAAACCGCCGATGAGCACGCGCAGGCTGCCCTGCGCGCGGTTGTGTTCGATCGTGCGTACGCGCATGCCGCGCGTGTCGGCCCAGGTCAGGTACATCTGCGCGATGCGTTCGGCCCAGGCGCGCGTCGCCGCGCCGTCGCGGTCGGCGGCGACGAGTTCGAGCTGCGCGTCTTCGGGTTCGTCGGCGAGCACGGCGTCTATCGCGAGTTCGAGCAGGTGCAGGCGCAGCGCGACATGGCGCACGACGTCGAGCACGCCGCGTCCGCCGCCGGTCAGGCGCGCGAGCAGCGAATGCGCGCCGCGCACGCCGTTCTCGACGCGGTCCATGCGTTCGAGCCGGTCGAGAACGCGCTGGCGGCCGTCGCTGTTCCAGAAGTCGCGCGTCTGCATCGCACTCGCGGCCTGTTCCTTGAGGTCGGTCCACGCCGCATCGTCGAGACGCTGCTCGGCCGCGGCGAGCGCCGCCTGCAGGGTCGCTCGCGCGTTCGCATCGGCAGCGGGGTCGAGCGCGAGCGCGCGCAGGTCGGCGCGCGCCGGCGCCGCCGGCGGCGCGACGGCCGGCGCGTTCGCATCGGGATCGACGAAGCGCACCTGCAGCGCGTCGTGCGCGCCGGTCACGAACAGGAACTGTCCGCCGCTCGGCGCGCGGTTTTCCACAATGGTGCGCGACAGCGGTGCGAGCAGGTACTGGTCGATCGCGCGGCGCAGCGGCCGCGCGCCGAGGTCGGGCGTGAAGCCGCGCTCGAGCAGGAAGTCGACCGCCGACGGCTCCCATTCCACGGCCCAGTCGCGCACGCGGAAGCCGCGGCGCGCGAGCACGAGATCGAGTTCCTTGTGCAGGATGTCGCGCATGACCGCGCGCGACAGCGGCTGGAACACGACGATGCGGTCGAGGCGATTGAGGAACTCGCGGCGGAATGTCGCGAACAGCGCGCGCTCGGCATCGCCGCGCGCCGACGCGTCGTTCGCCGCGACGAAGCCCGGACCGCTGCGGCGCGTGACGGTCGAGCCGACGTTGCTCGTGAGGATGATCAGGCTGTGGCGGAAATCCGCGGTATTGCCCTGGCGGTCGGTCAGGCGGCCGTCGTCGAACAGCTGCAGGAAGAGATCCCAGACGCGCGTGTGCGATTTCTCGAACTCGTCGAGCAGCACGACCGCAAACGGCGTCTGCCGGATGCGCGCGGTCAGCGAGGTCGCGCGCTCGCCGCTGCCTTCGTCGATGAGGCGCCAGTACGCGTCTTCGGACTGGTATTCGCTCATGTCGAAGCGCAGCAGCTTCTCGCGCGAACCGAACAGGTATTCGGCGAGCGCCTTGGCGAGTTCGGTCTTGCCGGTGCCGGTCGGGCCCGCGAACAGGAACACGCCGAGCGGGCGCTGCGGATCGGTCAGGCCGGCCTTGAGCATGCTGATGCGGTCGACGAGCGCGTCGACGGCTTCGTCCTGCCCGATCACGCGGCGCGTGAAGAACGCGCGCACCTCGGCGAGATCGAGCCGCGCGCCGCCGTCGAGGATGTCGAGCGGCAGGCCCGATTGCGCCGACAACGTGGCCAGCACCTGCGTGCGCGTCAGCGGCAGCTGCGGCGGATCGGACTGCAGCGCCGTGCGCAGGGTTTCCTGCAGCAGGCGCAGGCTGCGCCCGGGTTCGACGCGCTCGGGAAACTGCTGCGCGGCGAGACTCATCGCTTCGGCGACGAGTTCGGGCGCCGCGACCGGCCGTTCCGCGCGCTGCTCGGCGCGCTGCGCCCAGACCGCGGCCAGTTCGCGCGTCGCCGCGATGTCGAGCGCGTCGACGTCGAGACCGACGGTCAGATGGCGGATGCGCGGACGCTGCGCGAGCACGCGGCTCCAGGCATCGCGCGGGCTTTCGCCGATCAGCTGGATTTCGTGCTTCTCCAGATGCGGCAGCAGCAGATCGAGGATGCCGGTCGGATCGCTGGTCGTGCGGCCCTTGTCGAGCAGCTGATGCGCCTCGGGCACGTACCAGAGCGTGCGAGGCGCGGCGAGTGCGCGCACGAGCTGGCCGATGCGGCCTTCGAGTTCGCCGATGTATTTCTGTCCGGCCAGGATCTGCGCCGGCGTCGCCTCGACGATGCGCCAGCCCTGGCCGGCGAGTTCGCGCAGGCACTGGCGGATCAGCGTGCTCTTGCCGCTGCCTTCGGGTCCGACCAGCACCGGGCTCGTGCGCGGCTCGCGAACGAGCAGCGCGAGCACGCGGCGGCGCGCGTCCTCGTCGGCCGGCGCGAGCACGTCGTCGTCGCCTTCGTCGGGACCGACGAGGCGGCCGACCTGCAGCAGCACGCCAAGGTCTTCGTGCGCGCGCAGCCGCGCATCGATCTGGCCGGCGAACGCGTCGCCGCGCGCGTGACCGCAGGCGCGCAGCCAGCCTTGCAACGTGCGCAGATGATCGGTATCGGCCGAGGCAATGCCGGTGCCGAACATCGCGTCGATCGGCAGCGCATCGAAATAGCGCTGCAGGTCGGTGCGCGTGACCGGGTGGTCGATCCACCACTCGCTCATGCGCAGCAGCACGCCTTCGAGCGATTCCGGGTGCGGGTGGGCCGCGAGATAGCCGAGCGCGTAGTGCAGCGTGAAGAAACCCAGGCGGTCGAGCGTGCGCACGATGTCGAGCGGTACCACGTCGCCGGCGCGATGCAGCGCGACGAGTGCGGCGCAGCTCAGCGGAACGCTGCGCGACGCGGCTGCCTCGACACGGTCGCGCGGCGTGAACGCATCGCCGGCGAGCAGCTCGACCGCCCGGCCGAACTCGCCCATCGCGCCGAGTTCCTCGGGATGATTGAACGCGTCCATGCGTTCCTGGCACGGCCGCAGCAGCGCGTTGACTTCGTCGCGCGGCGACATCGGCGCGGCAGGCTCCACGGTTTCGGCGACGGCCGCCGCCGCTTCGGCAGGCGCGACGGCGCTTGCGGCGGCCGGCACGCGGTCATCGCGAACCGCGGGTTCCGGACGCCGCGCCGCGCGCAGCCCCCAGGCCGCGAGGAATCCGAGTACCGCGCCTATGACAAATCCGACCATCGTGCCGCCTCCGCGTCGTCCCGACCCGGGAGTTTCCCATAGCCGCGGTTGCGCAGAACCGGCGCCGCCGCATCGTTTTCGGGCGATGTCGCGCCGCAGCAGTCCGATTGCTCATGTATGCCGTAAACGGCATAAGCATCCGGCTTGTGCGGCGCAACGCCGTCGCGCCTGAACGTCCGCGCCCGCCCGCCGCGCTTGACATTGACACCGCGGTACACGCGCGCGAATCGCAAAATGTCGGCGCATCCCCGCGTTGCTGCGCCGCAGCCGCACCAGCGCACGAGTGCCGCTGCCGCGCCCGCTGCGCGCGACAAATCACGAAGTGAACGACGTCACAACTATAAAAACATTCCCGAAACACGGTTGCGGTCGTCGCCCTGCTCGTGTACACCGTCGGCCCGGGAGAGGTGCTCGGCAACGAGCTCGCGACGCTTCCGACCTCGGCAATTGCACGATCCGGGACAGCACGACGCGAACCTGCGCACGTTCGATGACGCAGTCGCAACACCCGGAATCCGCCGCGGCGAACGCGTCGACGTGGAACAGGGGTGGTCCACGACGTTGCAGCGACGGAATCGCGCCGATCGGGTACCGCATGACACGACACAGGGCTTTCGACGACCGCAGCGCGGTCGCGACGGCGTGTTGCGTCCTGCGCGTACGCACGACGGCGCGGTTGCCCGCTGCGCGGCAAGCCGCGCGCCAGTGACACGGAGGTCGAAACGCCGCATCGCGGCCATTCGTACACCGGGAGGGAGTTAGTCGAATGAACGTTTCGCGCAAGAAGATCACGACGCGCCTGTGGAAGGCGCTGCTGCCGGCCTGCCTGCTGTTCGCGATCGGCGGCGGCATCGCTGTCGCCGGCGACGACACCGGCGCGCGGCCGAGCACCATGTCGCTGCAGGTCGACACGTATCGCGGCAAGGCCGACGCATTCCACGCGGTCGAGCTGTTCTCGGCCGCGTCGTCGCGCTCGGCCACGAGCGATGCCGTGACCCAGCTCGCCGTCAGCAGCGGCACGCTGCTCGATCTCGACAAGAACGCGGTCTCCGAGCTTTACCGCAGCCGCCCGAGTTCGCTGACGCTGCGGCTGCCGACGCGCGAGCGCGGCCAGGTCGAACTCGAACTGTTCGAGAACGACATCTTCGCGCCCGACTTCCAGATCACTGCAAGCGGCGGCGAAGACACCAGCAAGATCAGCCGCGGCCTGCACTACCGTGGCATCGTCAAGGGCGATCCGTCGTCCTTCGCCGCGGTCAGCGTGTTCAACGGCGAGATCATCGGCACGTTCTCGACCGTGACCGACGGCAACTGGGTCATCGGCAAACTCGAAGGCGAGAACCCGACCAACCGCCACATCGTCTACGCCGAAGCCGCGATCCTCGACAAGAGCGGCGCGCCGGGATGCGCGATGGGTGCCGACGGCGCACGCGAAAACTTCGCCAAGTACTGGGAAGACCCGGCCGCGAACAAGGGCGCGGACACCGATCAGCCCGAGATGTCTCCGGTCGCGAACGGCCGCGGCGCCGGTGCCGACGCGCTGGAGACCGTGAAGTGCGCGACGGAGTGGATGGAAGCCGAATACGACATCTTCCAGAACCGCGGCAGCCTGCAGGCGGCGACCGACTACGTCACGGCCGTGTTCAACAACTCGGCGACCCTGTACGCGAACGACGGCATCTCGCTGAAGCTGCAGCAGGCCTACATCTGGACCACGGCCGATCCGTACAACGGGTCGAGCTCGACCAGCAACCTGTCGAGCTTCCAGAGCAACCGCGCCGGCAGCTTCACCGGCACGATCGCGCAGCTGCTGACGTTCCGTTCGCTCGGCGGCGGCGTCGCCGCGGGCTTCAGCGGCATCTGCAATTCGTCGCGCTCGGCCAGCATGTGCACGAGTGGGGTGTCCGCGTCGTACAACACCGTGCCGACGTATTCGTGGACCATCAGCGTCGTCACGCACGAAGCCGGCCACCTGCTCGGCTCGCGCCACACGCATGCCTGCGTCTGGAACGGCAACAACACCGCGATCGACGGCTGCTCGGGCCAGACCGAGGGAGGCTGCCCGCTGCCCGGCAACCCGTCCGGCGGCGGCACGATCATGAGCTACTGCCATCTGACCAACGTCGGCATCAACTTCAATCGCGGCTTCGGCTCGCAGCCGGCCACGGTGATCCGCAACCGCGTCGAAGCGGGCAGCTGCCTCGCCAACTGCGACGGCGGCGGTGGCGGCGGCGGCACGCTGACGCGCGGCACGCCGATGACGAATCAGTCCGCCGCGACCGGCTCGGCACTCGCCTACACCATGGCCGTGCCCTCGGGCGCGACGAACCTGACGTTCACGACGTCGGGCGGCACCGGCGACGCCGATCTGTTCGTGCGCTTCGGCAGCGCGCCGACCGACACGGTCTATGACTGCAAGTCCGACGGCTCGACCAACGCCGAAACCTGCACGATCCCTGCACCGAGCGCCGGCACTTACCACGTGCGCCTCAAGGCCTATGCCGCGTTCTCGGGCGTCAGCATCGTCGGCAACTACACCACCGGCGGCGGCGGCACGCAGACCTACAGCAACACCGCCGACTACACGATCAACGACAACGCGACCGTGGACAGCCCGATCACGGTTTCCGGCCGCACCGGCAATGCGCCGACCAACGCGTCGGTCACCGTTGCGATCGTGCATACGTATCAGGGTGACCTGAAAGTCGACCTCGTCGCGCCGGACGGCACGCTGTACAACATCCACAACTACAGCGGCGGCAGCGCCGACAACATCAACAAGACGGTCAACTTCAATCTGTCGAGCGAACCGCTGAACGGCACGTGGCGCCTGCGCGTCAACGACAACGCCGCCAACGACGTCGGCAGGATCGACAGCTGGTCGATCACGTTCTGACGTCGAAAGACCCGTGGGAGGGCGTCGCGGCGAAAGCTGCGGCGTGGACGGGGCGCCGGGCGGGGAACTGCCCGGCGTTTTTGAACCCGGACATCCATTTTGAACGCGGACATCCAGATTCCGATCATTTTGAACGCGGACATCCAGATCCCGATCCGCGTGACACGAAAGCACAACACGAAAGCACAGCACTTTTTCGATTGAACGACCTCGGGGCTGCTATCGCATTTTGAACGCGGACATCCAGATTCCGATCCATTTTGAACGCGGATATCCAGATTCCGATCCGCGTGACACGAAAGCACAGCACTTTTTCGATTGAACGACCTCGGGGCTGCTATCGGACACTCGTAGGACTTGCAGCTCGGCACTCCGAGAAGGGTCGACAACGCAATCCGAAAAAAGCGCGCACGAGGCATCCTCCCTTTCGGGCACCTCGGCAATGCAAGCGATCAGCCCAGTTGTAATGCTAGTCCAATCCCCTTCAGCCACCGCTGCCCCAGCCGTTCTGCTAGCGCGGTCAGATCCAGCGCTGAGCCCGCTGCACGTGCCCAACCACTGCCATAACCGCGGACGCGCATCGTCCAGCGTGCCTGAGATGCGTCGATCGTCGCGAGGATCGCAGGAGCATCGTCGGCGATACGCCCCGGTTTTCCCGGTGCCAGGACACGACCGGTCCAATCAAGGATTTGCAGATAGTCGGCGACGCAAAGCGGCAGCGTCGACAGCGACGGACCAATGAGGGGACGCAACGGTGCGCGTAGATTTTCCGGTGATGCGCGCGAAATCGCGATCCTTTCGCATGCTCCCGTATGTGCGGATGCATCCAGCCGTTCGGCAAGACCGGCGCGAATCGGATTGAGGTCGACGTACGTCATCGCGGCGAGCACTGCACGCTCGTCGCAGAGTAGCTGGCACTTGAAGCGTCCTTCCCAAAATCGCCCCTTGCAACCGTCTTCCTGATTGGCGCGCCGCGCGATTGGTTCGGCAAGGCACCGCATGAGCCAGGAAAGATTGCCGAGCCGTGCACGAATCGTGTTCAAACGCGCGGTGTCGGCCAGCAACTGCTGCCGTCTGAGCGCGACGTCCTCTTTCATTCGAGGAAACAGGCGGATC
This sequence comes from Tahibacter sp., assembly GCF_035481375.1. Taxonomy (GTDB): domain Bacteria; phylum Pseudomonadota; class Gammaproteobacteria; order Xanthomonadales; family Rhodanobacteraceae; genus Tahibacter. Next base: position 9,126 of record NZ_DATIGT010000311.1, read on the forward strand.
CAGCGGTCGGCAACGTCTTCGTCACTCCATGTCGATGCGGCGCTCGGGGACATCTGCACGACTATGTGCAGGTGATTGCTCATGATCGCGTAAGCGTGCACAGCAACAGCGAAGCAACCACCGAGAAAACGAAGGCGCTCTTCTATCCATGACTTCCGATGCTCGAAGGAGAGGCCGGAGTAGTGATCATCACCGCAGAGGAACGAACGCCGAACGCAACGCTGAACGCAGTGATAGAAACCATCGGAATCCTGGGGTATCAACTGGGATCGGGCGACCGGCATGTCTACATGATGGCGATACTGAGGTGACAACGCCGCAGGAGAATCGCCCGAAGCCGACTCGGATTTTTCCGGATCGTGTTCGGAAAGCGCTCAAAGAGATCGGGATTCGGGAAGCGACGGCCACTCAAAGTTACGCGGATTCTGGATGTCCGGAAACAACACCTTCGAATTCTGGGTGTCCGGAAAGAACACGGAAAGAACAGGGTGTCCGGAAAGAACACCCCTTCGAATTCTGGGTGTCCGGAAAGAACATGGATGTCCGGAAACAACAGCCCCTCACGTCCGGCAAATCGACACGCCGCCATCCACGAGCATTGCGACGCCGGTAACGAAGCTCGACGCGTCCGACGCAAGATACAGCGCCGATTGCGCAATCTCCTCGGGCTGCGCGAGCCGCTTGAGTGCATGCAGGTTTTCAAGGAATCCGCGCAGTCCGGCCGGCGCGCCGGGCTGGTTCGCGACGTTCATCGCCGTGTCCGTGCCGCCGGGCAACAAGGCGTTGACGCGAATGCCGTGCACGCCGTGCTCCGCGGCCAGCACCCGGGTCAGTCCGATCACACCGGCCTTGCTCGCGGCGTACGCCGCCATGCCGGGAAAGCCCGCGGTCCATCCCACGAACGACGACGTGAAGATCAGCGAGCCGCCGCCGCGCGCACGCATCGCGGGCACCTGATACTTCGCAGCGAGGAATGCGCTGGTCAGATTCGTCTCGATAGTCTCGTGCCACTGTTCCAGCGAAAGATCGGCGACGGGCGCAGCCGTGCCTAGCGTGGCCGCGTTGTTGAACGCGATATCGAGTCCGCCGTAGCGCCGCACGGCCGTGTCGACGAGCTGCTTCGCCATCGTTCCGCTGCGAACATCGCCGGGGACCGCAACGGCCTCGCCGCCGTCAGCGCGGATCTCGTCGACCAGTGCATCGAGTTCGCCCGCACGGCGCGCAGCGACGACTACGCGCGCGCCCTCGCGCGCGAATTGTCGTGCGGTAGCGCGGCCGATGCCGGAACTGGCACCGGTCACTAGGGCGACTTTGTCGGCAAGCATCGGCATGTCGGATTTCCTGGGCAGAGGGACGTGGGCGGACCTTAGCGCCGGCCGCCGCATGCCCCCATCCGATTCTTGCGACAACGCCCGCCTCGCCTGCCAAGCGATCCCGCGCCGTCTTCGGTAAATTCTCGCGAACGCGGACCGGACGCACAGGGGATGCGGAGTGAACGCAGAGGCGTCGACAATCGGCAAAAAGGAACGCGGCCGGTTTCAGAACC
>NZ_DATIGT010000312.1:0-24385 GCF_035481375.1 Tahibacter sp.
GCGGCAGCCACGCGTCCGCGCCGAGTTCGGCCAGCGCCGGCTGCAGCAGCCCGGCGCGTCCCGGCAGCGCAGCGATCCATGCGGCGGGCAGCGGAACCAGCCAGAGCAGCGGCAGCAGCGAAAGCGCGAGCGCGGCACCGGCCGGTACGCCCAGCGCGTCGGCCGCGTGCTGCCGCGGCCACAGCGCGAGCAGCAGCACCGGCAGCGCGAGCAGTGCGAGCACACCGTCGCGCCACGAAAAGAACGACGACCCGCCGAGCAGCACGCCGGCGGCGAGCAGCAGCCAGCAGGCCGGTTCGACGCGGCTCAGCGTCAACGCCGGCGACCGCGCGGCCGCCTGTGCCGCGCGACCCGGCATTGCCGCGACGCGCTCAGCGGCTGACGGGCGGGCGATCGTCATCGTCGTCGCGGTTGCGATCCCAGTAGTAGAGCGCCGGAATGAGCAGCGCCGCGGCGACCGCCCAGCGCTGGCCCGGCGTCAGCGAGGTGACCGTCGTGTCCGCGTTACCGGCGTCGACGACGACGGCGGCCGTGTCGTCGTCGTCCTTTTTCGTGCCGCCGGCTTCGCCGATCGCCTGGCGGAACGACACGACGCCCGCGCCGCCGCCGCAGTCGGGTTGTTCGCCGATCGTCAGCAGCGAATCGGGGTCGAGACGGCGATGGCAGCCGTCGGCGAAGGCGACGAGCACCTGCGCGTCTTCGAGCGTCATCAGGCGGTCGCCGGGATACAGCGCGGCGCCGTTCGTCGCCGGCGCGACATGGGCACCCTGGACGAGCAGCGCCTGGCCGCCGACGCCGGCGATGTTGGCGACCGGCAGGGCCGGCGCGGCGGTGCCGTCGGCGACGGCGCAGGAGCTGGCGCAGTACAACGCCAGGGCGAATACGCTAGGCGGTTTCATCGGCTTCTCCCGTCGGCGGCAGCGCAGCCGTCGCTGTGCTGCCATGTGCATGAATATACAAGTGGAATGCGTGTCGGGTCACGGCGCCGCCTTTGCCGGCGCGGCGGCGCGCAGATCGAAATCGTCGAACCAGGCCGTACCGGCGAGACGCAGGGCCGTGCCGCGCGCCTGCAGCTGCAGGCGCTGCGCGCTGCAGTCGGGCGGTACGCGGAATTCGAGCGCGAAACCGGTCCAGTCCGCGGCCGTCGCCGGCAGCGCTGCCGCGGCGAGCGCGCGCGGCTGCGGCGCGATGCAGTCGACGCGCCATTCGAGCTGGTCGCTGCGCTCGATCGCCTCGAGCCGCAGCCGGCCCTCGAGCCGGTAGCCGCCTGGTGCGAGCAGCAGCGTCTGCGCGGCGCTCGCGCCCTGCAGCGGACGCTGGTCGAAGCGCACGCGCAAGGCCTGCGAGCCCTGCGGAGCGCGGCGCAGCGAGGCGGTGCTGCCGGCGCCGCGCAGGATCCAGTCGAAGCCGCTGCCGAGACCGGGCCGTTCGAAATCGCCGTTGCGCAGCAGCGGACCGCTGCGTTCGGCCGGCGGCTGCAAGGCGAGCCACAGCAGCCACGCGCGCTCGACCTCGCCGCCGTGCAGCAGCCGGTCGACGACGGTGACGCCTTCGCGCAGATCGGCCGGCGCCGCGCTCGCGCGCAGGGCCAGCAGCAGCCGAGCCATCGCATGCAGCGTCTCGCGCTGCGGCGGCGCCGGGGCCGCGGCGAAGAATCCGGTGCGCCAGGCCGGGGCTGCGGCGAACACCGGCACGAGCGCCTGCAGGCCCGCGTCGCGGCGCAGCCATTGCTGCATCAGCGGAAACAGCTGCGCCGCGCGCTGCGGCGCGACGCGCAGTATCGCGTCGACGTGCATCGCCGCTGCGGCCATGTCGTCGCGCACGAGCGCGCTGTCGGCGAGCCAGGCGCGCGTCTGCACGTCGGCCGGCCGCAGCCGCAGCGCCGCCTGCAGCAGTGCCTGGCCCTGCGGCGTCTCGATCCCGGCGAGCACGGCGAGTTCGCGCAGCAGGCGTCCGTCGAGCGGCGCGCGCGCGAGCGCGTCATGCAGCAGCGCGCGCGCTGCTTGCGTTTGCGCATCGGCGGACGCGCGGCCTCGCGCGACCGCGAGCGCCGCGCGCGTGTTGCCCGGGTCGAGTGCAAGTGCGCGCTCGGCGGTCATGCCCGGAAGCAGTCCCGGCGCCGCCGTCGTCGCGGCCTTCCACGCGACGAGCGCGGCGATGCCGGCGAGCAGCAGCCGGAGCGGCAGCGGGTTCGTCGAATGCGGGCGGGCGCGGCGCGGATCCATCTCAGCGCCCCACGCTGTGCCGCAGCTCGGTCACGCGTATGCCCTCGGCACTGCGGCGCAGGCCGAGCAGGATCTGTCCGTGCGTGCGCGTCGTGTCGCGGCCGTCGGGTTCGACGCTCGCGTCATAGCGCCCATGGCCGACGGCGAACTCGCCGTCGATCTGCCAGCGCATCTGGCTGAGCCGCAGCTCGCGCCGCGCATAGGTGGAAAACAGGCGCCGGTAGTCGGTGCGCAGTTCGGCCAGGCCGCCGCCGTCATTGCCGCGCGCGTCGCTGCTGAACAGCGCGAGGAACGACTCGACGTCGCGACCGGCATACAGCGTTTCGAAGCGACCGACGAACGCGCCGATGTCGCCGTCCGACAGCGAGGACGGCGCGGCGACGGCGGTGCGCGGCGCTGCGGCGGCGGCGGCGCGGCGTGCGGCCGGCACGGCTGTGCGGCTCGCGACGCGGACGGCGGCCGGCGGTGCCTCGGCGCGTTCCGTTCTTGCGGCGCCGACCATCGCGGGAGGAGGCGAGGGTGGCGTCGGCGTGCTCGCGGCGGCCGCGGCCGAACTCGCGCTCAGCAGCGCGGCGGTTGCCGCCTCGACGACGCCGGTATCGGCAGGCGGCGGCAGCGGTGCGGCGATCGTCGCGGGCGGCACGGCGTCGGCCGGTGGAGCTGCCGGCTGTGTGCGAGGCGGCGCGCCCGGCGAGGCCGTTGCGATCCCGGCGCGCGGCGCCGGCGACGGCCGCGCGATCTCGTGACCGCGCAGCCAGAACATGAGTGCGAGCAGCAGCACGACGGTCAGGCCGCCGGCCGCGGCGATCAGCTGCGGCAGCCGGCTCACGACGCGGCCGGACAACCAGGGCTGCGGCGCGGCGCGCGTCCAGCGGTCGAGCGTCAGCGGCTCGACGGCAGCCGGCGCGTGTGCGCCGGCGAAGCCGGCGGCCGCGGTGTCCGCGACCGGACGCGTGCTGTCGTAGTCGGCGCGGCGCTGCGGCGTGCGCAGCGCGCTCCAGGCGCGATTGACGCGCTCGGCGAACACGCTGTGGAGATTGTCCGGGTCGCGGTCGGGATGCAGCCAGCGCATCAGCGAGCGGTAGTGGCGCTTGATGCACTCGTCGCTCGCATGCGGTTCGACGCCGAGCACGCGGTAGTGATCGGCCGTGTCGAAGAACAGCAGATGATGCAGCAGCAGCACCGCGGCCTCGTGCAGTTCGTCGTCGTCGAAGCCGGTCCAGTGCCGGGCTTCGGCGATCGCGTCGGTGTCGCCGCCGACGACGCGAATCACATCGTGTATGCGCCGCGGCAGCGGCAGGCCGGCCAGCCGCGGCGCCCGGCTCGGCGAACGGTAGACGCTCAGCATCAGGTCGCAGGCGTCGTTCATGCCCGGCGCGCGCGCGGCGCTTCGAGTTTGGCGAGCTTGGGACGGCTGCCGTAGGCGTAGTAGCCGTAGTCGCCGTAGGCGTGATTGGCGCCGCCCTGGCGCGGATCGAGCTTGGTCATGACCACGCCGAGCACGCGCGCGCGCGCCGCGCTCAGGCGCCGCAGCACGCCGCGCGCGTAGCCCAGCCGCGTGCTGCCGGCCTCGATCACGAGCAGCGTGCCGCCGGACAGGTTCGCGAGGATGGCCGCGTCGGCGATGCCGAGCACCGGCGGCCCGTCGACGATGACCTGGTCGAACGACGCGGCCGCGAGGCGCAGCAGCGTGACCATGCGCGGACCGGCCAGCAGCTCGGCCGGATTCGGCGGCAGCGGTCCCGAGCACAGGCAGGCGAGATTCTTCACATGGGTAGGATGCAAGAATTTCAGCGGACGGCTCGCGCCCGACAGATAGTTGCTCAGCCCGGCCGAATTCGGCACGCGCAGCGACTGGTGCAGGGTCGGATTGCGCAGGTCCGCGTCGATCAGCAGCACGCGCTTGCCGAGCTGCGCGAAATGCATCGACAGCGTCAGCGCCGTCGTGCTCTTGCCTTCGCCCGGCGCCGAGCTCGTCACGAACAGCGTGCGCGGCACGCCGGTCTCGGTCGAGAACTGCAGCGCCGTGCGCACCGAGCGGTAGGACTCGGAGAACGCCGACCGCGGATCCTTGAGCGCCTCGAGCGGCGAACCGCGCAGGATGCGCGGAATCACGCCGAGGATCGGCAGGCCGAATTTCTGCTCGACTTCGTCGGGCGACTTGATCGTGTCGTCGAGGTGCTCGAACAGCAGCGCGAGGAACACGCCGGCGGCGATGCCGGCGAGGAGACCGAGCAGCAGGTTGCGGCTCAGGTTCGGGCTGAAGCGCGAGGCCGGCGCGCGCGCGCGGTCGACCACCGAGATGTTGTTCGCGGTGATGCCGCCGGCGACGCCGATCTCCTTGTAGCGCTGCAGCAGGCCGTCGTAGAGCTCGCGGTTCGTGTCGACTTCGCGCTTGATGATGTTGTACTGGATGCTGCGTCCCTGCAGGTCGAGCATCTGCGCCTTGAGCTCGGCGAGGCGCTGTCCGAGCATCGATTCGGCGCTGCTCGCCGCGTCGAACTCGGAACGGATCGAGCCCTTGATCCGGCCGATCTCGCTCGCGAGCTGCTTGTCGACTTCGTCGATCTGGCCCTTGATCTGCTCCATGGCCGGATAGCCCGGCTTGAAGATGCGCAGCTTCTCCTGGTATTCGCCGAGGAGTTCCGCGCGCTTGGTCTTGAGCTGCGCGACGCTGCTCGACAGCAGCACCTCCGGCAGTGCGTCGGAGGCCGTGGTCTGGCTGCGCCGGTACTTGGACTCGGCTTCGATGCGGCGCTGCTGCGCGGTGGCCATGCTCGCGTTGATGCTCTGCAATTCCTGTGCGGCCGGCGACTGCTGCTGGTCGATGCTGACGATGCCCTGCGCCTGGGCGAACTGCACGAGCTGCTTTTCCGATTCCTCGAGCTTCTGCTTGAGCTGCTGCAGCCGGTCTTCGAGATAGTTCTTGGCATAGGCCGAGGCTTCGAAGCGCCGGTCGATATGCGTCGCGATGAAGGCGTCGGCGATCGCATTGGCCATGGTCGCCGAGAACGCCGGGTCGAGGCTGTCGAAATGAATGCGCACGAGGCGCGAGTTGCGCACCGGCTCGACCGACAGGCGCGACTGCACGAAGGTCGCGATCTCGTCGCGGCCGGGTTCCGCCGCGGGGGCATCTTCGGCCTCGGCCGTGCCCGATCCGGACAGACGCGTCCACAGGCCCGGAGCGCGCTGCGCGAGCAATTGCGCGACGAGATCCGGCGACATGCTCGCGGCCACGCGCTCGGCCAGCGAGCGGCTGCGAAGCAGTTCGTACTGGGTCTGGTAGTAGTCGCGATCGCCGACGCCTTCGGCCGGCGTCAGGCCTTCGCTCTGGATGATCTTGATCGTGTCCTGGTCGATCTGCAGCGTCGCGCCGGCACGGAACACCGACGGCGTCAGCAGCGTCTTCACGAGTACGACGGCGAGCACCGTGGTCAGCACCGACAGCACCAGCCATTTGCGCTTGACGAGGATCCGCCAGTAGTTCTTGAGGTTGATCGCGTCGTCGTCGCCGGGATCGGCGGCGCGCGGGTCGAGCATCGGCGCGGGCAGGGCCGCGGCCGGCACGACCGGCTGCGGACGCCGCTCGGGCAGTGAGGGCCGGTGACCTGGGGCGAGCGAACGGTTCATGGCGGCCTCGCGCGCAGTGGATTCAGAACGGACGGAACAGCGCGAACACGGGAATCGACTCGACGAAGCGCCGCAGCGCCGTGCGCGGTCCGGACTGGTCGACGACGACAATGTCGTCGCCGTAGATCTGCGGATCCTCGCTGCGGCCCGCGCGGATCGCGGCGATGTCGAACACCGCGGCCATCTTCTGGCCGCCTATCGTGCGGAAGATCACGACACCCTGCTGGTTGGCGAGCTGGTCGAGTCCTTCGGACATGGCCAGCGCCTGCAGCAGCGAGGTCTTGCCGGTCAGCGCGTAGATGCCGGGCTTGCGCACCGCGCCTTCGACGGTCACGCGCTGGCTCGTGTATTCCTTGACGAAGATGCTGACCTGCGGATTCTGGATGTAGCCCTGTTCCAGCCGCTTCGCGATCTCGGCTTCGAGTTCGGCGACGGTGCGCCCGCCGGCCTGCAGCGAGCCGATCAGCGGCAGCGAGATCTGTCCCTGCGTATTCACGCGCACGGTGCGGCCGAGCTCCGCGACCTGAAACACATTGATCTCGATGAGATCGTTGGCGCCGATCCGGTATTCCGAAACCGCCTTGTATTCGCCGTCGGAATTGATGACGTCGGGCGGCGGCAGCGACTTGCCGTCGCCCTTGGCGACCGGCCGCGCTTCGTGCGGACGCACGTTCGGCGAGCCGCAGCCGCCGAGCAGAACGAGCAGCGCCAGCAGCAGGAACGCCTTCAACGCCGGCTTCGTCAATGCCATTCGAACAACTCCTGTACGCGTTGCCAGGTGCCGCCGCGCGGCGCTTCGGGCGACCGCGGCGCGGCGACGCGCGCGGGGTCGAGGTTCTTTAAGATGGCCTGCGGCCGCACCAGCACGAGCCGCTCGGCCTCGGCGTCGCCGACGCGCCGCGCCGCAGCGTCGCGGCCTTCGGCCAGACGCGGCCCGCGCTGATCCTCGTCGTGCGCGTCGGTTGCGATCAGATGGGCGCAGCCTTCGTCGAGCAGGCGCTCTCCCCAGTAGCGCGGGCGCTTGCCGAAGCGCCCGGTCAGCGCGCCGGCGGTCAGCTGCATCCAGACGCCGCGTTCGGCAAGACGCTGCAGGGTGGAATAGTGGCTTTCTATCCAGGTCAGGCGTTCCGGATGCGTGATGACCGGAACGTAGCCCGACGCGGCCAGAGCGAACACCGAACTTTCAAAGCGCGGCGGCGCGACGTGATGCGGCGGTTCGAGCAGCAGATAGCGCGAGCCGTGCAGCGTCGGCACCTGGCCGTCGCGCAGGCGCGCGAGCAGGTCGGGCGCGAGATGCACGTCGGCGCCGACCACGAGCTGGAGCGGGATGCGCCGGCGCCGCAGTTGTTCGGCGAGCTTGCCGACCGCCGCGCGGATGCCGTCGGCCGTGTTCTCGTAGAGCCCGGGATAGATATGCGGCGTGCAGGCGACGACGCGGATGCCGTCGGCGACCGCTGCCCTCGCCATGGCCAGCGACGTGCGCAGATCGCTCGCACCGTCGTCGATGCCCGGCAGCAGATGGCAATGCAGGTCGATCATGTCATCGGCGTCTCAACGGCAGGCGCGCGCGGTCGAGCGCGTAGTCGGGGGCGTCCGCCGTGCGGAGCCGGCGCGGAACGAAGCGCCGCAGTTGCGCCACCGCGCGCTCGCGCCGCAGCGACCAGACGAAATGCGCAGCGATCAGCACGAGGAACGCGAGCACCAGCGGCAGCTCGCTGCCGGTCTGGTGCAGCCAGACGAGCGCGAAAGTCCCCGCGGACAGCGAAGCGACGATCCCCAGCAGCACGACGTGCTGCGGTGCGAAGCCGGCGTCGCGCAGCAGGTGATGCAGGTGGTTGCGGTCGGCCGAGAACGGCGAGCGGCCCGCGCGCATGCGCCGCAGCATGATCGCGACGCAGTCGATCAGCGGCACTGCGACGAGCCACGGCGACACGATGCCGGCGCTCGCGTTGCCGGGCGTCTGGGCGAGCCGGAAGGCGACCCAGACCACGCTCAGACCGAGCAGCGCGCTGCCGCCGTTGCCGAGGAACACCCGCGCGGCGGGCTGGCCCGGATAGCGCAGGTTGAACATCAGGAAGCCGGCCACGGCACCGGCGAGCACGAGGATCTCCGACTGCAACGGCGCGTCGCCCGCCACGCCCGCCAACGCGGCAAAGTATCCGAGTGAAACAATGACCTGGGTTCCGGCGAGGCCGTCCGAGCCGTCGATCATGTTGACCGCGTTGATCACGCCGATCGTCGCGACGACGCTGAAGGGGATCGCCCAGCTGCCGAACGGCAGCAGGTTGCCGATGCTCGTCGCATAGACCCCGCCGACCGCGAGCACGAGTCCGGCGCACGCCTGGGCGACGATGCGATAGCGCCAGGACAGGTCGCGCCGGTCGTCGACGACGCCGACCAGCACGACGATGCCGCCGGCCACGAGATAGGCGACCAGCGGCATGGCGAGGTCGCCGCGAAGCAGACAGGCCGCGAGCACGCCGAGGAAGATTGCGACGCCCCCCACGAGCGGCGTAGGCCGGGCATGGTCGTGCCGGCCGCAAGGTACATCGAGCAGCCCGTAGCGACGGGCGAGGGGAATCAACAGCCACTGCGCCGACACGGTCACGGCCGCGGCGACACCGACGAACGCCAGATCAGTCAAGGTCATCTCAACCCCCACTGCATCAGCGGCCGGCCCCTGGCCACCAGCGATGCCGCCGGCCTCCCTGGAGACCCGGCGACGCGGAAGCAAACCCGTTCATCCTTGTGAAAACGGGCAAGCGCGTACTTAACCGTTTGGTCGAGATTATTGAAACATCATGCGGATGGCAAACGGATCTTTGTATAAATCAGGTGAACGGCAGAGCGATCCCGACAGCGTGTCGAAAATGTGAAAGGGATGCAGCGATTGCGTGTACGCGGGGCAGCGGGGGCCGGAGCGTTTCGGGGTTGGCGGCATGGCTTCGGGACACCCAACGAGCGGTGGCGGCGCGCACTTCGGGATGCTCTGACGGGACAGCCAAGAAGTTTCGGGAAGCTGGGGGAAGCTGGCGGGGAAGCTGGGAGGAAGCTGGGACACCCAAAGAGGCGGGGAAGCTGGGACACCCAAAGAGGATCGCTTCAGACGCTTCCGGGGAAAAAGGACGGGGAAGCTGGGATACCCAACGAGGAGCGCTTTAGACGCTTCAGAGACACCCAGGAGCTTCGGACAGCTCCGAGGACATCCGGAGTTTTCAAGCACCGACGTCGCGAGGGTTTGGAGCTCAGGCGGGTACACAAATAGCGTCGAGCACCGCGATCGAGGACATCCACGGTGCCGACGTAGTCGAGGACACCCAGGACATCCACGGTGCCGCGTAGTCGAGGACACCCAGTGCGTCGCCGCTGCCCCGGCCCGCCGCGGTCGAGGACCGCGATGCGTTGCCGCGGTCTGGGCCGACGCTGTCGACACGGTCGAGGACATCCACAGAGTTTCGCCGCCAGCCATCCCCGGCCGAGCCGGCGAGCCGTAAAAATTTGCCCTGATGAAAAAAGGCTGCAGATTCCGGCGGCGCACCACCACGACATACGCGGCCGCGCGACAGCGTCGACCAGGCACGTCGGTCGTCAGATTTGCGGGAATCCGTCCGGCGACTGACATGGCGGCGACGCGGCAGTCCTGACGACCCATGCGTCGGCTTCGCGCGAGTACACGCGTACATCGCACGCTCGGCCGCGGCTCTTCTCCTCGGGCGCCGGTCCTTCGGCGCTTGGCTGCCATCAAAGGGCTTGACGTCGACGGGTCGTCGCGAATATGGTTGTTACATGCAACGAATTTCAACCGGCACCGAATCGCTCCCCGCCGCCGTCCTCGCCGATGCTGCGGCCCTGCATGCCGCCGTCTCGGATCTCGTGCGCATCTATCAGTTTCGCGACCGCGACAAGATCTGCTGCTATGACATTTCTGTCACGCAATGCTATGCGCTCGAAGCGCTGGCCGAGCATGGTCCGATGCGCAGCCAGGCACTGGCCGAGCGCCTGCTGCTCGACAAGAGCACGACCACGCGTGTCGTCGATGCGCTGGTCCGCAAGGGCTACGCCGAACGGAAACCCGACGCCGTCGACGCGCGCGCGCTGTCGCTGGAGATTACGCGCGCCGGCCAGTCGCTCTACGAAACCATCAGCCGCGAACTCGTTGCGCAGCAGGCGGCGATCGTTGCTGCGCTCGATCCGGCCGTTCGCGCGACCGTGATCGACGTGATCCGGCGGCTCGCGCGCACGGCACAGGCGCGCTTCGTCTCGGGCGTCAGCGTCGGCGACTGCAGCACCGGCAGCGCCTGCGGTCCGGGCGGATGCGGCTGATATTTTTTTGCCCCCATGGTTGCAAGTAACAACATTATGCACACATCGACTTCGATTCGACATGCGCTCGACGCCGACGCGGCCGCGATCGCCGCGATCTACAACCAGGGCATCGCCGAGCGCTCGTCGACGTTCGAGACGATGCCGCGGAGCGCTGCGGACATCGCGACCCGTCTGCACGATGCACGCCATCCGCTGCTCGTCGCGACCGATGCCGCCGGCGTCGTGATCGGTTGGGCAGGGCTGTCGAGCTATCGCGCCCGCGACTGCTATGCGGGCATATCCGAGTTCTCGATCTATCTCGACCGCGCGGCGCGCGGACGCGGTGTGGGTCGCGCGCTGCTCGCGGCACTGATCGACGCGGCGCAGACGCGCGGCTGCTGGAAGCTCGTTTCGCGAATCTTTCCGTCGAACATCGCGAGTCGCCGCCTGTGCGCCGCCTGCGGCTTCCGCGAGGTCGGCATCTACGAGAAGCACGGCCGGCTCGACGGCCGCTGGATCGACGTCGTCATCGTCGAACGCCTGATTTCCGCCAATCTCGCCGGTGTCCCCGGCGAGCCCTCCTGCTGACAATGAGGTCCGTCATGTCCCTCGCTCTGCCTGTCGTCGTCATCGGTGCCGGTCCGGTCGGTCTGGCCGCCGCCGCGCATCTGCTCGCGCGCGGTTACGCGCCGCTCGTTCTCGAAGCCGGCCGCGAAGCCGGCGCCGGCATGCGCCGCTGGGCGCACGTCCGCATGTTCTCGCCCTGGGAATTCAATCTCGACAAGAAATGTGTCGCGCTGCTGCGCGAGACCGGCTGGGAGCCGCCCGATCCGGCGCAGTTCCCGACCGGTGGCGAGGTGATCGCGCGCTATCTGCAGCCGCTCGCGGCGACCGCCGCGATCGCACCCCACCTGCGCCTGAACGCGCGCGTCACCGCGGTTGCGAAGCAGCGCCGCGATCGCATGAAGAACGCGCAGCGCGACACCGCGCCGTTTCTCGTGCGGTACGACACCGACGGCGCCGAACACGAAGTGCTCGCGCAGGCCGTCATCGACGCCTCGGGAACGATCGCGCATCCAAATCCGATCGGCGCGTCCGGGCTGGCGGCGATCGGCGAGCGCGCCGCGCGGGCGCACATCGCCTATGGCCTGCCCGACGTCGCCGGAACGGAGCGTGCGCGCTATGCGGGCAGGCGCGTGCTCGTCGTCGGCAGCGGCCATTCGGCGTTCAACGTGATCGCCGATCTGGCGCAGGTCGCGCGCGACGGCGGCCGGATGCAGATCCACTGGGCCGTGCGGCGTCCGTCGCTGCGCCGCGTCCTCGGCGGCGGCGAGAACGATCAGTTGAAGGAGCGCGGACGGCTCGGCTCGCGCATCGGTCGTCTCGTGGACAGCGGCGTCGTCACGGTACACACCAACATACACATCGACCGCATCGCCGCGCAGGACGGCCGCTGGGTGGCGTGCGGCGAGGACTTCGCCCTGCCGCCGGTCGACGAGATCGTCGCCGCGACCGGCTTCCGTCCCGATCTGCGCCTTCTCGACGAAGTGCGCCTCGATCTCGATCCGGGCACGCAGGCGCCGAGCGCACTCGCGCCGCTGATCGATCCGAACCTGCACAGCTGCGGCACGGTGCGACCGCACGGCGCAGCGGAACTCGCACAGCCGGATTCGAACCTCTTCATCGTCGGCATGAAAAGCTACGGGCGCGCGCCGACGTTCCTGCTGCTGACTGGCTACGAGCAGGTGCGCTCGGTCGTCGCCGCGATCTCCGGCGACTGGGAAGCGGCGCGCCGCGTCGAACTCGTCCTGCCCGAAACGGGTGTCTGCAACACGCAGTTCGCCGACGAGGACGCCGCGCAGGCCGCTGCCGGCTGCTGCGGCGGGCCGGCGCCGGCCGGCAGCGATGCGTGCTGCGTTGCCGATGCGGATGCGAAGGCCGCGGGAGACGCGGGGTGCGGCTGCGCCGCGCCGGCAGTTCCGATTGCGACGATCGCCGCCGCAACCGGCAAAGCCGCATCCTGCTGCGGACCGGCGCGGCCGTGACCGACGCGCGCCGGCCCGCGATCTGGATGCTCGGCGCAGTGCAATGTGTCTATTGGGGCATTCTGTACTATGCGTATTCGGTGCTCGCCGTGCCGATGCGGAGCGAGCTCGGCGCGACGACGGCGGGCATCGCCGGCGCATTTTCGCTGGGTCTGGGCGTCAGCGCGGCGCTCGCTGCGCGCGTCGGCCGCCGCCTGGACCGCGGCGAAGGTTCGCGGCTGCTGCTCGGCGGCGCCTCGGCGGCGGCTGGCCTGCTGCTCGCGTGGTCGGCGATCACGACGACGATTCAGCTCTACCTCGTCTGGACCGGACTCGGCGCCTGCATGTCGGTCGTGCTGTACGAGACCGCGTTTGCGCTCGTAACGCGCGAGATCGCCGACCCCGCGCGTCGCCTGCGCGCACTCGCGGCAGTGACGGTGATGGGCGGTCTCGCGAGCACGTTGTTCCTGCCGCTTGCCGGCATCTGCAGCGCCGCCTGGGGCTGGCGCGCGACGCTGCATCTGCTCGCCGTCCTCTGGGTGCTCGCCACGCTGCTGCTGTGGCGCCGCGTGCTGCCGACGTTTACCGACGGCGCGTCGCCGGCGGGCACCGGCGCGGCGGCACCGCGGGCGAAAGACATCGGCAGACGGGCGATCGTCGTGCTCGGTGCGCCGTTCGTCGTCGCGACGTTCGCGGCGATGGCGTTGACGATCGTCGTGATTCCGCGCTTGGTCGAACAGGGTCATTCGCTGCAAGCCGCGTCGGTCGTGCTGGCCGCGCTCGGCGTCATGCAGTTGCCGGGCCGCGTCTGGCTGTGGCTGGGCGGTCACGCCGAGCTGTCGGCGCGACAGCTGCTGATCGCTCCGCTGCTGCTGCAAGCGGTCGGGCTGCTGCTCGTCGCGCTGTCGGACGGATTGGTCGGCGCGTTCGGCGGTGTCGCGCTGTTCGGCATCGGTGCCGGGCTGCAGACGCTCGCTCGTCCGTGGATCGTCCCGCTGCGTTTCGGCGTCGCCGTGGCAGGCCGCGTCAACGGCGACATCGCGCGTGCTCAGGGCGTCGCCCGCGCCGCCGGACCATTCGCCGCCGCGGCGGCAGCCGAGACCTGGGGCAGCTCTTTCGTTTTCGTGGCGCTCACGCTGTCGCTGCTCGTGTGCGTGCCGGTCGCGTGGTGGGCCTGCGGCGCGCGGCCGTCGAGCGCGCCACGTGCCGGATGAACATTTTATATTTTAGGAATTAATTCATGTGTTTGTGTGTTGACAAATGGATTCAGAGAGTGAGCTTTCCGCTGCTGTTCGGCGGCGCCGGCTTCGCTGCCTGGTCATTGTGGTCGCCCGCGACGGCGGCCTGGTTGATGCCGGTCATCGTCGCGGCGGTCGGCGCGGCGGTCTTCGCGCTGGAGCGCGCACAGCCGTTCGAATCGCGCTGGAACGGCAGCGGCGATGCGAAGGAGGATCTCGGCTATGTCGCATCGACGGCGCTGTTCGCCCACATCGGCGAAGTGCTCGCCTGGAGCTGCGCGCTCGCGTGTGCGGCGTATGTCGCGCCTGACGTGCCATTCTGGCCCCGCAATTGGCCGATGCCGGTGCAGATCGCGCTCGCACTCGCGATCGGCGACTTTTTGCCATATCTCTATCATCGTGCGAGCCATGAATCCTCGGGGGTGCTGTGGCGCATCCATGCCATCCATCACGCGCCCGCGCACCTGAATGCGCTGAATTTCGCGCATTTCCATCCGCTCAACGCGCTTTTGACTGCCGGACTCACGCTGCTGCCGCTCGCGCTGCTCGGCGCCGGCGCCGATGTGCTGTTCGTTGCCGGCGTGCTGCACAACGTCCATGGCGTGCTGAGTCACGCGAACGTCGACTTCAGGCTCGGTCCGCTGAATCTCGTTTTCAGCATGGCCGAGCTCCATCGCTGGCATCACGCGCGCGATCCGCGCCTCGCGAACGGCAACTACGGCGCGACGGTGACGCTCTGGGACTGGCTGTTCGGCACGCGGCGCACCGCGGGGCGCGCTCCGGCGGCCGGCGAGATCGGACTGTGGCAGGGCAGTGTCGTGCCCGCGCGCCTGCGCGACCGAATCCTGTTTCCGTGGCGCGACCGACTGCCGGCCGGCTGCTGCGGCGGGTGATGAAGACCGTGAACCGGGACACCCACTTACTCCGAGTCGAATCGGAGTCGAATCGGGACACCCACTTTCTCGGGACGCGAACCGGCGGCGAATCGGGACACCCACTTTCCGGAGAGCCGCTACATCCATTTTCCGGAGAGTCGGTGGAGAGCCGGGACACCCACTTTCCCGGGGCCCTTGCCGAAGCGGCGTACCGCGGCAATCGCGCGAACCGGCGCGGCGCGGATCGGCGGCGCGGATCGGGACACCCACTTTTTCGGCTCCATGTAGCGGGGCGTCATAGACGGCATAAACCGGGACACCCACTTTTTCGGTGCCGTCACGAGAGCGCCGTACCGACGCAAGCCGCGCAAACCGGGACACTCACGTTCCCAGCACCCCTTGCCGAAGCGGCGTACCGCTGCGTCCGCGCAAACCGGGACACTCACTTTTCCCGGATCCCCTTACCGAAGCGGCATACCGGCGCGTCCGCGCAAATGCAATTGTCTAACGCCGCGCGCGTCGAGTAGGGTGCCGGCCATGCGTCGACCGCCCACCCACCGCCCGCTGCTGCGACTGGTCCTGCTCCTGCTGATGACGCTGGGTCAGGGCCTGCTGCCGGGCATGGCCGTTGCTTGCGACGACATCGTCGCCGCATTCGGTACCGAGGCAACGGCGGGCGAAGCAGACGCATCCGACAGAGACGTTCAGAACGACCCGGACGGCTGCTGCCTGACCGATTGCCACGACTGCTGCCTGCATGCGACCGCGACGCTGGTTTCCGCGACGCGCCTGCCTGCACTGTTCGTCTCCACGCCCGCTCCCCGCGTGCGCGCAACCGCCGCCGTTTCCGGCGACTATCCCGTCGAAGTCCGTCCTCCGATCGCCGTGTGACGCGTCCGCCGGCGCCGCCGGTTCCGTCATCGTCTTTCGGAGAATCCCATGCGTTTCCTGACCGCGGCCATCGCCGCGCTTTCGCTCGTGCCGGGCTTGCCGGTACGGGCTTCCGGACCGTCGCCCGCCGGCTCGGTACTCACGCTCGATGCAGCGTTCGATCGCACGATCGCCGCGCATCCCGACCTGCGGGTGTTCGAGCCGCGCCGCGCCGCGCTGGTCGCCGAGCGCGAACGTGCCGCACAACGTCCGGCATGGACGGCCGGCGCCGAACTCGAAAACGCGTTCGGCAGCGGAGACGCGCGCGGCCTGCATTCGGCAGAACTCACGCTGACTCTGGCCGGCGTGCTTGAGCGCGGCGGCAAGCAAGCCGCACGAGAGGCACTCGCGCAGCGGCGCATCGACGCGCTCGGCGTCGAGCGCGAGGCGCGCCGGCTCGATCTGCTCGCCGAGACCGCGCGCCGCTATCTGGCGATCGTCGCCGCGCGTCAGAACGGCGAGATCGCGCGGCAGGACATCGAACAGCGCACGCGCGCGGTGACCGCGGCGCGCCGGCGCCTCGATGCCGGTGCGTCGCCCGAATCGGTGCTGCTGACTGCAGAGTCGGCGTTGGCGCGCGCGGAGCTGGACCGTGATCGCGCGGCGCAGCGCTTCGACGCCGCGCGGCAGCATCTTGCCGCGCTCTGGGACGAAACCGACGCGCGCTTCGAACCCGCCGATCACGCAACGCCTGCGCTGCCGGCCATTGCCGGCGCCGCGGCGCTCGCGCGTCTCCTCGAGCAGACGCCCGAACTCGCGCAGTTCGCCGACGAGCGCCGCGTGCGCGAGGCGCGCCTGCAACTGGCGCGCAGCGAGGCGAAGCCGAATATCGACGTGTCGTTCGGCCTGCGCCGGCGCGAGAGCGACGACGATTTCGGTCTCGTCGGCGCGATCTCCGTTCCGCTCGGCGCGCGCGGCCGCGCACGGCCCGGCATACGCGCGGCCGAAGCGGAACTCACCGCGCTCGACATCGAGCGCGAAGCCAGAATCGCGTCGCTGCGTTCGACGCTGGCCGAAGCGCACGGCCGCTACGGCGTCGCGCGGCTCGAAGCCACGCGCTATGTCGAGGACATCCTGCCGAAGCTCGCGAAGGCCGAAGCCGCCGCGGAGCGGTCCTATCGCGCGGGCGCAATCAGCTATCTCGAATGGGCGCAGGTGCAGTCCGAACACACGGCCGCGCGCCGGCAGCGGCTCGACGCCGAGCAGGAAGCCCAGCGCGCGCTGATCGAACTGCAGCGCCTGACCGCCGAGCCGTTCGTGCCCGGCACCTCACCGAACCCGGAAGCGCAGCCGTGACCCGTATTCTCTTTATTGCCTTTTTCACAATCCTCGTGCTCGCCGGCTGCGAACGCTCCGCGCCGGGCACGGACGAACATGGCCACGGTCACGGCGACGAGCATGCCGACGCCGCCGCGGAAAAAGGCGCGCATGGCGGCCGCGTGCTGGAAGCGCAGGGCCATGCGGTCGAACTCGGTATCGCCGAAGCGGGCACGCCGCCGAAGTTCCGGGCCTGGCTGTATCGCGGCGGCAAGCCGCTGCACGCGAGCGCGGGCGGCGTCGAGGTCAGCGTCACCCGGCTCGGCGGCGCCGTCGAAACGTTTGCGCTGACGCCGCAGCCCGACGGCAGCCTGCTTGCCGCGGGCGTCGTCGGCGAGCCGCATTCGTTCGATGTCGAGGTGCGGGCGACGATAGACGGCCGGGCATTGCGCTGGAACTACGCGAGCTACGAGGGCCGCACGCAGATTCCCGCGCCGGTCGCGCGCGACGCGGGCATCGTCGCCGCCGCTGCCGGTCCCGGCGTCATCGCCGACGAACACGAAGTACAAGGATTGCTGACCACGATGGAAGGTCGCGTCGCCACCGTGACGGCGCGCTTTCCGGGGCCGATCCGCGAGCTGCGCGCGAACGTCGGCGACACGGTGCGCAAGGGCCAGACGCTCGCCGTCGTCGAAAGCAACCTGAGCCTGTCGAACTACGCGATCGCATCGCCGATCGGCGGTACGGTGCTCGCGCGCAGCGCCAGCCTCGGCGGTGCGGCCGGCGAGGGCGCGGCGCTGTTCGAAGTCGCCGATCTGTCCTCGCTCTGGGTCGACCTGCACATCTTCGGCGCCGATGCGCAGCACATCACCGCGGGCGTGCCGGTCACGGTCACGCGCATGAGCGACGGCGTGTCGGCGCAGACGACGATCGAGCGCGTGCTGCCGGGCACCGCGACGGCGAGCCAGAGCACGGTTGCGCGCGCAGCGATCGCGAATGCCGACGGGCTCTGGCGCACGGGCTCCGCGGTGCGCGCACGCATCACGGTGCAGCGCCAGCCGGCGTCGCTCGTCGTGCCGTTGTCGGCGCTGCAGACGTTTCGGGACTGGGACGTCGTGTTCGTGCGCGTCGGCGATACCTACGAGGTGCGGCCGGTCGAACTGGGCATGCGCGATGCGGAGCGCGTCGAGATCCGCTCCGGACTGAACGCGGGCGACGCCGTCGTCGTCGAGCAGAGCTACGTGGTGAAGGCGGACGTCGAAAAGTCCGGCGCTTCGCACGATCACTGAGTCCGCCGCCATGCTCGAGAAACTCATCCGTTTCGCCATCGCGCAGCGCTGGCTCATGCTGGCGCTGACGCTGGCCCTGACCGCGCTCGGCACCTGGAGCTTCGCCCGCCTGCCGATCGACGCGACGCCCGACATCACCAACGTGCAGGTGCAGGTCAACACCGAAGCGCCGGGCTACTCGCCGCTCGAAGCCGAACAGCGCGTGACGTTTCCGATCGAGACGGCGCTGGCCGGGCTGCCGGGGCTCGACTACACGCGTTCGATTTCGCGCTACGGCCTGTCGCAGGTCACCGTCGTGTTCACCGAGTCGACGAACCTGTATTTCGCGCGCCAGCAGGTGTCCGAGCGGCTCGCGCAGGTCGCGTCGCAATTGCCCGGCGACGTCGAGCCGCAGCTCGGACCGATCGCGACCGGCATGGGCGAAATCTTCATGTATACGGTCGATGCGTCGCCCGGGGCGAAGAAGGCCGACGGCACGCCGTATACCGCGACCGACCTGCGCACGCTGCAGGACTGGGTCGTGCGGCCGCAGCTGCGCAACGTGCCCGGCGTGACCGAGGTCAACACGATCGGCGGCTATGCGCGGCAGATCCACATCACGCCCGATCCGACCCGCCTCGTCGCGCTCGGTTTCACGCTGCACGATCTCGTGCGCGCCGTCGCCGCGAACAACCGCAATGTCGGCGCGGGCTACATCGAGCGCAACGGCCAGCAGTTCCTCGTGCGCGCGCCGGGACAGGTCGCCGATCTCGACGCGATCCGCGACATCGTGCTCGATCGCCGCGACGGCGTGCCGATCCGCGTGCGCGACGTCGCCGGGGTGGGCGAGGGGGCCGAACTGCGTACCGGCGCGGCGACGCAGAACGGCCGCGAAGTCGTGCTCGGCACGGTGTTCATGCTGATCGGCGCGAACAGCCGCGAGGTCGCGCAGGCGTCGGCGGCGCGCCTGCAGGAAGCCGCGAAAAGCCTGCCGGCCGGCGTCACGGCGAATCCGGTCTACGACCGCACCGCGCTCGTCGACCGCACCATCGTCACGGTCGCGAAGAATCTCGTCGAAGGCGCGCTGCTCGTCATCGTCGTGCTGTTCCTGCTGCTCGGCAATTTCCGCGCGGCGCTGATCACGGCGGCGGTGATTCCGCTGGCCATGCTGTTCACGATCACGGGCATGGTGCGCGGCGGCGTGTCGGGCAACCTCATGAGTCTCGGCGCGCTCGACTTCGGTCTGATCGTCGACGGCGCCGTCATCATCATCGAGAACTGCCTGCGGCGTTTCGGCGAACTGCAGCATCGCCTGGGCCGCGCGATGACCGCGCAGGAGCGTCTCGACACGACCGCCGAAGCCACTGCCGAAGTGATACGTCCGAGCCTGTTCGGCCTCGGCATCATCACCGCGGTCTATCTGCCGGTCTTCGCGCTGTCGGGTGTAGAAGGGAAAATGTTCCACCCGATGGCGGTCACCGTCGTGCTCGCGCTGAGCGGTGCGATGCTGCTGTCGGTGAGCTTCGTACCGGCGTCCGTCGCGCTGTTCCTGCACGGGCGCGTCGAGGAAAAGGAAACGCGCCTGATGCGCGCGGCGCGCCGCCTGTATGCGCCGCTGCTCGGGATCGCGATGCGTCTGCGCGTGGCGGTCGTCGCCGCCGCGTTCGCACTCGTCGCGCTCTGCGGTCTGCTTGCGACGCGGCTCGGCACCGAGTTCATCCCGAGCCTCGACGAAGGCGATGTCGCGATGCACGCGATGCGCATTCCCGGCACGAGCCTCGACCAGTCCGTGCGCATGCAGCTCTCGCTCGAAGCCAGGGCCAAGCAGTTTGCCGAAGTCGAGCGCGTCTTCAGCAAACTGGGCACGGCCGAAGTCGCGACCGATCCGATGCCGCCGTCGGTGGCCGACACGTTCCTCATGCTCAAGCCGCGCGAGCAGTGGCCCGACCCGCGCAAGCCGAAGGAACAGCTCGTCGCGGAGATCGCCGACGCGATGGCGACGCTGCCGGGCAACAACTACGAGTTCACGCAGCCGATCCAGATGCGCATGAACGAATTGATTTCCGGCGTGCGCGCCGATGTCGCGATCAAGCTCTACGGCGACGACCTCGATACGCTGGTCGAGGTCGGCGAGCGGATCGGCAGGGTCGCCGAAGGCGTGCCCGGCGCCGCCGACGTGCGGCTCGAGCAGGCCACCGGTCTGCCGCTGCTGACGATCACGCCGGATCGCGTGGCGCTTGCGCGCTTCGGGCTGAATCCCGGCGCGGTGCAGGACACCGTCGCGACCGCGGTCGGCGGCGAAGTCGCGGGTCAGCTGTTCGACGGCGATCGCCGCTTCGACATCGTGATCCGCCTGCCCGAGCGGCTGCGCCAGGATCCGGCCGCGCTCGCCGATCTGCCGATCCCGCTCGATGCGAGCGGCACCGTTGATGAATCGAGCCGCGCCGCCGCGTGGCTGTCGGGCGCGCCGCAGACCGTGCCGCTGCGCGAGGTCGCGACGATCGCGACGGCGCAGGGGCCGAATCAGATCAATCGCGAGAACGGCAAGCGCCGTGTCGTCGTGACCGCGAACGTGCGCGGGCGCGATCTCGGCGGCTTCGTGTCGGAGCTGCGCGCGCGCATCGACGCCGGGGTCAGGGTGCCGCCGGGCTACTGGATCGACTACGGCGGCACGTTCGAGCAGTTGATCTCGGCGAGTCAGCGCCTCGCCGTCGTCGTGCCGGTGACGCTCGTGTTGATCTTCGCGCTGCTGTTCTGGGCGTTCGCATCGGCGAAAGATGCCGCGATCGTGTTCAGCAGCGTGCCGCTCGCACTGACCGGCGGCGTCGCCGCGCTCGCGCTGCGCGGCATACCGTTCTCGATTTCCGCGGGCGTCGGTTTCATCGCGCTGTCGGGCGTGGCGGTGCTCAACGGACTCGTGATGATCGCGTTCATCCGCCGGCTGCGCGAGCAGGGCGTGCCGCTCGACCGGTCGATCGTCGACGGTGCGCTCGGCCGTCTGCGGCCGGTACTGATGACCGCGCTCGTCGCGTCGCTGGGCTTCCTGCCGATGGCGCTGAACGTCGGTGCGGGCTCCGAAGTGCAGCGCCCGCTGGCGACGGTCGTGATCGGCGGCATCGTGTCCGCGACGGTGCTGACGCTGTTCGTGCTGCCGGCGCTGTATCGGCTGCTGTATCGCGACGCAGGGCGGAACGACGCCGGCTGAGCGCGAGGCCGCGCGCGTCTGGCGCGCACGCGGCCCGCCGGTCAGACCTGACCCGGCCCATTGCGTACCGGCGGTGCGACCAGCCAATGGGCAACCGCGTAGCCGAGCAGCGCGCCCGCGAGCTGCGCGAACACGAAAACCGGCACGTCGGCCGGGCGTATGCCGGCGAACGTGTCGCTCAGGCTGCGCGCGAGCGTGATCGCGGGATTCGCGAACGAGGTCGACGCGGTGAACCAGTACGCCGCGCCGATCCAGGCCGCGACCATCCACGGTGCGTCGCTCGCGCGGCGATGGCCGACGACGACGAGCAGCAGCCCGAAGGTCGCGGCGATCTCCGCGATCCACTGGCCGGTGCCGGTCCGCACATGCGTGGAAAACTGGATGAGTGAAAGATCGAACATTGCGTGCGCGAGCAGTGCGCCGGCGCAGCAGCCGGCGACCTGTGCGATCGCGTAGATCGCCGCGTCGCGCGGCGCGAGGCGGCCGCGCAGGGCTTCGACCAGCGACACCGCCGGATTGAAATGCGCGCCGCTGACCGGCCCGAGCAGGCCGATCAGCGCGGCGAGCACGGCAACGGTCGCCGCCGTGTTCGCGAGCAGCGCAACCGCGACGTTACCGCCGGCGAGGCGCTCGGCCATGATGCCCGAGCCGATCACCGTCGCCGCGAGCAGTGCCGAGCCGAGAACTTCCGCGGCACCGCGGCGCGCAAGGGAGACGACAGCCGTCATCGCTCAGGCCTTGCCGATGTCGCGCAGGTGTTCCTGCAGCGCGAGCCGGTCGAGCGAGGTGAGCGGCAGGCTCGTGAACAGCTCGATGCGCCGGTGCAAGGTCGTGTAGGCGTCGCGGAACGCATGATCCTTTTCCTCGTCCGAGCCCTCGACGGCCGCCGGATCGGGAACGCCCCAGTGCGCCGTCGCCGGATGGCCCGGCCAGATCGGACAGACTTCGCCGGCCGCGTTGTCGCAGACGGTGAAGACGAAATCGAGCGCCGGAGCGCCGGGTCGTTCGAATTCGTCCCAGCTCTTGCTGCGCAGGCCGTCGGTCGGGATGTCCAGTCGCCGCAGCAGCGCGAGCGCATGCGGGTTGACGCGGCCGGCCGGGTGGCTGCCGGCGCTGAACGCGCGGAAGCGGTCCGCGCCTTTTTGGTTCAGCGCGGCCTCGGCCAGGATGCTGCGGGCCGAGTTGCCGGTACAGAGGAACAGCACGTTGAATACGCGATCGCTCATGGCGAGTCTCCGGTTTTCGCGCGGCGGGAAGAGCGCACGGCGGGCGCGCACGGACGGCCGCCGCAGCAGTTTTCGGTCAGGAATGCGACGAGTTCGGCCATGCGCGCGAAGTTCGCCGCGTAGTAGATGAAGCGGCCTTCGTGCCGGGCGGTCACGAGTTCGGCCTGGTTCAGCGACTTCAGATGGAACGAAAGCGTGTTGGCCGGAATGCCGAGACGTTCGGCGATTCCGGTGGCCGGCAGTCCGTCCGGTCCGACTTCGACGAGCAGCCGGTAGACCGCGAGACGGCTGTCCTGGGCGAGAGCGGCGAGGGCGCGGACGGCGGTTATCGATTCCATGGATCTAGAATAATCGAAGTCTTTGTCGGTTTTGGTTACGCAGCGGCAAGCCTTTCGGCCGTTGCCGCCGCGCCGAGCCGCAACCGCCTGGCCTGCATCAGGCGGAATGCCGCCGGTATCGCGAGCATCGACAGCAAGGGGGCGGTGATCATGCCGCCGAGCATCGGCGCGGCGATGCGCTGCATGACTTCGGCACCGGCGCCGCCGCCGACGAACAGCGGCAGCAGGCCGGCGAGGATCACGGCGACGGTCATCGCTTTCGGCCTTACGCGCTGCGCCGCGCCGTCGCGGATCGCGGCGTCGAGCGTTTCGAGGTCGGCCGGTTCGCCGGCGGCGATGCGCTGATCCCAGGCCTGGCGCAGATACAGGACCATGATGATGCCGAACTCGGCGGCGACGCCCGCGAGCGCGATGAAGCCGATCAGCGTCGCGATCGACACCGCGTGGCCGAGCAGCCAGATCAGCCAGAGTCCGCCGACCAGCGCGAGCGGAAGGCTCAGCAGGATGATCGCGACGTCGCCGATACGGCGGAACACGAATCCGATCAGCAGCACGATGATCGCGAGCGCGGCGGGCACGACCCAGCGCAGCCGCGCCCGCGCGCGCTGCAGGTATTCGTACTGGCCCGACCAGGCGATGCCGTAGCCGGCCGGAAGATCCACCTGCGCCGCGACCGCATCCTGCAGGTCGGCGACGACCGAACCGAGGTCGCGCCCCGCGACATCGACGTAGACATAGCCGACGAGGCGGCCGTCGTCGCTCTTGAGCATGGCCGGGCCAGTCGCGGTGGTGACGTCGGCAACCTGCTCGAGCGTCAGCTGCGCGCCGCCCGGTGCGACCAGCGGCAGCTGTTTCAGCGCGGCGAGCGAGTCGCGCTGCCCGCGCGGATAGCGCAGCACGATCGGATAGCGTTCGCGCCCTTCGTTCGTTTCGCCGATCGCATCGCCGCCGACGACGGTCGCGACGAGCTGCTGCAGGGCAGCCTGCGTGAAACCGTAGCGCGCGGCTGCTTCCGGGCGAATGCGCACATCCACATAGCGGCCCGCGCCGATGCGCTCGGCCAGCGCCGAGCGGACGCCGGGCACGGCGGCGGCCACGCGTGCGATCGATTCACCGACGCGTTCGATCACGGCGACGTCCGGTCCCGACACCTTGACGCCGACCGGACTCTTGATGCCGGTCGCGAGCATGTCGATGCGATTGCGGATCGGCGGCACCCAGAGATTCGTGAGGCCCGGCACCGTCACGGCCGCATCGAGCGCCTCGCGCAGTTTCTGCGGCGTCATGCCGGGCCGCCACTGCTCGCGCGGCTTGAATGTCACGGTGGTTTCGAACATTTCCATCGGCGCCGGATCGGTCGCACTGTCGGCGCGGCCGGCCTTGCCGAACACGTGCGCGACTTCGGGCACGGTCCTGATCATCCGGTCGGACAACTGCAGCAGCTGCCGCGCCTTGTCGGCCGACAGGCCGGGCAGCGCGGTAGGCATGTACAGCAGCGAGCCTTCCTCGAGCGGCGGCATGAACTCGCTGCCGATGCGCGCATACGGGATCGCGGTCGCGGCGAGCAGCAGCGTACCGGCGGCCAGCGTCGCGCGCGGGTGCCGCAGCACCGCGTCGAGCACCGGCCGATAGCCGGCGATCAGCACGCGATTGACGGGATTCGCGTGCTCCGCGCGGATGCGTCCGCGGATCAGATAGCCCATGAGCACCGGCACGAGCGTCACCGACAGGGCCGCTGCTGCGGCCATGGCATAGGTCTTGGTATGAGCGAGCGGCGAGAACAGGCGGCCCTCCTGGGCCTGCAGCGCGAACACGGGGACGAACGACAGCGTGATGACGAGCAGGCTCGCGAACAGAGCCGGGC
>NZ_DATIGT010000313.1:0-25440 GCF_035481375.1 Tahibacter sp.
GCTCGGCGGCGGCCGGCCGGCCGCCGAAAATTCGCTGCAGAAACGCCAACAGTCCCACGTGCACTCCCCGGAAATCCCTTGCCCCCGGCCCGAAGTGTCGGGCTTGGCGCGGGAAGGGTCAAACGCGGCGCGACGGAACGCCGATGCCGGACCGCCGCCGGCCATGCCCGGCGGCGGGTCCGCGCGTGCCCGGCGCGCGCTTCAGTTCAGCAGCCGGCCGATGAGGCCGGGCTCCAGCAGCGCCATGAACAGCAGGCCGAAGCCGGCGCCCCAGAGATGGGCGCTGTGATTGACGTTGTCGCTGGACTGACGGTCCATGTACCACGAGTACGCGAGATAGAGCACGCCGAACACGATCGCCGGCATCGGGATCACGAAGACATAGATGATCGCGCCGGGCTGCAGCAGCACGAAGGCGAACAGCACGGCCGAGACCGCGCCCGACGCGCCGAGACTGTAGTAGTTCGGATCGTTCTGGTGCTTGAGATAGCTCGGCAGGATCGAGACCACGAGACCGCCGAGATAGAGCAGCGGAAACCCGACGAGCCCCGTGCGCAGCGAAAGATAGGCCTCGATGTAACGGCCCGCGAAGAACAGCGTGAACATGTTGAAGAACAGATGCATGCCGTCGGCATGGATCAGGCCGTAGCTCAACAGGCGCCAGTATTCGTTGTGGCGGCGCACCGCGGGCGGCCACAGGATGAGCTGCTGCTTGAGGCGCGGATTGTTGAAGGCGATCAGCGAGACCAGTGTGGTCAGGCCGATCGCGACGAGTGTGACGATCATGCGAAAGCGACTCCGGCGGCGTGGCCGTCCATGCTAACAGTCGATGCGGGCGTGCGCGGTCAATGCTGCGGCTTGAACAGCGCCGCGTCGAGGATCGACCACAGGTGCACGACCCAGCCGAGGAAGATGAGCCAGAGCACCGCGGCGAGCACGAACTGCACGGCAGCCATGAGCAGGCGTCCCTGCACGAGCTGTCCCAGTCCCGGAATGAAGAAGCTGCAGATGGCGGCGATCACGTTGCCGGCGGAACCTTGTCCAGTGCTCATCGACGAGTCGTCCTGCGGAAGTCATGCGGTCGAGTCGCAGATGTTGTCCGTATGC
This sequence comes from Tahibacter sp., assembly GCF_035481375.1. Taxonomy (GTDB): domain Bacteria; phylum Pseudomonadota; class Gammaproteobacteria; order Xanthomonadales; family Rhodanobacteraceae; genus Tahibacter. Next base: position 1,108 of record NZ_DATIGT010000313.1, read on the forward strand.
CCGCGTTTCAAGCGGCTCGGTTGCTTTCGCGAGTGACGGGTACTAGCCTGCGCCACCACGTAGACGGCGGCCGCGCCGCGCCCGGGGAGATGTCCATGAAACCAGTTCGTTCCGCACTTGCGTCGGCTCTGATTATCGGCATGGGCGCAGGATTTTCGCCGGCCGCCTTCGCGCAGTCCGCCGACGCCGCGGCGGCCGACGCGTTCGTCGCCGGCATCAACCAGGAAATCCGCGACAACTACGTCGAAGTGACCGCCGCGCAGTGGGTCGCGGAGACCTATATCAACGGCGACACCGAAGTGCTCGTGGCCAAGGCGAACGAGCGCGCGCTCGGCCGCCTTTCTGCCAATGTGGAGAAATCCAAGAAATTCCAGGGCATCGGCGGCATCTCGCCCGCGACGCAACGCGGCATCGATCTGCTGAAGCTGCAGACGGCGATGCCGGCGCCGAAGGATCCGGCCAAGCTCGCCGAACTGACCCAGATCGCGTCGCGCCTCAACGCCGCCTATGGTTCCGGCAAGTCCTGCACCGACGACGCCAAGCCCGAAACCTGCCGCAACCTCGACCAGCTCAGCAAGGTGCTCGCCGAAAACCGCGACTGGGATGCCGATCTCGACGCCTGGACGGCCTGGCACAACGTCGCGCGCGGCATGCGCAAGGACTACGTCCGCTTCGCCGAGCTTGTGAACGAGGGCGCGGCCGAGATGGGCTACGCCAACGCCGGCGACATGTGGCGCGCGAGCTACGACATGAGCGCCGCCGACTTCCGCAAGGAAACCGACCGCCTGTGGCGCCAGGTCGAGCCGCTGTACAAGGACCTGCAGTGCTATGCGCGGCACAAGCTCGAGCAGCAGTACCCGGGCAAGCTCGCGAACGACGGCACGATTCCGGCGCACATCACCGGCAACATGTGGGCGCAGGACTGGGCCGCGCTGTACCCGCTGCTGCAGCCGTATCCGGGCGTTTCCAATCTCGACGTCGATGCGGCGCTCAAGGAAAAGAACTACACGCCGGAAGCGATGGTCAGGCGCGCCGAGGATTTCTATACCTCGGTGGGCTTCCCGGCGCTGCCGAAATCGTTCTATGAAAAATCCCAGCTCAAGCGCCCGGCCGACCGCGACGTCGTCTGCCACGCGAGCGCCTGGGATCTGAACCTCGAAGGCGACGTGCGCATCAAGATGTGCATCAACATCAACGAGGAAGACTTCCGCACGGTCTACCACGAGCTCGGGCACATCTATTACTACCTCGCCTACAACGATCTGCCGCCGCTGTTCCAGACCGGCGCGCACGACGGCTTCCACGAGGCGATCGGCGACACGATCCAGCTGAACCTGACGCCGGGCTACCTCGCCGAAATTGGACTCGCCGGCGCGAACAAGCCGAGCAAGGAAGCGATGCTCAATGCGCAGATGAAGCAGGCGCTCGAAAAAGTCGCGTTCCTGCCGTTCGGCAAGCTCATCGACGAATGGCGCTGGGGCGTCTTCGACGGCTCGATCAAGCCCGAGGGCTACAACGCGGCATGGTGGGCGCTCAAGCGCAAGTACCAGGGCGTCGCGCCGGTCGTCGCGCGCAGCGAAGCCGACTTCGATCCGGGCGCGAAATATCACGTGCCGGGCAACACGCCGTACATGCGCTATTTCCTCGCGCATATCCTGCAGTTCCAGTTCCAGCGCGAGCTGTGCAAGGCGGCCGGCTACAAGGGACCGCTGCACGAATGCTCGATCTACGGCAACAAGGCCGCGGGCGCGAAGTTCTGGGCCATGCTCGACAAGGGTTCGAGCCAGCCCTGGCAGGCGACGCTGAAGGAGTTGACCGGCAAGGGGGAGATGGACGCCTCGGCCATCCTCGACTACTTCGCGCCGCTGCACGCATGGCTCAAGCAGCAGAACAAGGGCAGGAGCTGCGGCTGGAACTGAAAAGCAGGAAAGAGCGAGCAGGAGTGAGAAACGAGTGGAGGCGTGATGACGCTCTCGTTTCTCCCCTGCTCCGCTCCATGTGCCAAACGCGTGGTCACGCAGCGAAGCTGCCGCGCGTTTCTCGCGTCTCTACCTCTTTTCTCGCTTTCCCGGCCGCGTGCTATGTTCGCGCCAGCCAACCGCGAGACCCCGCCATGCAACGCTGGATCAAACTTCCCGACGGCCGCTTCGTCGACGCGAACCGCATCATGTACATCGGCAAGGTCGAAACCTATCCGCGTATCGACGAGGACGGCAACGATCTCGGCCAGGGCTACAACGTCAACATCGGCACCGACATCTCGCGCGACAACCAGCTCACGCTGATGGGCGGCAAGGACGAGGTTCTGTCGGTGCTCAAGCAGATTCTCGGCACGCCGGCGGCGTAACGCGGAAACGCATTCCCCCGGCTGGCGGTGAGCCGAAGGCGAACTCCGGCGTCGAGGTGGTTACGCTGCGACGAATCCGTGCCGAAGGATGCTTTCGCGCGGTTCCGGCGACAGCCTCTCTGTGCCGTGCGTTCGCCTGGAATGAACCGCCTCGATGTTGGGGTTCGCCGGTGGCTCACCCAGCCTATGCGGCCGCAACGCGTGCCGCGGTCCGATAGCGGAACACGCGCCACGCGACGAAGCCGATCGCGGTCAGCGTCGCGGCGGCCAGCGCGAGATGCAGCACGCTGTCGGACACGAACACGACGACGACGCCGGCCAGCACGGCGTTGAACACGAGGCTCACGAACGCCTGCAGCGACGACGCGCCGCCGCGATGCAGCGGGAAGCGGTCGAGCAGCAGGATGGTCAGGCTCGGGAACGACAGCGAGATGCCGATCGCGTGCAGACCGATCGGCAGCACCGACCACGGCACCAGCGGCTGCGGCAGCGCGAGTGCGACGCCGACGTTGATCGCGGACGCAGCCAGCATCACGGCATAGCCGAGGGTGATCGTGCGCGGCACGCTGATGCGGCCGGCGAGCCGGCCCGACAGCAGTGCGCCGAGAAACATCCCCGACACGGCCGGCACGAACAGCCAGCCGAACTGCTGGGGACCGAGCTTCAGCAGGCCGACGACGAACGCGGGCGCGGAGGAAATGTACAGGAACAGCGCGCTGAAATTCATCGTGCCCGCGATCGCGAGCGGCCAGAACTGCCGGTCCATCAGCATCTGCACATAGCCGCCGACGAGCGCGCCGGGCCGCAGCGGAATGCGCCGTTCCGGCGGATGCGATTCGGGCAGCCGCCACAGCGACGCAACGAGCAGCAGCGCACCCCAGAAGGCGAGAAACCAGAAGATCCAGCGCCAGTTCCCGGCGAGCAGCACCCAGCCGCCGATGATCGGCGCGAGTGCCGGCGCGACCGTGAACAGCATCGACACATTGGACATGAGCCGCTGCACGACCGGCCCTTCGTAGAGATCGCGCATGATCGCGCGCGCCACGATCCACCCGGCGCCGGCGCAGGTGCCCTGCAGCGCGCGGAACAGCCAGAGGCTTTCTATCGACCAGGTCAGGGCACAGCCGATCGACGCGAGCATGAACAGACCGACGCCGGCGATCACGACCGGCCGCCGGCCGAGCGCGTCGGACAGCGGGCCGTGAACGAGCGACATGAGCGCAAGCGCGACCAGATAGATCGACAGCGTCTGCTGCATCGCGAAATCGTCGGCGCGGAATTCCGCGGCAATCGCCGGGAACGCCGGAAACATCGTGTCGATGGCGAACGGACCGAACATCGCTAGTCCGGCCAGCAGCAGGGTGAGTCCGCGCTTGGGCTCTACGGGCATCAGAAATCGGAACGAGTGTCTAGAAGCGAGAACCGGGTATTCGCACCGACGTACCGTTCACTCGTTTCCCGGTCCTTCTCCGTCGTTTTCTCATTGCCCCTGCCCGCAGCACTGCTTGTACTTCTTGCCGCTGCCGCAGGGGCACGGATCGTTGCGGCCGACCTTCGGATCGGTGCGACGCACGGTCGCAGGCGTCAGGCGACGTTCGAGCCAGAAGTCGTGCGCGTCGAGCGCGAACTCGACCATGCTGTCGATCAGCGCGTCGCGCTGTTCCTGCGTCGCGACCTCGCTGCCGGTTTCCTCGTCGTCGGGGCCGCGCGCGAGCAGATCGACCGCTTCGAGATCGTCCGCCCAGTCGGGATCGTCGAGCAGCTCGTCCCACTGCTCTTCGCGCAGCGCGACGCCGCGCAGGTAGCCGAGCGCCCACTCCTGGCCCCAGGCGGCAAACCCGCCGTCCTCGAGTTCGAATTCGCCGATCCACGGCTCGAATTCCGCGCCGCCCTGGGCGAGCACGTCGGCGATGCGGTTGTAATGGCGCATGATCAGATCGAGGATCCGCTGGGCTTCGACGTCGTCCTCGAACACCGGCGCGTCGGAAGGTTCAGCGGCTTCGACGGCCCAGATCCACGGAATCCATTCGGACGGCGTGATAAGGTCGGGGCCCGACAGCACGGCGGTGAGATAGCCGTCGAGCATCTCGAAACTCATTCCGTCGCGCTCGACCGCGCGTTCGTCGAGGAAGCGCGACAGCGTTTCGATGTCCTGTTCGTTGAGCGGCTGCGAAAGGGATTGTGGCAGAGCCATGCGAGCGATCCTGTTCGATGGGGGCGACGCCGCCGTCCGCGCGGCGCAGGTTGCACATGATGCACCATGCGCGCGTCCGGCGCGCGGCGCCGGTCGCGATTCCGCGGCTTGACCATCGTCGAATGGCGGATCCGGGCGCGTCGCTCGTCGGCACGGACGCTCGCATAGAATCGGCCGATGTCGCGCGGAGTCCGATCATGCCCTGGATATCGATAGTCGCCGTCGGCGGCGGCGCGGCGCTCGGCGCGTGGCTGCGCTGGGGCCTGGGCGTCTGGCTGAATCCGCTGCTGGAGCGCCTGCCCCTCGGCACGCTCGCGGCGAACCTGCTGGGCGGACTGCTCATGGGCATGCTGCTCGCATTGCTCGAGGCCTGGGGCGACGTTTCCCCGGAACTGCGCCTGTTCGCCGGCACCGGCTTCCTCGGCGGCCTGACCACGTTTTCCACATTTTCCGGCGAAGCCGCCGTGCTGATCGAGCGCGGGCAACTGCCCTGGGCCGCCGCGCTGGTCGCCGCTCACGTCGCCGGCTCGGTACTCGCGACGCTGGCCGGCTGGCTGCTGCTGCGCGCCGTGCTGCGCAGCTGAAGCGCTCGCCCGGACGCCGCGCGCCGCCGGATTCGATGCCGCCGGCCGAATCCGGCAAAATACCGCCCTTTGTGCCGCGGCTCCGTGTCGCGGCGAGTTCGACCGGATCCCAACGATGAGCCTGCAAAGCAATTTCGAACAGATTCCGCTGAAGGAATACGCCGAGCGCGCGTATCTGGACTATTCGATGTACGTCGTGCTCGACCGCGCCCTGCCCTTCGTCGGCGACGGGCTGAAGCCGGTACAGCGACGCATCGTCTACGCGATGAGCGAACTCGGCCTCGCCGCCACCGCCAAGCCGCGCAAGTCGGCGCTGACGATCGGTGAAGTCCTCGGCAAATACCATCCGCACGGCGACAGCGCCTGCTACGAAGCGATGGTGCTGATGACGCAGCCGTTCTCGTACCGCTATCCGCTGATCGAAGGCCAGGGCAACTTCGGCTCGCCCGACGATCCGAAATCCTTCGCGGCGATGCGCTACACCGAGGCGAAGCTCTCGCCGATCGCGACGTTGCTGCTCGAAGAGCTCGGACAGGGCACCGTCGATTTCTCGCCGAACTACGACGGCACGCAGGACGAACCGTCGTGGCTGCCTTCACGCGTGCCCCACGTGCTGCTGAACGGATCGACCGGCATTGCGGTCGGCATGGCGACGGACATTCCGCCGCACAACCTGCGCGAAATCGCGAGCGCCTGCATCCGCCTGCTCGACGATCCCGATGCGACCGTGCGCGATCTCTGCGAGCACGTGCACGGTCCCGACTATCCGACGCGCGCGGAGATCATCACGCCGAAGGCCGAACTGCTCGCGCTCTACGAGAACGGCGTCGGCAGCGTGCGCGCCCGCGCCGTCTATGCGAAGGAAGACGGCAACGTCGTCATCACGGCGCTGCCGTATCAGGTGTCGCCGTCGAAGATCCTCGAGCAGATCGCCGCGCAGATGCGCGCGAAGAAGCTGCCGATGCTCGAAGACCTGCGCGACGAATCCGATCACGAGAACCCGATCCGTCTCGTGCTGATTCCGCGCTCCAGCCGCGTCGACGCCGACGAGATGATGCAGCACCTGTTCGCGACGACGGATCTCGAGAAGAGCTTTCGCGTCAATCTGAACATCATCGGGCTCGACGGCCGTCCGCAGGTCAAGAACCTCAAGCAGATCCTCAACGAGTGGCTGCGCTTCCGCACCGACACGGTGACGCGCCGCCTGAATCACCGCCTCGCCAAGCTCGAGCGCCGCCTGCACCTGCTCGAAGGCCTCCGTATCGCGTATCTGAACCTCGACGAGGTGATCCGCATCATCCGCACCGAGGAAGAACCGAAACCGGTGCTGATGGCGCGTTTCAAGCTCAGCGAGGAACAGGCCGACTACATTCTCGAAACGCGCCTGCGCCAGCTCGCGCGCCTGGAGGAAATGAAGATCAACGCCGAGCGCGACCAGCTCGAGGAAGAGCGCGCGCGCATCAACGTGATCCTCAATTCCAAGCAGCGGCTGAAAACGCTGATCAAGGACGAGCTCAAGGACGACGCGAAGAAATACGGCGACGACCGCCGCTCGCCGATCATCGAGCGCCAGGTCGCCCAGGCGCTCGACGAGGCCGCACTCGTCGCAAGCGAGCCGACGACGGTCGTGCTGTCGCAGAAGGGCTGGATCCGCGCCGCGAAGGGCCATGACGTCGATCCGGCCGGCATGAACTACCGCGAAGGCGATGCGCTGCAGGCGTTCGCGCGCGGCCGCACGACGCAGCAGGTCGCGTTCGTCGACTCGACCGGCCGCAGCTACTCGACACCGGCCCACAGCCTGCCTTCGGCACGCGGCAACGGCGAACCCCTGACCGGGCGGTTCGCGCCGCCGCCGGGCGCGAGCTTCGAGGCCATCGCGATGGCCGACGCCGACACGCGCATCGTGCTCGCGTCCGACTACGGCTACGGCTTCGTCACGCGCTTCGCGAATCTCGTCGGCAACAAGAAGGCCGGCAAGCAGATCCTCAACATCGACGACAGCGCGCACGTGCTGGCCCCGGGCTACGTCGCCGACCCGGCGCGCGACCGCATCGTCGTCGTGACGAACGCAGGCCATCTGCTGATGTTTTCCGTTGCCGAACTGCCGGAACTCGACAACGGCGGCAAAGGCAACAAGCTCATCGAGATTCCGAAGGTCAAGCTCGCCGACGGCGAGCGCGTCGCCGGCATCACCGTCGTCGCCGAGGGCAAGGGCGAAGTCACGCTCTACGCCGGCGCGCGCAAGCTCACGCTGCGCTGGGCCGACCTCGTCGAATACGGCGGCAACCGCGCCGGCCGCGGCGGCCTGCTGCCGCGCGGCCTGCAGCGCGTCGAGCGGATCGAGACGACAGCCTGATACGTGGGGCGCAATAGCCAAACGGCATTGCGCCGTACATCAGGCTGCGTCGCGGCGAGGCGGCGCGTTGTGGCATGTCGATCAAAAGGCGCGGTCGCGTCGCAGAGACGGCGCATTGCCCTTTGGTAATTGCGCCCTTGTATCTTTCCGAGGTAACGCTTCCCTTAGGGAAACGCCTTCCGGATGCGCCCTTGCGGCTTCGAGCCCGAAACGTAGATAGCGCACCGGAAGGTGGCTTTTCCTCACGCGAAGACCGGACAGTATCTGGGGCCCGGCCTGGCCGAGAACCCGCATTGACAAGGTGGATGTACGCGATGAGTGAAGCAGCAGTGTGGTTGGGAATCGATGTCGCCAAAGCAACGCTGGCTTGCGCGTTGCGGCTGGGGAACAAGCACAAGAACAAGTCCTTTGCGAACACGTCCAAGGGCCACCGGGAGCTGTTGGAGTGGGTTGTCCTGCATGGCGGTAGCACGCCGCTGCATGCGTGCCTGGAAGCCACCAGTGTGTACGGTGAGGCGGTCGCGATCGCGTTGGCCGAAGCCGGTCATACGGTGTCGGTAGTCGATCCGTCGTTGCCTCGTGCGTATGCCCAGGCGATGGGCCTGCGCAGCAAGACGGACGGATTGGATGCGCGCGTGCTGGCGGATTTCTGCCGCGATCAAGTGCCCACGGCGTGGCAACCGCCTTCGGCCAAGGAACAGCAGCTGCGCGCGCTCGTACAGCGCCTGCAGGCGCTGACGGGCATGAAAGTCCAAGAAGAACTGCGCCTGGAGACGCTGCGCGAGATCGTGCGCAGCAGCGTGGAGACGCATCTGAAATGGCTGCTGGCCGAGATCGAACGCGTCAGCAAAGAAATTCAGACCCTGATCGACGACGATCCGGATCTGCGGGGACTGTCTGAAACTTCGTGTGCGGGGCGTTGTTGAAACTCGTCAGCGCACCCGATGCGCGGAATCTTACGCGCCCGTACGCACGAATCGATCATCGCAGGCGATCGCGAACTGGCCCGGTGTCCTTCGCCGCGATACGTCGTTGCACCGCGTTGCCATAGCGCCGCTACGGCGCGTCGGTGCGCCTGGTCTCGCGACGAAATCCATCCGGAATTTTTTCAGCGTATTTACGAAACAGGACGCTAGTTCCCATCCACTCATCTGCAGTCCCTGCTCACCGCCAATCCCCCGCCGCCACGAACCCCGCCCAGTAGAACGGATGCGGCGACTCGCCGCGTTCGCGGCGCGACTTCAGCACGGCGAGATCGGCATCGGCGACGGCGTCGACGGTGTCGCGCCTGCGTTCCAGGCGCGCGCGGTACAGCGCTTCCATCCAGGCCGAAGTCGCTGCGTCGTCGACGGGCCAGAGGCTCATGAGCACGGTGCGGGCGCCAGCGAGGCGGAAGGCGCGGCGCAGGCCGAACACGCCTTCGTCGTCGAGCCGCGCGCCGAGGCCGGTGTCGCAGGCCGACAGCACGACCCAGCCGACGCCGTCGAGCGCGAGCGTGCTGACGTCCGCGCCGAGCAGCAGGCCGTTGCCGCCGCGCTCGCCGCTGAGCACGAGCCCGGCTTCGCGGGCGAGCGCGGCACCCGCGTCGGCCACGGGCGCGTCGTCGCGGCGCAGGCCGACGCCGCGGCGCGCGGCGCCGGCGCGTGCGGCGCAGCCGGCGCCGATTTCGAATGCATGTGTCGCAAAGTGGATGATTCCCGATTGCGGCGCCGCGCGGCGCAGCGCGGTCGCCGTGGCCGCCGTGCCCTTGAGCGCGATGACGTCGTCGCGGCCGGCCGCGCGCGAGAGCCGTGCCAGCGCGTCGATCTCGCGCTCGGCGCCGGGCAGCGGTTCGAACGCGCTGCCGAATTCGGGACAGCTGCCGCGCAGCCGGCCGAGCGCGGTCGCGTCGGTGCGTGCGAGTTCCGGTACGCCGAGCAGCAGCAGGCCGTCGCGCGTCGGATTCGACGCCGAGGCGAGATCCTGTTCGGTCTCCAGCTGATGCAGGCGCAGGCCGCGCTCGACGAGGAAACCCCCGCCGTCGGGCAAGGCGGCGAAATTGAGCCGGTGCACGCCGGCGTCGGCAACGACGAACAGACGCCCGGCCGGCTGCGCGAGTCCGAGCGCGTCGAAGAAATGCGAACGCACCGCGACGCCGGCTTCGCGCAATTCGGCGTCGCGGCCGGGTTCGCGCATCAGGCGATACCAGCGCTCGGCGCGCGCATCGAGCGCGTCGACCTTGCCGAGCGCCAGCAGGCGCGGCGCACCGCCGGCCTCGGCGACAAAGGCATAGAGCCGCGGTTCGGACGCGCCGGCACCGGCGGCGAACGCAACGAGTGCGGTCTGCTCCGGCAGATTCGCGCGCAGGCGCGCGATCGGCGTACGCACGAGCGGCTGCAGCGGCGTGCCGTCGCCGAGCGCCTCGACGGCCGCGTCGAGTTCGCGGCGCAGCGTCGCGAGCGCACCCGGGTCGCCGCCGCCGCGCACCGCATCGGCATAGGCCGATGCCGCTTTCGACCATCGCTCCCAGCGCTCGCGTGCCGGTGCGTCGGCATGTTCGCGCGCGTAGGCGATGCGCTGCGCGGCGAGCCGTGTCGCGAGTCCGCGCGCGGCGGCGATCTCGTTCCAGGCTGCCTCGACCCGCCGGGCGTCGCTCCCGGAGGCCGCGATCGCGAGCAGGCGTTCGCTGCAGCGCGCTAGCCCGCGCTTGAACTCCAGCGCCTGGGTCTCGCCGAGCACCGGAGCGACCGTCGCGACGAGCCGGTTGCGGCGCTGTTCGACGATCAGCGCGTTGTCGAACGCGCCAGCCGCATCGCCGCTCTGCGCGAGCGCTTCGGCGAGATCGCAGCGCCAGCCCAGCAGTTGCAGATGCTCGGTGCCGGCCGCGGCCTCCTGCTGCGCGACCGCGCCCTTGAACATCGCCGCGGCACCGGCCGCGTCGCCGCGGCGCAGCAGCACGCGCGCGAGTCCGCGCAGCGCCGGCGCGCCTTCGGCATGCCCGTCGCCGAGTTTCGTCGCGACGATCGCGAGCACGCGGCGGAAGCGCCGCTCGGCCTCGTCGAGCAGATTGCGCTCGTAGGCCAGCTCGCCGAAGTTGATCAGCGCCGGCACGACGCGCAGGCTGTCGCCGCCGAACTGCTTTTCGAGCAGGCTCAGGTTGCGGCCGAGCGCGTCGTCGGCTTCGTCGTAGCGCTTGAGGTCGTAGGCGAGCGCGCCGAGGTTGCCGAGAATCGCCGCGTAGCTGCCCGAGGCGACGAGCGCCGGATCGCTGGCCGCGGCCTGGGCCGATTCGCGGTAATAGTTCAACGCGAGTTCGCGATCGCCGAGCTGGCGCTCGGCTTCGGCCAGATGCCCCAGCGTCATCGCGAGATCGCGCGGCGACGCTTTGGGCTGCGCGCGCAGGCGTTCGAGTTCGGGCCGCATGAGATCGCGCACCGCAGTGAACTCGCCGCGCGCGATCAGGCTTTCGCTGAGCACGCCGACGAGGCGGCGGCGGTAGCCGTTGTTCGGCGCGCCGAGCTGTTCGGCCTCGGCAATGCCCTGGCGTGCGAGCGCGATCGCGGTGTCGATGTGCGCGAGCCGGTCTTCGAACAAGGCCTGGAAGAACAGCCCGCGCAGGCGTCGCACGCGCTCGAGCATGCTGCGCGGCGTGCGCAATGTGGCTACGCCTTCTCCCGCCAGCGCGGCGCCGTCGGCATAGTTGCCGAGCAGGCCGCGGATCTGTCCCGAGATCGTGAGCACGTAGGCCTGCTCGGCCGCACTGATGCGGCCGTTGCCGTTGCGCAGCAGCGCGAGCGCTTCGTCGACCGCCGCCGTGGCTGCCTCGCGGTCGCGTGCCTGGAACGCCTGCTGCGCGCGCCAGCTCGCGAGTGTGGCGAGCGATCGCGCGCGCGGATCGGCAGCGCCGCGGCGTTCGCGCAGTTCCGCTACCCACGGCGTCCATTCGTCCGGGGTGAAGTCGGTCGGGCTTTCGAGCACGACGTTGAACACCACGTCGAGCGCCGCATCGTGTTCGCGCGGATCGGCCAGCGCCGCGACCGCGACGGCCTTGGCCTGCTTCCACTGCTCGGTCGGAATCAGCGCGTCGACGTCGGCCGCCACATCGGCGCGGGCGAACGGCGCGAACACGACGGCGAGCAGCACCACGATCCAGCGACAACGACGGCACGGCATGCGGCGATCCCCGAGGCGAACGGCCGCCCGCACGGCGCGCGGCGGCAGCAGTGCGCCGATCTTCGCCTACCGCCGCGCGTGAGGAAACACGAAGCGCTCACAGTGCAGCGACGCCTTGGCCTCGTCACACCCGATGTCGCGCAGCAGCGCCGCGAGGCCGGCGCCTTCGACCGCAGTCGGCGACAGCGCCGGTGCGAGACGGCCGACGCCGCGCGCGACCAGCGCGGCGTCGGCATCGACGGCGTGGTTCCACTGCGCGATGCGCTGCTCGACCGGCGCCAGCGGTTGCGTCGACGCGACGATGACGAAGGTCTCGCGTTCGGCTTCGCGGTCGACCTGCCAGCTCAGCGCGTTGACGCCGTCATGTCCCGGCAATTGCCAGCGCGTGCCGGGACGCAGCGGATTGACCGGCGCGATGCCCGGCAGCGGAAACAGCACGATCGGCGCGGCCGAACCGTCGTCGTTGAATACGTAGACCCAGGTCGGCTGTCCGGCGGCGACGTCGAGCCGCAGCCGGTCGCCGACCGTGATAGGCGCGCCGTCGGCGAGGCGTTCGCGCTGCCCGGCGCTGTCGCGATAGAAGCCGCTGTCGATCGCGAAGGCCGGGGCTGGCGTCGGCCGCCAGACCACGGCCGCCGCGGCGAACAGCGCACAGACGCCGGCAACGGCGGCCCACTGCGCCGGCCGCATGCGCCAGGGCCGCAGCGACGCTTCGAGCGCGGCGAGCAGCACGAGCACGCCGGCATGCCGGCGCGCCGGATCCGGCGCGAGCGCGCGCTCGATCGCGCGCGTCAGTGCGCGCGGCAGATCGGGACGCAGCTCGCGCAGCGGACGCCGGGCTTCGGCAGTCTGCTGCAGGCGCAGCCCTTCGAGATCGTCGGCGGCATACGGATAGCGGCCCGACAACAGCCGGTACAGCAGCACGCCGACCGCGAACTGGTCCGACGCGGGACTCGCGTTGTCGCCGCCGAGCACTTCGGGCGCGAGGTACTGCCGCGTGCCCGACACCGGATCGAACGCGCCGTTGCGGTCGAATTCGCGCGCCGCGCCGAAATCGGCGAGGACGATGCGACCGGTCACGTCGCGCAGCACGTTTTCCGCCTTGACGTCGCCATGCGTCAGGCCGAGCCGGTGCACGGCGGCGAGGCCGCGGCAGAGTTCGATGCCGATCTGCACCGCGTCGGCCGCACCGAACGGGCCGTCGGCCTGCAGCAGCTCGGCGAGGCTGCGGCCGCGCACGAGTTCGATCCATAGACCGACGCGGCCGTCCTGCGCCGCGGCGCCGTAGACGCTGACGATGTTCGGATGGCGCAGCTTCGCGAGACGGCGGCCTTCGGCGAGAAAATGGTGCGACAGCGTGTCGGAATCGACGCGGCGCAGCTTCAGTGCGACTTCCTGGTCGAGCATCGGATCGTAGGCGCGCCAGACTTCGCCCTGCGCACCGCGCCCGAGCAGTTCGAGCACGTCGAGCCCGGCGAAGCGGAACTGCACCTTGCTCGCGGCGGCGCGCTCGGGCTTGAGCTGCAGGCCGCGAAAAACCTGGGCGAGCTGCGACAGTTCGCGCAGACCGTCGCCCGCGTCGGACGCAGCGGGATCGAGCTTGGCGAGCAGTCGCCAGTCCAGCGCGGCATCGTCGGCGATGCCCGCGGCAATCTTTTCGAGATCCGGATTCTCGCCGGCCATGGAATCCCCCTGCCCGTGCTGTGCGGGCGTCCCCTCATTCAACGACGGCAGGGTGTCCATCAGAACAGGTTCTCGCACGAAACTGAGAATTTCGTCACAGGTCGTGTCGCGACGCCGGCACGGACGGCGGACCCGAAGTCCTGCCGCCGTGCCCGCTCGGCGCGGCCGGGCCCGCGCCGGTGCTCAGTTCTCGTCGGACTGGTGCGGTTTCAATGCCGTCGCGAGCTGTACGAGTGCACGCGCGACCATGACGCGCACGGCATCGGGCGTGCTGCCGACTTCGGTCGCGATTTCGGGATAGCTCATGCCGAATTCGAGGCGCATGACGATGAGCCCCTGCTGGCGCTTCGGCAGGCTTGCGAGCGCGCCTTCGTAGGCGCGCAGGCGTTCATGGCCGACGAGCTGCTCGACCGGCGAAGGCAGGTCGGTGTCGGCCATCTCGGAGTCGATCTCGGCCGACTCCGGCCGGCGCATCAGGCGGCGCACTTCGTCGCGGACCTGGTTCAACAGGATCTGGCGCAGGTAGGCGAGGAAACTGCCCGGACCTTCGCACTCGAAGTGGTCGATCTGACGCAGCGCGCGCATCAGTGCGAGCTGGACCAGGTCTTCAGTTTCGTGAAGATCGCGCGCGGCACGCGGCAGACGGCCATGTGCCCATTGCCGCAGCAGCGGCAGGAAGCGGCGCATCAATGCGTCGCGGGCGATTCCTTCACCCGAACGCACACGGCGAATGAGTACTTCGGTCGCTTCACTCGCCGCGGCCGGCGCGGGGCGCTCGACGTCGCGGTGACCAAACGGAAGAACTCGCGCAAGACTCGAAGCAGGCATCGCATCCCTCACCCGTGATCTACCCCGATGTGTACATTGACACACGGGTCCGAACACCGGCCAATGAAAGCTGGTAGGCCCACCGATAACCTGACGTTATAGTGTGCGGAAGTTCATGCACCGACTGCCAACCGATGCGGCTTCCGCTGTCCTCGCCACTGCTGGAATCGTTTCTCGTGCTGGCGCGCGAGCTCAATTTCTCGCGCGCGGCGGACCTGCTCCACATCACCCAGCCCGCGCTGACCAAGCGCATCCAGAATCTCGAATCGCTGCTCGGCCAGGCCCTGCTGATCCGCCAGTACGGCTCGCTGGAACTGACGGAGACCGGCCGCACCCTGCAGCGCTACGGCGCCGCGCTCGAGCACCAGGAAACCGAACTGCTCGCGAGCCTCGTCGGCGAAAGGACCGGCCAGCTCGCCGGATTCTTTCGCATCGTCACGTTCTCTTCCGCGCTGCGTTCGATCGTGCTGCCGGCGCTGGGCTATCTGCTGCGCGGCAATCCGAAGCTGTCCTGCCATGCGCTCAAGGCCGAAGTCGAGGAACTGCACGAGATGCTGATCGCCGGCAAGGTCGATTTCTGCGTCAGCCTGTCCGAATGCGAACGCGCCGGCATCGAGAACGTGCAGATCGGCATTGAACGCGACGTGCTCATCGAGTCGTCGAAGTACACCGGCCGCGATGCCTGCTACATCGACCACGACCCGCGCGACAACTTCACCGAAAAATATTTCCTGAGTCAGACGGGCTCGACCGTGCCGCGCATGGAGCGCGCCTATTTCGACGACATCTACGGCCTGATGGACGCCGTGGCGGAAGGCGTCGGCCGCGCCGTCGTGCCGGTGCATCTGCTCGATCCGTCGATGCCCGTGCGCGTCGTGCCGGGCTTCAAGCCGATCGACGTGCCGGTGTTCCTGCACTATCACCATCAGCCGTACTACACGCGTCTGCAGCAGGCCGTCGTCGAGACGCTGCTGACGCGCTGTCCGCCGCTGCTGCGCACGAACCGGCTCGGCGTCGAACTGGAAGCGGCCGTCGCCGACGACGCGCTCGTCGCCGCACAGTCGCGCCAGCGTCAACGCGAACAGCAATGATCCGATGAACTCGTGCGGCGTCCGCACCGCCATCCGACCAGGAAATCCACGCATGCGCCTGCTGCGCCGCTTCATCAAGTACGCGATCCTGCTGCTGTTCGTCGCGGTCCTCGCCGTGTTCCTGCTGCTCTGGGGCAGCCTCGCGCAACTCGAGGGCGCACAGACCGCCGGCGTGACGAAGACGGTGCTCGTCGAGCGCGACGCGCTGGGCACGGCGACGGTGCTGGCGTCGAACCGTCGCGACCTCGCCTATGGCCTTGGCTTCGTCCACGCGCAGGAACGCTATTTCCAGATGGACCTGCTGCGCCGCGCCGGCGCGGGCGAACTCGCCGAGCTGTTCGGCAAGCTCGCGCTGCCGCTGGACCGGCGCCACCGGCAGCATCGTTTCCGCAGCCGCGCGACGGCCGCGGTGGCGGCGCTGCCGGCCGAGCAGCGCGCGCTGCTCGACGCCTATCGCGACGGCGTCAACCACGGACTCGGCGCGTTGGCCGTGCGGCCCTGGGAATACCTGCTGCTGCGCCGCGAACCGCGCGCCTGGAGCAGCGAGGACAGCGTGCTCGCGATCTATGCCATGTTCTTTGATCTCAACGGCGACGGCGCGAACGTGCGCGAACTCAACCTCGCCCGGCTCAAGCAGCAGGTGCCCGATCCCGTGTTCCGGTTTCTCGTGCAGCCGGGATCGAGCTGGGATGCCCCGCTGCGCGGCGAGGCGATGCCGCCGGTACCGCCGCCCGACGCGGGCGTGTTCGATCTCGCGCGGGCCGGTCTGCCCGCGGACTATCCGCGCTACGCGACGCTCGCGCCCGAAGACGACGGACGGCGCCCCGGCAGCAACAACTTCGCCGTCGGCGGCGCGTTGACGCAAAACGGCGCGGCCATCGTCGCCGACGACATGCATCTGAACCTGCGCGTGCCGAACATCTGGTTTCGCGCGCGGCTGCGCTATCCCGATCCCGCCGACCCGACGCGCATGATCGACCTCAACGGGCTCACCCTGCCCGGCGCGCCGGCGCTGCTCGCGGGCTCCAACGGCCATATCGCCTGGGGCTACACCAACAGCTACGGCGACTGGCTCGACTGGGTCCGCGTCGAGCGCGACCCGGCCGACGAGACGCGCTATCGCACGCCGGAAGGCTGGGAAAAAATCGTGCGGCACGCCGAGGTCATCGAAGTCGGCGGCGAACCGCATGAAACGCTGCTCGTCGACGAAACGCGCTGGGGACCGATCACGGCGCACGACGTCGACGGCACGCCGCTGGCGCTGGCCTGGACCGCGCACCGCCCTCGTTCCATCAATTTAAACCTGTTGCAATTGGAAACCGCGACGACCGTGCAGCAGGCACTCGCGCTCGCGCCGACGATCGGCATGCCGGTGCAGAACTTCGTCGTCGGCGACCGCGAGGGCCACATCGGCTGGACGTTGACCGGCAATGCGATGCCGCGGCGCGCCGGCTACGACGCCAGCCTGCCGGCGGACTGGAGCCGCGACGGCGTCGGCTGGCAGGGCTGGGTCGAGCCCGCCGAGTTCCCCCGATTGCTCGATCCCGACGGCGCGCGCCTGTGGAGCGCCAATGCGCGCACCGTCGACGGCGACTGGCTCGCGCTGCAGGGCGACGGCGGCTACGACCTCGGCGCGCGCCAGCAGCAGATACGCGACGGTCTGCGCGCGCGCGAACGCTTCGCGCCGGAAGATCTGCTCGCGATCCAGCTCGACGACCGATCGCTGTTTCTGCAGCGCTGGCAGCAACTGCTCGCCGCGACGCTCGCCGACACCACCGACGCCGGACTCGCCGACGCGCGCCGGCTCAGCGCGGGCTGGAGCGGCCGTGCGGCGACCGACGCCGCCGACTACTCGCTCGTCCGCGAATTCCGCCGGCGCACGATCGCCGCCGCGCTCGCGCCGTTTTCGGCACTCGTGCGCGCAAAGTACGGCGATTTCGAAATGCCGTCTGCGCAGGGCTACGAAGCGGCGGTCTGGGTGCTGGTCCAGCAGCGGCCGGCGCATCTGCTCGATCCGAAATACAAAAACTGGGACGAGCTGCTGATCGCCGCGGCCGGCGAGGCGCAGAAGGAAATGGCCAGCGCGACCTGGGGCGAACGCAACAAAGCCAGTGTGCGTCATCCGCTGTCGCGCGCCCTGCCCGGCTTCGTCGCGCGTTTTCTCGACATGCCCGCCGATCCGCTGGCCGGCGACCACAACATGCCGCGTGTGCAGCGCCTGGATTTCGGCGCGTCGGAACGCTTCGCGATATCGCCGGGCTTCGAGGCGCAGAGCTATCTGAACATGCCCGGCGGCCAGAGCGGCCACCCGCTGTCGCCATTTCACGGTGCGGGCCACACGGACTGGGTCGACGGCGTGCCGACACCGCTGCTGCCCGGCGTGGCGATCCATCGGTTCCAGCTGGAACCGCGCAACGAAAGCCGGAATTGATGCGGCCTCGACGTAGGTCGCGGCGAGCGCGGCGAACCGCGGTATCGCGGTATCGCCGCCACGATAAGCCCCGAACGAAGCGACCCCCGCAGCAGCGACGATCGCTCGGGCGCGAAAGCAGGAATGAGTCGCGAGGAGCGAGAAAACGAGCGCGGATGGCCACCTCTCGTTTCTGACTCCTCGCCTCTCATTCCTCAATCACCCGCCTCTCACTCGAAATCGTCCTCAAAAATCAGATCCGCCAGCACCGCCGCCGGCGCGATCACCGTCGCCGCGTAGGACGCCGGCGAGCCGGACTGCGCGACATGCAGGTCGATGTCGGCCGCAACCGGCGCGCTGTTGGCGATGAACGAGAAGCGGAACAGCGTGCCCCAGTTCAGCGGATTCAGCACGGCCGGCACGCCGGGTGCCGGCGACGCGTTGACCGGCGCGGTCCAGCTCAGGCTGCCGGCGCCGTTGGCGACGGTCCAGTCATTCGCCGTGTCGAGATCGCCGTCGCTGAATTCGATGCCGCTGACGACGACGCCGGCGGGCAGCGGCAGGCTGAACGCGTCGTAGCCGTAATTGTGGACGATGCGAAAACGCTGCGCCGGCGTGCCGTCGTCGCTGTAGCCCGGCGTGCCGGTCGTCGACGCGCGCGCGAAATCGAAGTTCATGACCGCGTAGTCGTAGCGCCAGGTGCCGTTGCCGAGATCGCGCGCCTTCACGGCGACGCGCGTGTGGCCTTCCGCGTTCGCGATCTCGACGTTGCGCTGGTTCGGATCGGCGGTGTTCGCCGGCACCCACTGGTTGATCGCCGGCCCCAGGCGCGTCGGCGTGCCGTTGGAAATGCTCCACGGGCCGCTGCCGTTGTAGTTGAACGTGACCGGCCGCGAGGCCATCGTGTTGTAGATGTCGATGTCGTCGCGGACGATGTACCACGACTCGAAGCGGAACGTGCCGCCGGAGAGCTGCGATTCGCGCACGATCAGGCGCTGGCTGTAGTTCGTGTTGCCGGAACTGTTTTCCGACAGATTGCAGTCCGGGTCGTAGATCGAGCCGCAGCGCGCCCAGGCGTCGCCGTTGGGCACGATTTCGCTGCGCGGACCGAGGTCGCTGTTGCTGTCGTTGTTGCTCGTGCCGTAGGTGTCGCTGCAGGAACGGCCGAGGATCTGCGAATTGCTGCCGCCGCTGCCCGGCCCCGACGAACAGCCGATGTTCGTCGTCAGGAACGCATGCTTGACGCCGGAACGGCCGACCTGGTCGATGCGGCCTTCCGCATCGGTGCGGTAGAGATTCCAGATCAGGTTCGGATGCTGGTCATTGTCGTACGGCGGGAACGTGCCGGAGAACTTCTCCCACCAGGCGACGTCGGCCGAATACAGCGCGCTGCTCGTGCCGAGCGGATCGCCGGTGACGGTTTCCGCAGCCGCTCCGTTGTTCACGTTGTTTCTCAGCGTGGACGACGGCGTGAACACCGCATGGCCGTCGGTCGCGCCGGCCGGGCCGTCGCAGGTGCAGGTGCCGCTGCAGCCCAGCGTGCGCGTGCAGCGCGAATACTGCGCGTCGAACGCGAGCATGAACACGTCGGCCTGGTATTTGGCGCCCGGAACGCCGGGCACGTCGGTGTTGGGCCACACCGGCGAACCGCCGCCGCGCACGATGTAGGTACCGTTCTGCGCAACCACGTCGAGGTGCATGCGCATCTGCGCGATCGCCCAGCCGGCGACCTGCGGCCTGCCGAGCCGACTCGCGAGATCGGCATGAATGCGCAGATCCATCGTGCGTACCTGCAGCTGGCGTCCGTCGTCGCTGACCGCATACATGAGCCGGTCCATGTAGAACCAGGCCTTGCCGTTCGCGTCGACGAGCTCGAGCGTCAGCGGATCGTTCGCGCGCGGCTGCAGCGCAGCGTCGATCAGCGACAGCGCACCGTCGGGGCTCTTCAGGCGGAAGCCGCCACGCAGCGCGAGCCGGCCGCCGACGAAGCGCTCGAAGTTCAGCGCGTTGACGGCGAACTGCAGTCCGCCCTGCGAGCGCAGGTCGACCGCGACGAAACCGCGGCGGTCGGGCTGGCCGAGTCCGGCACGCTCCTCGAGCGTGACGCCGAGATCGGCGAGCAGGTCTTCGTTCCAGATGAAGCCGAGGTCACCGCCAAGCGCGGTCCAGACCTGCGGCTCGACCGGCGCGGTCGGAGGAGCGGCGGCGACGGTGCCGGCCGCAGCGCCCATGAGCGCCAGAAAAGCGAGGCGAACGAACTTCGAAAACATGATCGGATTTCCCTGGATGACGCGATCAAGAGGAAGGCTGCCGCGTGTTGCGACGGCAGTGAAGCCAATGGTAATCCCGCACTGGAACGCAAACGGCGACCCGCAGCACTGTGTGTACCGCGAGTCGCCGGGTTGGTTGTCTGGAAAACCCTCCCCTTCACGGCGAGGGTCCGGGCGGGATGGGCTTCGCCTTGCAGCCTGGGGGCCCGCTTTGCGTTTTACGATTCCCGATTCCCCGTGCCCGATTCTCCGCCCCTCACCCCTGCGGCTCGAAATCGTGCACGAAGATCTCGTCGACGAACGGCACCGACGGTGCGAGCACGGTCGCGGTGTACGAGGACGGTTTGCCCGTCTGGGCGACGTGCAGGTCGATGTCGCCCGCGGTCGGCGCCTGGTTCGCAATGAACGAGAAGCGGAACATCGTGCCCCAGTTCAGCGGATTCAGCACGGCGGGCGTCAACGCCGGCGGCGACGGATTCGCCGGGGCGGTCCAGGTCACCGCGCCGTTTTCGGCGACGCCGGTCCAGTTGTTCGTATCGTCGAGTTCGCCGTCGTTGAATTCGATCGCGCTCGTCGTGACGCCGGCCGGCAGCGGCACGCTGAAGCTGTCGAAGCCGAAGTTGTGGATCACGCGGAAGCGCTGCGCCGGATCGGAGTCGTCGCTGTACTTGCCGGTGCCCTGGGTCACGGCGCGCGCGAAGTCGAAATTCATCACGGCGTAGTCGTAGCGCCAGGTACCGTCGCCGAGGTCGACGACCTTGACCGCGACGCGCGTGTGGCCTTCCGGACTCGCGATCTCGACGTTCTTCTCGTTCGGATTCGCCGTGGTCGGGCTGACCCAGCGGTTGATGACCGGGCCGAGCAGCTGCGGCGTGCCGTTGGTCAGCGACCAGCTGCTGCCGAAGTTGAACGTGACCGGACGCGAAGCCATCGTGTTGTAGATGTTGATGTCTTCGCGAACGAGGTACCACGACTCCATGTAGTACGTACCGCCGGCGGTGATCTGCGACTCGCGCGTGATCAGGCGCTGGCTGTAGCTGGTGTTGCCGTTCGGGTCGGCGCTGAGGTCGCAGTTCGGATCGAAGATCGAACCGCAGCGGCCCCATTCGCCGGTTGCCGGGATGATTTCATTGCGTGGGCCGAGATCGCCGCTGCTGTCGTTGTTGCCGGTGCCGTAAGTGTCGGAACACGAGCGGCCGAGAATCGCGCCGGTGCTGCCGCCGCTGCCCGGGCCCGACGAACAGCCGCTGTTCGTCGTGACGAACGCGTGTTTCACGCCGGAACGGCCGATCTGCTCGATGCGGTTGTTCGCGTCGATGCGATAGATGTTCCAGATCAGGTTCGGATGCTGGTCGTTGTCGTAGGGCGGACGCGCGCCGGTGAACTTGCGATACCACGCGATATCCGCCGTATACATCGCCGAACTCGTGCCGTTCGGATCGCCGGCGACGGTCGCTTCCGCAACGCCATTGTTCACATTGTTGCGCAGCGTCGAGGACGGCGTGAACACCGCATAGCCGTCGGTCGTCGCCGAGGGGCCGTCGCAGCTGCCGCCGGCAGCGGGCCAGGTCGGCGTGCAGCGCGAATACTGGCCCTGGAAACTCAGCATGAACACGTCGGCCTGGAAGCGCGCCTCCGGCGTGACGCCCGGCACGATCGTGCCCGGCCACACCGGTTCGCCCTGGACGATCTCGATGTAGTTGCCGTTCTGCGCGACGACGTCGAGGCTCATGCGCATCTGCGCGACGACCCAGTCGGTGATCTCGGGCTTGCCGAGGCGCTGGGCGAGATCCGCGTGCACGCGCAGGTCCATGGTCTGCACGTCGATGCTGCGGCCGCCTTCGCCGATCGCGTACATCAGGCGATCGAGATAGAACAGCGTGTTGCCCGAGGCGTCGACGACGTCGAGCATCTGCGACTTCGTGCCGCGCGGCACGAGCACCGCGTCGACGAGCGAGATCTCGCCGACCGGCGAAGTCAGCCGAAAACCGCCGCGCAGCGCGAGGCGTCCCGAGGTGAAGTGATCGAAGTTCGTCGTGGTGACGGCGAAGCTCAGGCCGCCCTGATCGCGCAGCGGCACGGATACGAAGCCGCGGCTGTCGGTGCTCGCGCCTTCGCTGGCGCCTCCGGGCGCAATGCCGTAGTCGCGCAGCAGTTCGACGTTCCAGATGAAGCCGATGTCGCCGCCGAGTGCGGTCCAGGTCTGCTGCACGACCGGCTGCGGCTGCGGGCCGGATGCGGCCGACGCGAGCGGCGCGGCAAACGCCGTGGCCACGGCCAGGGCGAGTACAAAACTACGCGATTGCAGGTTCATTGCTGCCTCGTGAATGTGGAAAGCCCGCGCGAATCCCTGCAATCGATCCCTGGCGCGGTACGTCGCGCTCCGAGCGCGACGCACCTGCCGAGTACATCCTGGAAGAAGACGGACGAGGCCGCGGCGTTCCCCCCTGGAATCGACCGCGGCTTTCGCCACCGCTCCACACGGAACGGCCTTGCGACACCGGCACGCCTGCGCGGCGCGTCGGCGCTTGTCACGAAATCAGTTGCCGTGCACCACGGTCGACGTCGCTGCCGTTTCCGGCGGCGACTTGCCGTAGGTCGGGTCGTTCCACAACGCGTAGAGGAATTCGCCGCGCGACTGCGACTGCGGGCCGACGTTGAACGGCCGCCCCGGCGCGCCGGCGCACAGCGTGTTCTCGGCCGGAATCGTCGGCGCGGTTATCGCCTGGTTGCGCAGGAACTCGATGTAGTCCTTGCTCGCGATCTGGTGCCGCAGATTGGCCTCGACGCGCACCGGCAGGCTCGTGCCGGCCGGCAGCACGAAGGTGTAGAGCGTGTCGTCGTAGTTCACGAGCGTGCCGGAACCCGGCGCGGTCTCCGGATACGCGTAGTTGACCGGACGCACCTCGTCGCCGTTCGGATCGGCCGCGGTGCGCGGCCGGAAACCCAGCGGCGGAATGCGGTTGTCCTTCGCGACGCAGTTGTTGAGCACGAAGTGGAAATGCTTCTGGCCGCCCGACTCGGTGCGGCACACGCCCGGCGGCGTCGCGTCCCAGATGCCCTGGAGCACTTCGTAGATCTTGATCTGGTTGTCTTCGGTCAGCACGCCGCTCGCCGCATCGTAGGCGCCGCTTTCGCTGACGAGCGCGTTGTTGGCGCCGAACAGCTTGACGTTGAGCCACATGCGACGGCCTTCCGAATAGCCGGTCGGCAGCTTGTGGCCGCTGAGGTTCGTCGTGCGCACGCGCACCGTGATGCTGCCGGCCGTGCCGGGCGTCGGCGCGGTGTAGGCCGTCACCGTCGTCGCGAGCGCCGCGCTCGACTGCAGCATCTGGCGCGCCCAGGCGATCGTGCGGTCATAGTCGTCGGGCCGGTTGAAACCCGTCGCGCCAGCGTAGATCGACTTGATGACGGCCGGAATCCACGTATTCGCGCCGACGAAGGTGTGTACCGGCAGGTTGCCGGTGCGCGAGCCTTCCTCGTTGAGCGTGCAGGCCTGCGCGAGCGGGTCGCTCGAGCTCGGCATGTGGCAGGTCTGGCACTGCTGGGACTTCGCCAGCGCCGGCTGTCCCGGCGCCGCGCTCTGCAGGCCGTCGCGGAAGATCAGGTCGGCGAACAGGCTGCGCTGCCACTCGCTGTAGGTGCGCTCGATCGGGAACGGGCGCGTCGTCGTCGTGCCGTTCTCGAGCACGAGCGTCTTCAGCGGCCCCTGGTCGGTGTCGGGCGTCGACACGTCGTGGCAGGTGCCGCAGAGCGCCGAGGTCGAATGCAGCGGCGAGTGCTGCCAGCCGTGCGGCGGCTCCAGCACATAGTTCACATAGGAATAAGGCCCGCGGCGGCACGGACCGCCGTATTCGTCGCCGTTGGGCGTGATGCAGGTGCCCGCATCGTCGATCCAGACGTTCGCGTTGCCGATCTCGAACGGCTGGCCCTGCGGACCGGCCGGCATCATGCGGTGACAGTAATGGCAGGTGACGCCGCCGTAGTCGTTCTCGTAGCCGTCGTCGTCGTTGTAGTCGCCGGTGAGCCGGCAGCCTGAAGCGCCGTCGGCCGGCTGGTTCGTGCCGTCGCCCTTCTTGACGACGCGGCCGCCGAGCCAGCCCGCGGGCGTGTGGCAGCGCAGGCAGTAGTCGCCGGCGCCCGGATAATCCTTGTTCGCGACATCGAGCGCGGCCCAGAACAGCGGATCGCGCGTGGCGTTCGCCATCATCGAGCCGGTCCAGGTGCTGTGCGGCAGGAATTGATTGTTCGGCGACTTGAAGCCGCGATGGCAGCCGACGCAGTTGCTGGTCGATTCCAGCGGCGTCTGCAGCTGCGGTTGCGTTCCGTGGGGTGTCAGATCGAGCGCGGCAACCGGCACGATCCAGAAAGAGA
Source organism: Tahibacter sp. (assembly GCF_035481375.1). Lineage (GTDB taxonomy): Bacteria > Pseudomonadota > Gammaproteobacteria > Xanthomonadales > Rhodanobacteraceae > Tahibacter. Next base: position 25,397 of record NZ_DATIGT010000313.1, read on the forward strand.
CGATTGCCGCGAACAGCCAACCCAGCCGCCCGCCCCCCGACAAC
>NZ_DATIGT010000314.1:0-9010 GCF_035481375.1 Tahibacter sp.
GTTCGGCTATGTGAAGGTGCGATTCAAGGGGCTTGCGAAGAACACGGCTCAGATCCTGACGCTGTTCGCGCTATCGAATCTGTGGATGGCTCGAAAGCGATTGCTGGCGATGACAGGTGAGTTGCGTCTGAAGGCCGCGTAGAGCGGTAGAAAAGGCTGCTATTTGCAGCCTTTGCAACGCCGAAAACTCTTTCAGGTCGGAAATTCTTGTTCCGAAAGCGGCGAAGCTGCCTTTTGGAAGAGTGTAACGGTGGCTTGTTCAGACCATCCCTAGCTCCGAATTATCAGTGCGAAATGAGTTGGCATATCTGGCCAGGGCTCATCTGCGCTGAATCCGGGAGAGCGAAGTCGATTTGCCATCACAAACGGATCACAATTCAATTGTAATTAGGTTCAAATTTAGCTGCTGATACTGCATCGAGCTGGTCAACTACCGAGCCAATGCTATGGTGAATGCAGGTAAACGACCGTCGCCAGGTTTGACCAGAAGCTCTTCGCCGGAAGCTCAGTCGGCTGACCGTTGATCGCAGCCCGCCCAATTGTGTCATTGGCAGGTCCGAAGCGTGAGTACTCGATAGTGAGTCCACATTCGCAGGTCCACGTAGCGCGACCGTCGAGCTGATTCCGACGGTAAGCCATTGCTCGATCCCGTCCGCAATCAAGATGGACGATTTTGGGGTCTGGCCCCATTGGCGCGGTGTCGTCGTAGGGATATACAGTGAGATTCACAGCGCTCATTTGAGCCTCCCATTTTGCCGGAATGGAAATGGGGTCGGGTTCACGTGCGTGGTGTGGCGAGTGAAGCTGCCCCGATTTTCCCTCGATTTACGGATTGAATTTCACGTTGGCTTCGTCAGCCCAAGCCAACTAGCTTCAAAACAATGGCGACGCTAGTGCTTACTACCACACCAGCTCCGAACAGCATGTAGTCCCGCTTTGCACTGCGCTTCTCACCAGAACCAACGATTTTCGCGAAATGCTCAGCTACTGGCAACGGTACGTTCTGAAGTGTCGCGACTCGCTCCTTCAGCTCCACTTCTCTACCTTCGAGCTTGGAAAGTCTCGTTGCAAGTTTCAGCACGGCTTGCTCTTTCTCTTGAGCGACTTGCGAAAGCTCGGCGAGCACGGTGTCGACTTGCTCAGAGGCGTCCGTGAGACTTACGGTCAGTTCGGCGAGGCGTTCGGAATAGCTTTTCTCAGGCTCGGCATCTTTCTTGCGAGTTAGGATATTGAAGATCTTCCGAATGGGATCTGTCGACGCGATTCCACCGACCGTCATGCTGAGTAGGGCTCCGATCAGCGTAATGACAAGCTCAATCCCCATAGAATCTCCTCTCACCTATATTTAGCCGCGCAATAGTGCAGGTTGACGTAGGCTTTGGAGCGGGCGGAAAACGAAAAAGGTTCACCTACGCGGTTCTGCTCGTAAGTGAACCCATTCTAGATCGCTCGTCCCTACTTACTCGCCTTACACCCCACCGGCTGCCCATACTGCTTGAACTGCCCATACTGCTCGAACGCGACCTGCAGCTGCAGCGAGGTGTCCATGCTGAGCAGGTCCGGGTACTGGCCGCCGGTGTAGGCCATCGGGAATTGGTTGTTGCTGAAGTACTGCGCGTTGTCGACGGAGTTCACTTCGCACTGGCCGTTGAAGCCGAAGATCGGCGGCGTGGTGGTCTTGGTGGCGGCGAAGCCGACCGGGGGCGCGAAGCCGCCGCCGTGGCAGGAAAGGCAGGATGACAGTTTGTTGTCGACCGGGCCGGCCAGGCGTTCGTTGCAGCCGAAGTGTTGCGGCGTGCCGATGCCTTTATTGAGCACGCTTTCGTGCGCGGGGATGCTGCCGGACTGCGCGACTGCCGGGAACGTCCACGGGTCGCTGCCCCATTGCAGGCCGACGGGTTCGAGTTTGTCCCAGGCGGTCTTGCCTTGTTTGTTGCCGTTCCAGGCGAACGTGCCGAACACCCAGCGGGTGGGCGAGCGGGAATCGACGACGGCGACGTCGAGCTGGATCAGGCGGACTTCCTGCACCTTGCGGTTGCACAGGAACATGTCGCCTTTTTGTTCGTGGCGGTCGGTCTGCCACGCGGGCGAATCTTTGAGGTACGACACGTCGGCGGGCGTGGCGGTCGTGAACAGCAGTTTCGCGACGACGGTGCCTTCGGGGAAGGGCAGGCCGGCCGGCGCGGCGACGCCGCCGTAGTTGCCGGTGACCGGTACGCCGTTGCGGCCGATGGTGCGGCCGATCGAATACGCGCCCCAGCGGTTGTAGACGCCGAAGGCCCAGGTTTCGAAGAACTTGTTCGATTCCTGGCCGTTGGCGAGCAGCAGCTTGCTGATGCCGCGGTCGATCTCGACGTCTTCGCCGAAATCGCTGAGTGTCGCGGTGCGTTCGTTGGTCATGCCGTGCACGTATTCGCGGCCGCGCGTGGGGTCGTAGGCCATCCACGGCACGTGGAACCAGCGGTTGTCGTTGCCGATGGTGGTCTTCCAGCCGATCTCGTTGCGCAGGGCTTCGTCCTGGCCTTTCTTCACGTAGTCGAGCACGCGCTGGATGTAGTCCGACCACGGCGAGCCCCAGGTCGGCGCGGGGCCGCTCAGCGGCAGCGTGAAGTCGACCTTGAGGTCGAGCCAGGTGCATTCGGTCTTGGGGCAGGTGCCCGGGTCTTGCGTCGGGTAGTCGTGCGCGAGCTTGAAGGTCGGGCCTTTCCAGCCCGGTGGTGCGGGCACGACGGCGTTGCGGTAGGCGAGTGCGGCCGAATCCGCGCGCAGCTCGGCGGAGTTCGCGCTGTCCTGCGCGTGGGCGCTCGCGGCGGCAAATGCCGTGAGCAGGGCGACGGAAACGGCGGTGGCGGTCTTTGACATGACGGCTTCCTGTGCGGAGCGGGAACGTAAGGACGCAGGGAACGGCAGACGGCGGTAGCGGACGCGTGTCATCCGGCTTTGTCGGGCGCCTTCTTCGGCCGGTCGGGCGATTTGATCGGGCTGGCGATGGGCTGCGGGCTCCAGGCGCGCAGCGCGAGGATCCAGCTGAAATCGGCACCGGAGCGCTGTGCGCCCTGGTGACAGTTCTGGCAGCTGTCGTACTGGTGGTAGGTCTCCATCGTCACGTTGGAGACCTGGCATTGCGGGAAGGCGAGTCCGCCCTGGGCCGGCGGCGTGCCGTCTTCGCAGCCAAAGTCGTTGTTGAGCGGCGTGGTCGGCGGCACGGACGGCGCGGTGGACCACTGCGTGCCGATGAGCACGTAGTTTTCCCAGACCGTGCCCTTCAGCAATTGCCGGTAGCGCGCGTTGATGTCGGTCGTGGAATTGCCGGCCGGTGTGCTGGGGATGGCCGACAGGCGCGCGACGTTGATCGGTGCCGGATCGTAGTCGTTCGGGCCGGGTACGCGGCTGGCTCCGGGATGATCGGCCGGGTTCGAGCGCGGGATCTTTTGCTTTTTGTACAGTTCCGGATCGAAGTACGACGCCAGCATGTCGGGCGGCGTGGTCGGGTCTTCGCCCAGGTTGTCGACCTGTTCGAACGTCGACCAGACCCACTGCGGGAAGTCCGCGGTCTTGTGCGCAATGTGGAAACCGACCAGGCCGGCCTTCATCGGCTCGCAGTCGCAGGTCGTGCGTCCGCCGCTTTCGGTCTTGCAGGTGCCGGGCTTGGCGGCGAGCGCATCGATGGCGAAGAAGCGCGTCTGGAATTGCGGCGGCACTTTGGCGAGATTGCGCCAGGCGGCCTTGACCTCGATCGAGCCGAGCTGGTCGGCTGAACTGGCCGGGAAGCTGATGCCGGGCTTGCCGCTCGCGGGCCAGTTGCTGCGGTTGTAGTAGCCGTTGCTGCGCACGTAGTCGTATTCGACGCGGTTCACGCGCACTTCGAAGCGCGTGAAGTAGCCGGTCTGGTCGGGCAGCGGGCCGGCGAAGGCTTCGTCGATCTCATCGGCGATGCTGCCGAACTCGCTGGTCATGTCCAGGCGCGGGCGCTTGTCGTCGGCCGGTATGTTGCGGCAGACCGCGTAGCCGTTGGGCTGATCCCAGGCCGGCGGTTCGCTGCCGTTCTGCGGATACAGGTCGAACGCGGTTTTCCAGCGCATCCACCGCGGCGCGAAGCGTGCGTCGTATTTGCCGAATACGCTGGGATTGTTGGGTTCGTATGGCTCGCCGTTGCCTTCGGCGAGCGACGGCCACATCACGGCGATGAAGTTCTGCCAGGCGAAGGTATCGAACATGGGCCGCGTGTCGATCGGAAACGCGGAGAACGGAAACGACGGCACGGTGCGTGGAATGTCGCCGTCGATGGCCGGTTTGAGTTTGGAATAGTCGGGCGTGGTCTGCGCCGAAACCGCGCTCGCGCAAAACGCGAGCAAGAGTACGCCGAACGCGGCGCAGCGCGCCGCATTGCCATCACGTTGCATCGGTTTTCTCCCCTTGTGCCGCGGGCATTGCGCCGCGCAGCGCGTATAACAGTGGACCTTTGGTACTAGGGTGTCAATGCGGAAAATGACGTGATAGGCGGTGGGGCGGAATGCCGCTTCGATGACTGAAATGGCGAGTGGATAGTGAAGAAGAGGAGCGAGAAACGGGTTGCGTGGCGCGGGCTTCTTTTTCGCGCGCACGCGAGTGATCAGCGAAGAGAAACGCAAAGGCAGCGCGCTCCGCGCCGTCACTCGTTTCTGATTCCTCTCCACTCACTTCTCGCCCCGCGTCCCGCCGCTTGATCACCGTTCTTCACGCATCCCGCGTTCTCCCCCCTGCTGGTCCGCGCTACGATGCCCGCGAGCCCGAGGGGGGCGACGGGGGATACGGATGCGACGGGGGCTGATCGGACGCCTATGCGCGATCGCGGTGCTGTGGCTTTGCGCCGCAACGCTGCACGCGGCGACGCCGCTGATGACGCGCTTCACGCCCGATGTCGATATCTATCCGCAGTATTTCGCGGTCGCGCGCAGCGACGACGGGCTGCTCTACGTCGGTGCGAGCGATGCGATCCTGCGTTTCGACGGCGTGCGCTGGGAGTCGATCGCGCTGCCGCGGCCGGGCACGGTGCGCACGCTGGTGCGCGATCGCCGCGGCCGGCTCTGGTACGGCGCGACCGACAGCTTCGGCCGGATCGAGCGCACGCCCGAAGGCGGCGAGCGTCTGATCGACTACGCGGGTGCCTTTGCCGCCGATGTCGGGCCGCAGGGTTTCGTCGACGTCTGGGACATCGTCGAGCACGGCGACAGTCTCTATTTCCGCGCGCTGCGCTGGCTGTTCGAGATCGACGGGGAAGGGCGCCGACGCGGCATCTGGCATGCGCCGGAGCGCTTCGGCGGCATCGTCGGGCATGCGGGCGATCTCGTCGTGAACTGGCGCGGCGAAGGACTGAAGCGGCGCGTCGGCGATCGCTTCGAACTGATTCCGGGCGGCGAGCAGTTCGCGAAAGAGCCGGCGTTCACGCTGCTGTCGCTCGATGCGAAGCGCCTGCTCGTGCACGACCAGACGCCGCGGCTCGCCGTGCTCGAGGACGGCCGGCTGCGCCCGGTGCTCGGCGACGGCGATACGCGCCATTTCAACGACGGCATCCTGCTCGACGCGCGTCACGCGGCTTATGCCGGCGACGACGGTCTGCTGCGCGTCGTCGACGTCGACGCGGGTTCGGTGCGGCAGATCAGCCTCGGCACGACGTTCCAGGGCAATCTCGCGGTCGACGGTGACGGCGCGCTGCTCGTCGTCGACGATGCCGGCGTCGTGCGCCTGCCGTGGCCGGCGGCCTGGAACGTCTACGGCAGCGAGGCCGGCGTGCGCGGCGGCGTTCACGATGTGCAGTACGACGCCGGTCTGCTGCGCGTGCTGACGACGATCGGCGAACTCACCGTTCCCTGGAACGGCGCCGGCACGACGCAGTCGTTCACGGCCGACACGGACTACGAAGGCGAAGCCTGGAGCCGGCTGTCCGACGGCGCGGCCAGCGTGCTCGCCGACAGCTACGGACTGCGGCGCGCCGACGGTTCGCGGCTCGGGCCCGACGATCTCTATCCGCGTCTGCTCGCGCGCTCGCGCTTCGATCCGACGCGTGCGTGGGTCGGCACGGAAAGCGGATTCGCGCTGCTGCGCCGCGCGGCGGATGGCTGGCAGATCGAGACGCCGCACACCGAACTCCAGGCGCGCGTCATGAGCCTCGTCGACACCGCGCCGGATACCGCGTGGCTCGGCAGCGACGACAACGGACTGCTGCGCGTGCGCGTGGCGGCCGATCCGGCGCAGCCGCCGCAGATCGAACGCTTCGACGCGCAGGTCGGTCTCGGCGGACCGGATTCGGCGGTGGTCAGCGAACTCGGCGGTGCGGTGTATGCGAGCACCGAGGCCGGGCTGTTTCGCTGGAACGGCGAGCGGTTTGCGGCCGATGCGCTCGACGGACTCGCCGCGCTGCTGCCGGCGAAGGAGATCGTGCATCTGCGCGAGGGCGTCGGTGGCGTCGCCTGGGCGTATTCCTTCCTCAGCGTCTACCGGCGCGATGCCGCGAAGCGCTGGCAGCGCGTCGATGCGATCGACCGCGGCACCGGCGCGATCGAGTCGCTGACGGCGCTGCCCGACGGCGACGTCGTCGTCGGCAGCGACGGGCGCGTGCTGCATTACGACGCCGCGGCGGCGTCGCCGCGGCAGATCGAACCGATGCTGCGGCTGCAGTCGGTGCAGCTGCTGCGGCGCGACGGCACGAGTCGCGCGCTGCCGCTCGGACGCGAAGCCGCGATCGACTACGGCGCCGGCACGCTGCGGCTTCGTGCGGGGCTCGTCGATCTGTCGTCGTCGACGCCGCCGCAATTCCAGGCGCGCGTGATCGGCCTCGACGAGGGATGGTCGGACTGGAGCACGCGCGCCGAATTCAGCTATGCGCTACTGCCGCCTGGCGCCTACCGTTTCGAGGTGCGCGCGCGTGCCGGCAGCGGACAGGTGTTTCCGGCTCAGGCGCTGGATCTGCGCATCGTGCCGCGCTGGTACCAGCGCGGCAGCCTGCAATTGCTGCTCGCGCTGCTCGGCGTTGCGGTGCTCGCGTTCGTGCTCAGCGTCGGGCTGCGCGCGCGGATCCGCCGGCTCGATGCGCGCAACCGGCAGCTGCAGGCGCTCGTGCGTGCGCATACGGCCGAACTCGAACAGGCCAATACGCAATTGCGCGATCTCGCCGAACGCGACGGCCTGACCGGCGTCGCCAACCGGCGCCGCTTCGATGCGTTTCTCGCCGCCGCGCTGGCCGCCGCGGCGCAGACGCGGCGCCCGGTCGCACTGCTGCTCGCCGATGTCGATCACTTCAAGGCCTACAACGACGCGCACGGCCATCTCGCCGGCGACACCGTGCTGCGCTGCGTCGCCGCGGCACTCGTGCGCGGCGTGCGCGACAACACGCTCGTCGCGCGTTTCGGCGGCGAGGAGTTCTGCCTCGTCGTGCCGCACTGCGATCTCGCCGCGGCCGGCGAACTCGGCCGGCGGCTCTGCGCGTCCGTTTCCGGCACCTGCGGCGTGACGGTGTCGATCGGCGCGGCGGCGACGCTGCCCGAGGACACCGGCGCCGCCGAGCAGTTGCTCGCGCGTGCCGACGCGGCGCTGTATCGCGCGAAGCACGAGGGGCGGAATCGGGTTGCGCTGGCGGAGCAGGGGGAGAAGCAGGAACCCGACGTCAGTAGGTAGGAACCAGAGGTCGGTGCTGTCCGACGCTTTCGGCAAGGCCGTGCCGACGCGCGCTTCCTCCCGTTCCTGTCCGCTAACCTTTGGTTTCTTTTCCTCATGCGCGTGTCATGAAGTCCAGCGGAACCCTGCGTTTCAGTCCCGAGCTGCGCCCCGGCTCGCATCGGCGGCGTGACGGCGGCAGTACGCGCTGGTGGCTGATCCTCGACGGCGATCCCGAACTGGGGCGCTATCTGCGGCATCAGTACCTCATTGCACATCGGCGCGTGCGCAGTCTGCAAAGTCCGCTCTGGGGCACGCACGTCTCCGTGATACGCGGCGAGGAACCGGCCGACCCGTCGCTGTGGGGCGTCGGCGAGGGCGAGCGTGTCGCGTTCGAGTTCGATCCGATGCCCCGCGAAATGCAGGGTTACGTCTGGTATCCGGTGCGCTGCGACGCACTGCTGGACCTGCGCGAACGCCTCGGGTTACGGCGCGAACCGGAACCGCCGCTGCATCTGACCATCGGCAACGGCTGAGTCGATTCCGCATCGACTGCCGTGCCGATACCCGCGCGGCGCGCTCGCGGACAGGAACTCGGGATTGCCGGGCAGGAACCGGAGGAAACGCGGCGCGCTGTCCCTGGTTGCTACCTGCCACTCGCCAGGTTCTGCTTTTCCTCGACCCCGCCCCGACCGCCACGCCGATACACTCGCGTCGCCCTTCCCCGGAACCGGACATGCTGCGTGCCCTCGTCGTGCTGTCGCTCATCGCTGTCGCGGGCATCGCGGCACTCGTTCTTTCGCCGACTACCGGACGCACGCTGTTGAATGCGCTCGACGCCAACGCGGCGACGCGCGCCGGCGATGCCGCGGCGCGCGTGACGCCGGCGCTGCAGCGCGATCTGAAGCCGCTCGGGCTTCAGATCGGCGCGCCGGTGTTCGTGCGCATCTTCAAGCGCGAAGGCGAACTGGAACTGTGGATGGCCGGCCGCGACGGCGGCTACACGCTGTTTCGCACGTATCCGATCTGCCGCTACTCGGGCGACCTCGGCCCGAAGCGGCGCCAGGGCGACAACCAGGCGCCCGAGGGCTTCTACCGCGTCGCGCGCGGGCAGCTGAATCCGGCGAGCCGCTATCACCTCGCGTTCAATCTCGGCTATCCGAACGCCTACGAGCGCGCGCACGGCTATACCGGCGACTTCCTCATGGTGCACGGCAGCTGCGTGTCGATCGGCTGCTACGCGATGGGCGACGCGGCGATCGAGGAGATCTACACCCTCGCCGACGCGGCGCTGCGCGCGGGACAACCCGCCTTCGAGGTACACGCGTTTCCGTTCCGGCTCGATGCCGCCGCGCTCGCCGGCGAGCGCGGCTCGCCG
>NZ_DATIGT010000315.1:0-5539 GCF_035481375.1 Tahibacter sp.
GTCATCGACACGGGACAGGCGCGCGAGCCGCGCTTCGATCCGAATTCCGGATTCACGCGGCTGCAGACGGTTGCGATCTCGCAAGCCTCGGCGGATCAGCGCGCGGGTCGCGCGGGCCGTGTCGCTGCGGGCCGCGCATACCGGCTGTGGCCGCAGAGCCAGCGGCTCGAACCGTCGCGCAAACCCGAACTGGAACATGTGGAACTATCCAATCTGGCGCTGGAGCTCGCGGCCTGGGGCGCCGACAGCCTGCCGTGGCTCGATGCGCCGCCGCCCGGCAATCTGGCACAGGCGCGCGAGCTGCTCGTGCTGCTCGGCGCGCTCGATGCGAGCCGGCGCATCACGCCGCTCGGCCGGCAGCTGCTCGAACTGGGCGCGACGCCGCGGCTTGCCGCGGCTGCCGTACGTGCGCCGGCGCGCGATCGTGCGCTCGTGGCGGATCTGCTCGCGGCGCTTGATGCGCGCAGCCCACTGCGCGGCGAGGCCGGCCGCAGCGACGATTTCCGGCTGCGTATCGCGGCGCTGCACGCATGGCGCCGCGACGGCGCGCGCGGCGCGCGCGAAGCCGACAGCGGCGCCCTTGCGGCGCTGGAACAGGCCAGCGGCGGCTGGCGCCGGCGTCTGCGCAGCGATGCAGCCGCGCGCGACAGTGGCGATGCGCATCGCATCGGCGATCTGCTGCTGCATGCGTTTCCCGATCGCGTCGCGAAGCAGGATCCGGCCAATCCGCGGCGCTATGCGCTGTCGAACGGCCGCGGCGCGCGCCTGCACGACAACACGGCGCTCTACGGCGAACCCTGGCTGATCGCGCTGGATCTGCGGCTCGAAGACAAGGACAGCCTGATCCTGTCGGCAGCACCGTTCGATTCCGATCTGCTCGAACGCGACTTCCCCGAGCGCTTCGCGAACGTGCGCGCGGTGCGCTGGAATGCGGCCAAGCGCGCGGTCGAGGCGTTCGAGGAGCGCCGCTTCGCGCAACTCACGCTGGGCCGCCGTCAGGTCGCGGTGACGCCGGCCGACGCGGTGCCCGCGCTGATCGCGGCCGTGCGCGACGCCGGACTCGACGTGCTGCCGTGGAGCGACAACGCGCGCGAACTGCGCCGGCGCGTGATCGCGCTGCGCGGCTGGTGCCCGGAACTCGGCTTGCCGGATCTGTCCGATGCCGTGCTGCTCGCGACGCTCGAGGATTGGCTCGCGCCGTATCTCGACGGCAAGTCGCGCATCGACGCGCTGCGCGCGGAGGAACTGTCGCAGGCGCTGTCGGGCATGCTCGACTACGACCAGCGCCGCGCGCTCGATGCGCAGGCGCCGGTCAGCATCACGGTGCCCAGCGGCAACGAACGCCGCATCGACTACACCGAAGGCCAGTCGCCCGTGCTGGCGGTCAAGCTGCAGGAACTGTTCGGCCTCGCCGACACGCCGCGCATCGCGCAGGGACGCGTGCCGCTGACTTTGCATCTGCTGTCGCCGGGCCAGCGGCCGATCCAGGTCACGCAGGACCTCAAGGGCTTCTGGGAGCGCACCTATCCCGAGGTCAAGAAAGAACTGAAAGGCCGCTATCCGCGGCATCCGTGGCCAGACGATCCGTGGACGGCCGCGCCGACCGCGCGCGCGAAGCCGCGCGGCACCTGAAGCAGGAACGAGTGGAGGAGTGAGAAACGAGTGAGTCCGCGAGAACCTTTGCCGTTACTCGCTTCTCGCTCCTCTCGACTCTTCACGTCGTCTCTGGTTTGCCGCCGTAGCAAATATTACAAAATATACCGCGAGTGGTCCTCGTCCTTGACGAGCTCGCCCAGGTGCGCGTCGACGTACGCGGCATCGATGCGGTAGTGCGTGCCGCTGCGGTCGGGCGCCTCGAACGAGATCAGGTCGAGCAGTCTTTCGAGCACGGTATGCAGCCTTCGCGCGCCGATGTTCTCGGTGCGTTCGTTGACGAGACAGGCGATCGCGGCGAGTCGCGAGACGCCGTCATCGGTGAATTCCAGCGTGACGCCTTCGGTCGCGAGCAGCGCCGTGTATTGCTTGGTCAGCGCGTTGTGCGGCTCGCGCAGGATGCGCACGAAGTCGTCGCTGCTCAGTGCGCCGAGTTCGACGCGGATCGGAAAGCGGCCCTGCAGTTCCGGAATCAGGTCCGAAGGCTTGGCCAGCGAGAACGCGCCCGAGGCGATGAACAGGATGTGGTCGGTCTTGATGACGCCGTATTTCGTCGAGACGGTCGAGCCTTCGACGAGCGGCAGCAGGTCGCGCTGCACGCCCTCGCGGCTGATGCCGGCGCCGTGCCATTCGCCGCGCTGGGCGACCTTGTCGATTTCGTCGATGAAGACGATGCCGTTCTGCTCGCAGTTGCGCAGCGCCTCGGCCTTGAGTTCGTCCTCGTTGAGCAGCTTGCCGGCTTCCTCTTCGAGCAGGATCGGCCAGGCCGCCTTGATCGTGAGCTTGCGCGACTGCGTGCGGCTGCCGGCGAGCGACTGGAACATGCCGCGCAGCTGCTGGCTCATTTCCTCCATGCCCGGCGGCGCGGCGATCTCGACGCCGAGATTCACGTTGGTCTCGAGGTCGATCTCGCGGTCGTCGAGCTTGCCCTCGCGCAACTGCTTGCGCAGTTTCTGTCGCGTGTCCGAATCGCCGGGGTCGGCCGGCGTCTTTTCCCAGGTGCTGGCGCGCCGCGGCAGCAGCGCGTCGAGGATGCGTTCCTCGGCACGGTCCTCGGCCGTCGTCTTCACGCGCGCCTTGGCCTGTTCGCGCGTCATCTTCCAGGCCATGTCGGCGAGGTCGCGCACGATCGACTCGACATCCTTGCCGACGTAGCCGACCTCGGTGAACTTGGTCGCTTCAACCTTGATGAACGGCGCGTTCGCGAGCCCGGCGAGGCGGCGCGCGATCTCGGTCTTGCCCACGCCGGTCGGGCCGATCATCAGAATGTTCTTCGGCGTGACTTCGTCGCGCAGCGACGGCTCGAGCTGCATGCGGCGCCAGCGGTTGCGCAGCGCGATCGCGACCGCGCGCTTGGCGGCGTGCTGGCCGACGATGTAGCGGTCGAGTTCGTTGACGATTTCGCGGGGCGTGAGTTCGGACATGCGGTCAGGATTCCGGCAGGGAGGCGCGGCGCGGGGACGTCGGCCCTCAGGCCTGGGTAACCGCGGTCACGGCGCCGTCGAGTTCCTCGATGGCGATCGAATGGTTGGTGTAGATGCAGATGTCGCCGGCGATCTTGAGCGCGCGTTCGACGATGGTGCGCGCGTCGAGCTCGGTGTTCTCGAGCAGCGCCTTGGCGGCGGCCTGTGCGTAAGGGCCGCCGGATCCGATCGCGATCAGGCCGTTTTCGGGCTCGAGCACGTCGCCGTTGCCGGAGATCAGCAGCGAGCTGTCGCGGTCGGCGACCGCAAGCATCGCTTCGAGACGTCCGAGGCGGCGGTCGGTGCGCCATTCCTTGGCCAGCTCCACGGCGGCGCGGACCAGCTGGTTGCCGTGCTTGGCGAGCTTGTCCTCGAACAGCTCGAACAGCGTGAATGCGTCGGCGGTCGCGCCGGCGAAGCCGGCGAGCACGTCGCCGCGGCCAAGCCGCCGCAGCTTGCGCGCGTTGGATTTGACGACGGTGTGGCCGAGCGTTACCTGGCCGTCGCCGCCGATGACGACTTTGCCGTTGCGGCGTACCGAAACGATGGTCGTCGCGTGAAAACTGTCGGCCATGGCGCCTCCGGGATGCGAACCCGGAAGGTAGGGACGGCGGCGTACTCGCACAAGAGCCGCCAGGCACGGGGCCCGGCGGCTGACGGTTGCGAGGCGCGTTCGGTCAGAATGCCGCGCCGGCGCGGCGCGGGCTGCGCGAGAGGCGGCCGAGCAGCTTGGCCGTGCCGTCCCAGAGTTCGCGGCGCGTGGTCAGGCTCGCGATCGCGGCCTTGCGGACGGCGTCGACGAGTTCGGGTTCGCGCGCCAGCGCGCGGTCGATGATGGCTTCGGCCGCGGGTCCGTGCGCATCGCCGTCGAGTTCGATGTGACGGTCGAGGTAATACACGAACGACGGCGCCTGCAGGCGGTCGAGTCCCCAGCTGTCGAGCAGACGCTGGAACATGCCCGGAATCACGTTCTCGCGGCCGTAGAAGAAATTGGCCATGACGACGAGCGTGCGTTCGCCGATCGCGACGCGCAGCGTGTGCGTGACGAAATCGATGACGCAGGCCGGCGCGCCGACGCGGCCGAGCGCGTTCTCGACCGGAACGCGGTCGCGCACGAGCGTCAGGAACTGCTGGAACTGCCGCGTGTCGGCGCCGACTTCGCGCATCGCCGCGAGATAGAGATCGAGATGGCTGATCGGATGGCCGTCCGGGCCCGTGTCCGTCTCCTCGCCGAGGATGATCTCGTTGATGAGGTGCGCCGCTTCTATGTCCGGCGGCGGCATCCACGGCAGGTCGACGCAGGTGAGGTCGCGCTGCAGGCGCTTGGCCAGGGACATGAAGTCCCAGACCGCAAAGACGTGGATCTGCATGAATGCACGCAGCGAATCCATATCGCGGATTGCGTCGAAGACGCGGTGCGTGTGCAGGGCGTCGCGCAGTTCACGCACGTCCGGCGTGAAGACCTGTTCGAGTAATGCGGACACGGCTGACTCCTCCTCATGAAGGCGCGGAACCGCCGGAAGCCGCCACGGCATCCGGTGTCGCGCCGTACTACGTGTTGCGATGCCTTGCTGCCGCAGCGTTGCGGCCCCCCTCCCTCCTGTCGCCGGCACGGACATCGCCGGGCCGGTGTCGTTTCGACGCCCGCGCGTGATCGCGCGGCCGCTGCGAGGCCCTTTGCGCGTGGCCTCAGCCGTTCTGGTACAGCGGATAGAGACTGCCTTCCTCGCGCTCGATGCGCTGCACGAGCAGCGTGCCGACGTGACGGTAGTCGGCGATGAACGCGCCGCGCGCAGCGGAGGTCACGACCGGCTGCTGGTATTTCTTGACGAAATCGATGACGCCGCGCGCGATCGCGTTCATCTCGCGGCGAAAGTCGCGGATCAGATTGAAGTTCTCTTCGTCGTCGCGCAGCGTGTATTCGACGTAGTTGTAGAAGCGCACGTTCTCGGCGAGCAGGTGCGCTTCGAGTTGCGACTTGAAGGCGAGCAGTTGAGCCGGCAGCAGATCCCAGCGATCCCGTTCGGGCAGGAGTCCGATCTGCTCGTAGGCATGCACGAGTTCGCGATGGTCATGGGTGAGCTGCGGCACGAGCTGCGCGTCGTAGCGCGGCGCATGCGGGCTTCCGTGCGTCAGCGGCCTTGCTGCCGGTGCCGGCGTGGGCGCCGGTCGGCCGAACAACTTGCGTATGGCTGCGAACATGCGGGCTCCCGGGACCAGGCCGCCGCACGGACTGCGGGCGTGGCACCGATCCTAGCAGCACGAAACTAAATTTCAATCGTATACGTATTACCGAAATCGTCATAATAAAAAAGCGATATTGTGGAACGCATCACAAGTCCGGTGAGCCGTTCCGCCGCCGTTTCCGTTCTTCGCGGACGTATGTCTGCGCGCGAGCCCGAAAAACGAAACGGCCCGCCGCC
>NZ_DATIGT010000316.1:0-16277 GCF_035481375.1 Tahibacter sp.
GTTGACGAGCACGGTCACGCGCGTGCCGGCCGGCAGGGAGACGCCCATCGGTGCGCCGCCCGGCGTGCGCTGCAGCGCGATCGCCTGCTTCAGCGCGCCGGTCACGCCGACGTGGCGCAGCGCCTGCGGCGTTTCCACGAAGCGATTCTTTTCCCAGGTATACAACTTGCGCTCGTCGTAGAAAGTGTTCGCGTGTCCGCCGACGTAGATGCGCGCATCGGGCAGGAACACGAACTGCGTGCCGGGCGCCGCGAACACGTCGACGCTCGCGTCGGCCGGGTCGCGCAGCAGGCGGCAGCTCGGGTCGGCGCTGCCGCCCGAATCGCAGGCCAGCGTCAGCGGCGGCAGGTCGCCGAGCCGCAACGTCAGCGGCGCCGACGCATAGACGCCGGCGGCCTTGTATTCCTCGATCCAGGCCGGCGCCGCCGGCGTGCCGGCGCGCTCGCGCGGATACATGACGGTGATGCCTTCGTCGGGCAGATCGAGCTTCGCGAGCTGCGGAAAGGCCGCCGCCAGTCCGGCCGCACCGGTCGCCGCCGGCAGGGCAAGCAGGATCGAAAGAATCAACGTGAACTTCATCCGTTTTCCTCGTCAACGAAGTGGTCGCAGCGTCCGGAACGTTCCGGCACGCCGAAACCGATCATCCGATTCCCGATTCCCGGCTATCACAACCTCACGCCGACCCCCACGCCAAAATGCCATTGCGGCCGGTCGAACTGGAAGCCCGGCGGCCAGCGGTGCACATGCGCGGCTTCGACGAGCGGAAACACGTAGGCGTGTTCGCCGACACGGCCGGCGCGCGTTCCGGCGAGCCGGCCGGTCAGCGTGACGAACAGTCCGTCGGGATAGTCGTGGCGTTCGACGTAGCCCGGCAGCACGATGATGAAGCGGCCGCGCGTGCCGGCCGCGGGTACGGGCCGCTGCGCCGCGTCGAGCGGATAGCCGAGGATGGTGACTTCGGTCGTGCTCTCGCGGTTGTCGATCGCGAGGATCATGCCGCCCCAGATGACCTCGGCGTTGCCGTAGCGTTCGGGTTCGGCGGCGACCTCGTAGGGCAGCGCCGGCGTGACCGGCCCGCCGGCGACGACGGCAGGGCGCGTCGCGCAGGCCGACAGCGATGCGAGCAATGCGATGGCCGCACAGCGGCGAAACCAGTTCATGCGTATTCCTCCCAGGCGGCGAGCACCGCCGGCATGGCCGTGCCGGCAGCCTGCGCGACCGCGAGATCGGCGGTCGGCGTCAGCGGCGTGGCCTGCGGATTGATTTCGGCGAACCACGCGCCGTTTCGCTGGGCGGTGCCCGGCAGGCCCGCGGCCGGATAGACCAACGCCGAGGTGCCGATCGCGAGCACGACGTCGCAGGCGCGCGCAGCCGCTTCGGCGCGATCGAGCGCATCGGGCGGCAGGTTTTCGCCGAACCAGACCACGCCCGGCCGGGCGAGTCCGTCGGCGTGATGCGGCGAACGCGGCGGTTCGCCCGGATGCGCGGCGAGCCAGTCGGCGTCGATGTTGAGTTTCGTGACCGAGCAGATCGTGCGTGCGATCGAACCGTGCAGCGCGATCACGTCGGGCGAGCCCGCGCGCTGGTGCAGATCGTCGACGTTCTGCGTGACCAGCGTGGTCGGCACGCGCTGCGCAATGTCGACGAGCGCGCGATGCGCCGCGTTCGGCTGCGCCTGCGCGACCTGCTCGCGACGCCAGGCATACCAGCGCCAGACGAGTGCGGGATCGCGGCGGAAAGCTTCCGGCGTGGCGAGGTCTTCGGGACGAAAGCGCGACCACAGGCCGCTCTGCGCATCGCGGAAGGTCGCAATGCCGGACTCGGCCGAGATGCCGGCGCCGGTCAGCACCAGCACCTGCCGGGCCTGCCGCAGGCGCGCGGCGAGTTCGCGGATCGGATTCATGGCCCGAGTGTCGCACCCGGCACGGCGAGGCGGCATGAAGTGCGCAGGCAAGCAGCGAAAAAACGTCCACGTTCCGGTGGCGGGGGCATGCGCCGCCCCTACCGGACGCGCGGGGACCCGACCGGTTCCGGCAACGGTTCCGTCATGACTTCTGGCGCTGGCGGGCACTGCCGGCCGGCGGCATAACCGCCCGTCACGTCGCCGCTGCCGCCTGGCGCGCCGCGGCGCCGCACGATTCCGCCAACCCTTCTGCTGGAGTGTCCCGCCTTGCGTCGAGTTCTCGTCACGGCCGTAGCCGCCTGCTTCACCACGTTCGCCGCGGCCGATGAGGGCATGTGGCAGCCGGCGCAGCTGCCGGCGATCGCGAGCCAGCTCAAGGCGCGCGGTCTCGAACTCGATCCGTCCCGGCTGACCGATCTGACCGGCCCGACCATGGGCGCCGTCGTCAGCATCGGCGGCTGCACCGCGTCGTTCGTGTCGCCCGAAGGGCTCGTCGTCACGAACCACCACTGCGCCTACGGCGCGATCCAGTACAACTCGACGGCCGAGAAGAATCTCATCAAGGACGGGTTCCTCGCGCGCACGCAGGCCGAGGAGCTGCCCGGCGACCCGAACCAGCGCGTCTACGTGACCGACGAGATCCGCGACATCACGCGCGAGATCGTCGGCAGGATCGATCCCAAGCTCGGCGGCCTCGCGCGCTACGAAGCCATCGACAAGGCGCAGAAGTCCGCGGTCGCGAAATGCGAGAAGCCCGGCATCAAGTGCGATGTATACAATTTTCACGGCGGCTACAGCTTCCAGCTCGTGCGCCAGCGCGAGATCAAGGACGTGCGTCTCGTCTATGCGCCGCCATCGGCGATCGGCAAGTTCGGCGGCGACGTCGACAACTGGATGTGGCCGCGCCACACCGGCGATTTCAGCTTCCTGCGCGCCTACGTCGCCAAGGACGGCAGCTCCAAGCCGTATGCGAAGGACAACGTGCCGTTCAAGCCCAGGCACGTGCTGCCGCTCAATGCGAACGGCCTGGAAGCCGGCGACTTCGTCATGGTCGCGGGCTATCCGGGACGCACGAACCGCTACCGCCTCGCCGAGGAAACGCGCGACGCGATCGACTGGCAGTATCCGACCAACATCCGCTGGTACACCGAGATCCTCGACATCATCAATCGCGCGGGCGCGAAGGACGCGGCGGTCGCGGTGAAGTACGCCAACACCGTCGCCGGCTTCAACAACTACCTGAAGAACTTCCGCGGCCAGCTCGAAGGCCTGGCAAAGGCGCGCGCCGTGGACACCAAGACCGCCAAGGAAGACGCGTTGCTCGGCTGGCTGCGCGCGCAGGGCGGCGAGAACGCGGCGCTGGCCGCCGACATCGGCGAGCTGCGCGGCGTGCTCGCGCAGCAGCGCAGCGTGCGCGAGCGCGATCTGGTGCTCGGTTATCTCAATCGCACATTCCTGTACAACGCGTCGTACCACATCTATCGCACGGCCAGCGAACGCGCCAAGCCGGACCTGCAGCGCGAGCAGGGTTTCCAGACGCGCGACGAGCCCAAGATCGAAGGCACGCTCAAACAATGGGAGCGGCGCATGGATCCGGCCGTCGACGAGCAGCTGTTCACGCATTTCCTGCGCGCGTACGTGAAGCTGCCGCAGGATCAGCGCGTCGCCGCGCTCGACGCCTGGCTCGGCGCCGCGGCGAACGACGATGCGGCGCTCGTGCAGAAGGTCGATGCGCTGTACGCGGGCACGCGCCTGACGAACGTCGACGAACGCCTGAAGCTGTTCAAGGCCAGGCGCAGCGAACTGGAGGCCTCCGGCGACACCGCGCTGAAGTTCATGGTCGCGCTGATGCCCGACCTGCTCGCGATCGAGAACGCGCGCAAGCAGCGCCAGGGCGACGAACTGCGCCTGCGTCCGCGCTATATGCAGGGCATGATCGCGTACAACGAATCGCTGAAGCAGCCGGTGTATCCGGACGCCAACAGCTCGCTGCGCGTGACCTTCGGCCAGGTGCAGGGCTTCAAGAAGGACGGCGTGGAGTTCACCGCGTTCACGACCGGCGACGGTATCGTCGCGAAGACCACCGGCGACGATCCGTTCGACACGCCGGCCGGCGAATACAAGACGCTCGTCGCGCGCGACTACGGCCCTTATGCCTCGGCCAAGAGCGGCGCGCTGCCGGTCAACTTCCTCGCCGACCTCGACATCACCGGCGGCAACTCCGGCTCGCCGGCGATCGACGCGCAGGGCCGCCTCGTCGGCCTCGCGTTCGACGGCAACTGGGACAGCGTCAGCGCGGACTGGATCTTCGATCCGAAGCTGACCCGCTCGATCCAGGTCGACGTGCGCTACATGCTCTGGGTCATGGACAAGATCGACGGCGCGAAGAACCTGCTCGCGGAAATGGGCGTCGGCGGGGAAGGGCGCGGAGCGGCGCCTGCGGGGAAGTAGGGCGTGTCCAGCAGCTAGAGGGGGAGTAGGCAGGAACTGGAGAAAGCGGTCGTCACTGCGCCTCTGGCTGCTGACCACTCCCCTCTATTTCATCCTTTGTGGATTAATGCAGCGCGCGCCGCGGCCGCCACCGCCGTGGCGATGCCGCTAGAATTGCCGGATGTCCGCCATCGACACCCGTCCGCTCGCCGTCGCGCTCATGGGGCCTACCGCCTCGGGCAAGACGGCGCTGGCCTGCGTGCTGGCCGAACGCTTTCCGCTGGAGCTGATCAGCGTCGACTCGGCACTGGTCTATCGCGGGCTCGATATTGGCAGCGCGAAGCCTGACGCGGCGACGCTCGCTCGGTATCCGCACCGGCTCATCGACATCCGCGAACCGCACGAGCCCTATTCGGCCGGGGAATTCCGCAGCGATGCGCTGCGCGAGATGGGCTCGATCACGGCGCAGGGCCGGATTCCGCTGCTCGTCGGCGGCACCGGGCTCTATTTCCGCGCGCTGATGCGCGGGTTTTCCGAACTCCCGGCCTCCGATCCCGCACGGCGCGCGCAATTGCAGGCCGATCTGGCGCGCGACGGGCTCGCCGCGCTGCATGCACGGCTGGCCGCGGCGGATCCGGTCTCGGCCGCGCGCATCCGCGCCAGCGACACGCAGCGCGTGCTGCGCGCGCTCGAAGTCATCGCGCTGGGCGGGCGTCCGCTCAGCGAACAGCAGCAGGGTCGCGAACAGCGGCCGCCGTACCGGCTGCTGCGCCTCGCGCTCGTGCCGGACGACCGCGGTCCATTGCACGCGCGCATCGCGGAACGCTTCGACGCGATGCTCGCGGGCGGGCTGATCGAGGAAGTGCAGGCGCTGCGCGCACGTGCCGGCATTCATCCCCACCTGCCGGCGATGCGTGCGGTCGGCTATCGGCAGGTCTGGCAGTACCTCGACGGCGAGTTTTCCGGCGACGAACTGCGCGACCGCGGCGTCTTCGCGACGCGGCAGCTCGCCAAGCGCCAGATCACGATGCTGCGTGCCGAACTCGACGCGCGCTGGCTCGACCCGGAGCGTGCCGGTCTCGCCGAGACCGCCGCCAGCGCGCTGAACCTGTTTCTCGATGGCGCACGTCCGACGCGCGTTTCATAACGCGGTCGACGTTCTCGCCGCATTCAATCCCGGTTAAGATCCGGACACTTGGACCGGGGCGCCGGGTTCTGGCGCGCATTCCCCGCTGCTTTTTTTCCGGTTCGCTCCAGGAGAATCACCAATGTCAAAAGGGCAGTCGCTGCAGGATCCGTTTCTGAACGCGTTGCGCCGTGAGCGTGTGCCGGTGTCGATCTACCTCGTCAACGGCATCAAGCTCCAGGGCACGATCGAATCGTTTGACCAGTTCGTCGTGCTGTTGCGCAACACGGTCAGCCAGATGGTCTACAAGCACGCGATCTCGACCGTCGTCCCGAGCCGCAACGTCCGGCTCGGCGAGGGCCATCACGGCCAGGGCGGCGGCGATCACGCCGACGCCGACCACGCCGACACGCACGAAGGCTGAGCGCTCTGTACGATCGCGCTGCAAAGGGCGAGCGCGCCGTGCTCGTCCAGACGATACGGGCCGGCGACTCCGACGCGGCCGCGCGTCTGGCCGAGTTCGCCGAACTCGCCGCGTCGGCCGGCGCCGGCGTCGTCGCGCAGCTGTTCGCGCGCGTCGACACGCCGAACGCGCGCTTCCTGCTCGGCACCGGCAAGGTCGACGAACTGCGCGAGGTCAAGCTGGCCAACGACGCCGACCTGATCCTCGTCAACGACATCCTGAGTCCGGTGCAGGAGCGCAATCTCGAGAAATACTGCGAGTGCCGCGTGATCGGCCGCACCGGCCTGATCCTCGATATCTTCGCGCTGCGCGCGCGCTCGCACGAAGGCAAGCTTCAGGTCGAACTCGCCCAGCTCAAGCACATGGCCACGCGCGCGGTGCGCGGCTGGAGCGGTCTCGACAGCCAGCGCGGCGGCTCGATCGGCCTGCGCGGCCCCGGCGAAACCAAGCTCGAACTCGATCGCCGCCTGCTGCGCGGCCGTATCCAGCAGTTGCAGGAGCGCCTCGACAAGGTTGCCCAGCAGCGCGAGCAGACGCGCCGCAGCCGGCTGCGCAACGCGGTGCCGCTGGTGTCGCTGGTCGGCTATACCAACGCGGGCAAGTCGACCTTGTTCAACCGGCTCAGCGGCGCGAGCGTCTACGCCGCCGATCAGTTGTTCGCGACGCTCGACCCGACCCTGCGCCGCATCGACGGACTGCCCTGCGGCCCGTTCGTGCTTGCCGACACGGTCGGCTTCATCCGCGACCTGCCGCACGATCTCGTCGCCGCGTTCCAGTCGACGCTGGCCGAGACGCGCGACGCCGATCTGCTGCTGCATGTGGTCGACGCGTCCGATCCCGAACGCGATCAGCGCATGGGCGATGTCGCCGCGGTGCTGGCCGAGATCGGCGCGTCGGACGTGCCGCAGGTGCTGGTCTACAACAAGATCGACAGCATCGACGGCGCCCTGCCGCGTCGCGACGACATCGACGGCGGCCTGCAGCCGCGCGTCTGGCTGTCGGCGATGCAGGGGCTGGGGCTCGACCTGCTGCAGGAAGCCGTCGTCGAGCAGCTCGGACGCGACCGCGTGCGCACCGAGCTGCATCTCGCGCCGTCGCAGGGGCGCCTGCGGGCGCGGCTCTACGAGGCCGGTGCCGTTCGCACCGAAGCCGCGGCCGACGACGGCGGCTGGCTGCTCGCGCTCGACGCGCCGCGATCGCGGCTGCAGGCGCTGTTCGGCCTCGCCGACGGCGACGGCAGCTATCTGCGTGCCGCGCTGGCCGCGACCGTGCCGGAAGCGCGCGTGGACTGATGTTGCGCCGACTGACGGCACGCGGATCGGCCCGCGACGATGCCATGACCTCCGGCGGGCTTGAGTCCGCTGCGGGCGTCCCGATCTGAAACCACATCGTTCCCCGGGCGGCGGCATTCGTGCCGATCGATTCCGGTACAATCCTGCCGCAATCCGTCCCCGACGACGCTTCCGCGTCCGTCTCAACGGTTGCCGACCGGACAACCGTTTTCCCCACTGTCCTGTCCTTGTGGTAGCGCGACGGAATTCCCGGCGGATTTCATCGCGAGACGGTGCGTGACGCGGACCGCGGCAATGCTGCGGACGCGTCGCGGATGGCTCGCGCGACCCGGCGGCGGAACGATGCGGCGACTGCGGACGGCGACGGACGCGGAGACGGATGTTCAACCACGGCGCGCCGGCGACGGCGCGCGCAATGACGAGGTCAACTCATGGCATGGAATGAGCCGGGCAAACGCGACCCCTGGCGCGGCAATCAGAAAGGCCCGGATATGGAAGACACGCTGCGACGGTTGCGCGAACGCTTCGGCAACCTGCTGGGCGGCGGTTCGGGCGGCGGCGCCGGCAGCGGCGGCGGCATTCTCATCGCGGTGATCGCCATCCTGCTCGCGTGGGTCGCGCTCGACAGCTGGAGCGTCGTCAATGCGCGCGATGTCGGCGTCGTGCAGCGCTTCGGCAAGAAGACCCGCGTCATGAGCCCCGGCTTCAATCTGAAATGGCCGCGTCCGATCGAGACGGTGACCAAGGTCAAGATCAAGGACGTGCGCCTGCTCGCCGACAGCGTGCGCATGCTCACGATGGACGAGAACATCGTCCAGATCGATTTCAACGTGCAGTACCAGGTCAGCGACGCCGAGAAATATCTGTTCAACGTCAAGGACGTCGACAACGTGACCGTGAAGCAGGCGGCCGAGAGCGCCGTGCGCCAGGTCATCGGCGGCAGCGCGATGGACACGATCCTGTCCGGGCAGGGCGCCGAACTCGTCGCCGAAACCAAGAAAGTGCTGCAGGCCACGCTCGACAGCTACGACGCCGGCATCGCCGTGACCGAAGTGAACTTCCAGTCGGTCGCGCCGCCGCACGAGGTGAAGGATGCGTTCGACGACGTGACGAACGCGCGCGAGAACAAGCAGCAGACCGAGAACGAAGCGCAGGCTTACGCCAATAAGGTCGTGCCCGAGGCGCGCGGTCAGGCCGCGCGCATCAAGGCCGAGTCCGAAGGCTATCGCGCCGAGCGCATCGCGCGCGCCGAAGGCGAGGCCGACCGTTTCAATCAGCTCATCACGCAGTACAAGGCCGCGCCCGAAGTCACACGCAAGCGCCTGTATCTCGAAACCATGCAGACGGTGCTGCGCGACAACGCCAAGGTCGTCGACGCGACCGACGGCCGCAGCCTGATCAACGTGCCCACCGACCGGCTCGTTCCCGCGGCCACGAGCCTCGCGCCCGGTGCCGGCGTGATGCTGCCCACGACTGACGACACGCGCACGGCGCGGGGAGACCAGCAATGAAATCGTTCGTCGCGATGATCGCCGCGCTGCTCGTGCTGCTCGGCATCAATTCCACGTTCGTCGTGCGCGAAGGCGAGACCGCGCTGCTGCTGCAGTTCGGCCGCATCGTGCGCGCCGGCTATGAGCCCGGCCTGCAGTGGAAGCTGCCGTTCGTGCAGCAGGTGCTGCGTTTCGACAAGCGCGTCCTCGGCCTGGATACCAAGCCCGAGCGCTATCTGACGTCCGAGAAGAAGAGCGTGCTCGTCGACTTCTACGTCAAGTGGAAGATCGACGATGTCGCGCTGTACTACGGCGCGTCGGGCGGCGCCGAAGACCAGGCCACGCTGCGCCTGACGCCGATCGTCAAGGATGCGCTGCGCTTCGAGTTCAACGCGCGTCCGCTGCACGAGCTGATCGCCGACGGCCGCGTCGACATCACCACGCACGTGCGCGACAAGGCGAACGCGGCGACGCGCAGCTCGCTCGGCATCCAGATCGTCGACGTGCGCATCAAGGGCATCAACTTTCCCGAGGAAGGCACGGTGCTGACGTCGGTCTACGAGCGCATGCGCGCCGAGCGCAAACAGGTCGCGAACGACCTGCGCGCGCGCGGCAAGGAAGCCGGCGAAACCATCCAGGCCGACGCCGACCGCCAGCGCCAGGTGCTGATCGCCGAGGCCAACAAGACCGCGCAGTCGGTGCGCGGCGAAGGCGACGCGAAAGCCGCCGAGATCTACGCCGCCGCCTACGGCAAGGATCCCGAGTTCTACGCCTTCGTGCGCAGCCTCGAGGCGTATCGCGAGTCGTTCCGTAACGGAAATGGCGTATTGCTGCTGGACCCGAAGTCCGAGCTCCTGCGTTATTTCGACACCAGCAAATAAGCGGTGAAAGACCTCAACGCGGCGCTGTGTCTCGTGCTCGTCGTCGAGGGCCTGTTCCTGTTTGCGCTGCCGGCCGCGTGGAAACGCGTGGCCGCGCTGCTGCAGAGCGTCGGCGAGCGCGAGCTGCGCATCGCCGGTGCGGCGATGATCGTCATCGGGCTGCTTGCGCTGCAGCTCGTGCGGAGCGTGTCGTGACGTTGGGCTCCGCCAGGTTTTCGACGCCCGCGTGTCGTGCGAACGCGGGCGTCATCACGTTTCCAGCTTGAGGATCGGAATCATGGGCAAATCAGTCGTAATCCTCGGAGCCCAGTGGGGCGACGAAGGCAAAGGCAAGATCGTCGATCTGCTGACCGAAGAAGTCGGCGCCGTCGTGCGCTTCCAGGGCGGCCACAACGCCGGCCATACGCTCGTCATCGGCGGCAAGAAGACGGTGTTGCACCTGATTCCGTCGGGCATCCTGCGCGACGAGGCGCTGTGCCTGATCGGCAACGGCGTCGTGCTGTCGCCGGCCGCGCTGAAGACCGAGATCGCCGAACTCGAAGAGCAGGGCGTCGACGTGCGCTCGCGCCTGAAGATCTCGCCGGCGACGCCGCTGATCATGCCGTATCACATCGCCGTCGATCAGGCGCGCGAAAAGGCTTCGGGCGCCAAGGCGATCGGCACGACCGGACGCGGCATCGGACCGGCCTACGAAGACAAGGTCGCGCGCCGCGGCATCCGCGTCGCCGATCTGTTCTATCCGGACCAGCTCGCCGACAAGCTGCGCGACGCGGTCGACTATCACAACTTCGTGCTCGAGAACTGGCTCAAGGCCGACACGGTCGACTACCAGAAGGTGCTCGACGAGGCGCTGACCTTCGGCCATTACGTGAAGCCGATGGTCGACGACGTGTCGACGATCCTCTACGACCTGCGCAAGGCCGGCAAGAAGATCCTGTTCGAAGGCGCGCAGGGCTCGCTGCTCGACATCGACCACGGCACCTATCCCTATGTGACCTCGTCGAACACGACGGTCGGCGGCGCCTATGCCGGCTGCGGCGTCGGCGCGCGCGACATCGACTACGTGCTCGGCATCGCGAAGGCCTACGCGACGCGCGTCGGCGGCGGCCCGTTCCCGACCGAACTCAACGACGAGATGGGCGAACTGCTGCGCAAGCGCGGCAACGAATTCGGCGCGACGACCGGCCGCCCGCGCCGCTGCGGATGGATCGATCTCGTCGCGCTCAAGCGCGCGGTACAGATCAACGGCATCTCGGGTCTGGCGATCACCAAGCTCGACGTGCTCGACGGACTGCCGTCGATCAAGGTCTGCATCGCCTACGAATACCGCGGCAAGCAGCGCACGCTCGCGCCGCTCGACGCGGCCGGCTGGGAAGAATGCAAACCGGTCTATCTCGAGTTCCCGGGCTGGAGCGAGCCGACCTCGGGCGTGCGCGAATTCTCGAAGCTGCCGCCGGCGGCGCGCGCCTACCTGCGCGCGGTCGAGGAACTCGCCGAGTGTCCGCTCGCGCTCGTCGCGACCGGTGCCGACCGCGACGACACCATCATCCTGCGCGATCCGTTCGCGTGATCGGACGCCGCGCGCCAGCCGCTGCGGCCGGCGCGCGAATACCCGCCTTGCCGAGCCCAATGACCCCACCGTTCCGGATTCGCGAAATCGATCATCTCGTGCTGCGCGCGCGCGACCAGGAAGCGCTCGTGCGCTTCTACTGCGACGTCGTCGGCTGCCGCATCGAGAAGCGTCAGGATGCGATAGGACTCGTGCAGCTGCGTGCGGGCCGTTCGCTGATCGACATCGTCGGTGTCGACGGCAAGCTCGGCCGCGCCGGCGGCGCTGCGCCCGGTATGCAAGGGCGCAATCTCGATCACCTGTGCCTGCGCATCGAGCCGTTCGATCTCGATGCGCTCCGCGCCCATCTTGCCGCCCACGGGGTGAAGCCGGGCGACTACGGCTCGCGCTACGGCGCGGAAGGCGAGGGACCTTCACTGTACTTCGACGACATCGAAGGCAACACGGTCGAGTTCAAGGGGGCGCCGGGGCCCGCGTGAGCGCTTCTGAAAACAAGGAGTGAAGCGGCGTGAGAAAAATAGTGCGCGGTCTGCGCCTCTGTTTTCTCACTCCTCTTCCCGCATTCCTGAGCTTGGATTCGCAAGGCCGCAATGGCTACGGATATACAGATTTACAACGGAATGTCGTCGCGAACCTGATTGACGTAAGCGAGGATCTCGCGCGCCTGCGGATTGCCGCGCAGCCATTCGCGCAGTTCCTGCGCGCGTTCGTAGTGTTCGCCGAGGCGCTCGCCCCAGCGCTGCTCGGCGCGGCGTTCCGCCTCGGTCGAGCGCACGCGGTTCTGCCAGGGCTGCGTGAACACCAGCGTCAGCCGGCCGGCGAGCGCGAGGCGGTCGAGCAGCTGCCACTCTCCGCGGTCGAGCCAGGCTTCGTCGCAATGCACGCAGAGGTCGATCTGGTTGCGCGCATCGGCGCTCATGCGGAACTTCGTCATGAAGTGCTGGCACTTCGGGCAGCACAGCGCGATGGACGTGTCCTTGACTTCGTCGAGGCTATCGTCGGCCGTGTCGACGGCGGCCTGACCGGGCTGATGCTCGCGCCAGTGGCGATAGGCCACGAGGGAAAGCAGGCTGCCGCCGCAACCGTCGCACGACAGAGCCGGAAGGTCGGCTTCGATGCGCGACGGACTGAGGCTGCGATCTTTGCAATGCGGACACAGGCTTGCCATGGCATTCCCCCGAAACGCCGCGCTGAGGGCGGCTTTCAATCGTCCAGACGGCAGAAGGCCCGCGCTAGGCGGGCCTTCTGTTCATCGATTGGTGCCCAAGAGAGGACTCGAACCTCCACGGGTCGCCCCGCTAGTACCTGAAACTAGTGCGTCTACCAATTCCGCCACCTGGGCAGGTGCCTGCGCGATGCGTTTGCCGCTTCGCGAAGGCCGCGAACTATAGGGAGCGCTAGCAGGCTTGTCAACGCTTGGCTTGCAATCGCTGCGCAGGTCGGCGAGGCTGATTCATTCCACGAGAGAGCACATGAAGAAAACACGGACTACGAATACACCGGCGCGCGCCGGCGCGAAAAAAACCGCACGTCCCGGCTGGATGCCGGAGGCGGGCGCCGCTGCGCGGAGCAAGCGTGCCGCGGTGTCGCCCACGCCGGTGCCGACGGCGCCGGCCGCCGCCGGGCCGAAGCCTTCCGCGCTGCGCAAGATGGCAGCCATCGCCGCGGCGGCCGAGTCGGCCAAGCCGCGCAAGGCGCCGGCCGAAAGCGCGCCGGCGCGATCGCGCAAGCAGGCGGCGGACGCCGCAACCGTCAAGCCGCGGCGCGGCACGGGCGCCGCCGCGACCGTCACAGCCGATCCGTTCGCCGAACGCGAGCTGCAGCGCTACGAACATCCCATTCCCAGCCGCGAGGCGTT
Source organism: Tahibacter sp. (assembly GCF_035481375.1). GTDB lineage: Bacteria > Pseudomonadota > Gammaproteobacteria > Xanthomonadales > Rhodanobacteraceae > Tahibacter. Next base: position 13,014 of record NZ_DATIGT010000316.1, read on the forward strand.
GCTCGCGTTTCTCGTCGAGCAGGGCCAGCTGATGAATGCCGAAGCGATCGCGAAAGCGCTGTCGCTGACGCACGAGCGCGATTTCGGCGCGCTGACGAAACGGCTCGCCGCGATGCTGCGCGACGGCCAGTTGATCCAGAACCGTCGCGGCGGCTACGGCGTCGCGCAGAAGCTCGACCTCGTGCCCGGCGTCGTGCTCGCCAATCCCGACGGCTACGGGTTTCTGAAGCCCGACGCCGGCGGCGAAGACCTGTATCTGTCGCCCTACGAAATGCGCAAGGTGCTGCACGGCGACCGCGTGCTCGGCAGCATCGTCGGCGTCGACCGGCGCGGGCGCCGGCAGGGCGCGATCGTCGAAGTGCTCGAGCGCCGCTCGCCGCGTCTCGTCGGCCGCATCGTCGAGCAGGATGGGCTCGTGCTCGTCGCTCCGGACGACCGCCGCGTGCATCAGGACATCCTGATCGCGCCGGGCAAGGATCTCGGCGCGCGTTCCGGACAGATCGTGGTCTGCGAGATCACCGAGCCGCCGGGTCTGCATCGCGGACCGATCGGCCGCGTGCTGGCCGTGCTCGGCGAGCGGCTGACGCCATCGCTGATCGTCGAGATGGCGATCGCGAGCCACGACATCCGGCATGAATGGCCCGACGCCGCGCTGCGCGAGGCGGCCGAGGTCGAGCCCGAAGTCACGGCCGCGGAAATCGCCGGGCGCAAGGATCTGCGCGGCGTGCCGCTCGTGACGATCGACGGCGAGGACGCGCGCGATTTCGACGACGCGGTATTCGCCGAACCCGTCTCGAGCGGGTTCCGCCTCGTCGTCGCTATCGCCGACGTGTCGCACTACGTGCAGCCGGAAAGTGCGCTCGACAAGGAAGCCTACGACCGCGCGACGTCGGTGTATTTCCCGGGATTCGTCGTGCCGATGCTGCCCGAGACGCTGTCCAACGGCATCTGTTCGCTGAATCCGAAGGTCGAGCGCCTGTGCATGGTCTGCGACATGCAGGTCGACCACGCCGGCGAGGTCACGAAGTCGAAGTTCTATCCGGCCGTGATGCGCTCGCATGCGCGCCTGACCTACAACCAGGTGTGGAAGGCGATCGGCGAAAAGGACGCCGACGCGCGCGCGCAGATCGGCAACCTGATGCCGCATATTGAACATCTGTACCAGCTCTACAAGGTGCTGGCCAAGGCGCGCAAGAAGCGCGGCGCGATCGATTTCGAGAGCGCCGAAGTGAAGTTCCGCCTCGCGCCGTCGGGCGAGGTCGTGCAGCTCGGCGCCGAACCGCGCAACGACGCGCACAAGCTCATCGAGGAATGCATGATCGCCGCCAACGTGCAGGCGGCGCTGTATCTGAGCAAGCTGCGCATTCCCGCTCTGTATCGCGTGCACGAGCCGCCGCCGGAAGGCAAATACCAGGACCTGCTGGAGTTCCTCAAGGATTTCAGCCTGAAGATGCCGCCGGCGACCGAAGTCGAACCCGGCGACTTCGCGGGGCTGATCAAGAAGATCCAGAAGCGGCCCGACGCGAGCCTCATCGAGTCGGTGCTGCTGCGCTCGCAGTCGCTCGCGGCATATCAGCCCGATTGCGGCGGTCATTTCGGCCTCGCGCTCGATGCCTACGCGCACTTCACTTCGCCGATCCGCCGCTATCCCGACCTGCTCGTGCATCGCGCGATCCGCCACGCGCTCGCCAAGGGCAAGCCGTCGACCTATCGCTACTCTCCGGCGACGATGGCGAGCATGGCTGTGCATTGCTCCAGCAGCGGCCGGCGCGCCGAGGAAGCGGAACGCGACGTCGACGAGCGCTACAAGTGCGCGTGGATGGAGAAGCACGTCGGCAGCGAATTCGACGGCATCGTGTCGGGCGTGACGTCGTTCGGCCTGTTCGTCGAGCTCGTCGATTCGAAAGTCACGGGCCTCGTGCACATCACGCAGCTGCCGAACGACTACTACCATTTCGATCCGATCCGGCATCTGCTGACCGGCGAGCGCCGCGGCCTGAAATTCCGCCTCGGCGACCCGGTCCGCATCCAGGTGCTGCGCGCGAGCCTGGAAGATCGCAAGATCGATTTCCGTCTCGTTGCGGACGACCACCAGGAGAAGAAGCGGCGATGAGCCATGAGCTGCTCGTAGGCATCAATTCGGTCGACGCGGCGCTGAGCCACGATCCGAAGAACATTGTGGAACTGTTTATCGAGACCGGCACGACGAACGCGCGGCTCAAGGAACTGTCCGAACGTGCGCGCGATCTCGGCGTGAAACCGCACGGACGCACGCGCGAGCTGCTCGACCGCATGACCGGCGGCGCGCGCCATCAGGGCGTCGTCGCGCAATACCGCGCCGCGCCGCCGCGCAGCGAGGCCGATCTCGCGGCGCTCGTCGAAGCCGCCGGCCGCGAGGCGCTCGTGCTCGTGCTCGACGGCGTCACCGATCCGCACAATCTCGGCGCCTGCCTGCGCAGCGCCGAGGCGGCCGGCGTGACTGCGGTCGTCGTGACCAAGGACAAGGCCGTCGGCATCACGCCGATCGTGCGCCGCGCCTCCGCCGGCGCCGCCGACCGCGTGCCGTTCATCGCGGCGACGAATCTCGCGCGGACGCTGCGCGCGCTCAAGGACATGGGCGTCTGGCTGGTCGGTCTGGCGGGCGAAGGCGAACAGAGCTACTACGGCGTCGACCTCAAGGGACCCATCGCGCTCGTGATCGGCAGCGAAGGCGAAGGACTGCGCCGGCTGACGCGCGAGCAGTGCGACTTTCTCGCGCGGATTCCGATGCGCGGTTCGGTCGAGAGTCTCAACGTGTCGGTCGCCACGGGTGTCGCACTGTTCGAAGTGCTGCGTCAGCGCGGTTGACGTCGCGGCGGTCGGTCGCCGCGAGCGCAGTTCAGAACGACGAGGCGAGGGCGGCGCCAGCGTTGCCGGCGCCGAGCTCGGAACAGGCCGGCAGCAGCTGCGTCGCGCTCTCGACGTAGCCCGCGGGGGCGATCACAGTGACTGCGATCGCGCTCGCGTGTCCGCTGGGGCAACGCAGACGGCGATGCGCGAGATCGAGATCGGCGTCGGTCACGGCGAGGTGGGCGGCGAGATGCCACTCGTACCGATAGTCGGCGCCCTGCGGCCATGCTTCACAGCGATAGCCTTCCGATGTCGACGTGCACTGGAGACCGGCTGCGCCTACGCCGGCCGAGAAGATCATCGCGATGCCGACGAGGCAACGATGCAGCAAGGTCTGAACGGTGGACATGCACTTCCCCTGTGAAGTGGCGTGGC
>NZ_DATIGT010000317.1:0-10549 GCF_035481375.1 Tahibacter sp.
CGCCTGTCCCGTGTCGATGACCGCGCGAATCCCCGGCAAAGTAACGCTCGACTCGGCCACGTTCGTCGCCAGCACGATGCGCCGCATGCCGGCCGCCGCCGGCGAGAGCGCCGCGCGTTGTTCCTGCAGCGACAGCTCGCCATGCAGTGCGAGCACCTGCAGGTTCGTCGCATCGCCGCTCATACCCGACAACAGCGCGCGCGCACGTTCGATTTCACGCTTGCCCGGCAGGAACACGAGCAGGTCGCCGTCGGTCTCGGCCAACGCCTGTTCGGCCACGCGTCGCAGCTGCGGCAGCCAGTCCTCGCTGGCACGCGCCGGCGGATAGCCGACCTCGACCGGATAACTGCGCCCCGCACTCGTGAGCTGCGGCGCATCGAGCCATCGCGCGATGCGCTCGCCGTCGAGCGTCGCCGACATCACCAGCAGCCGCAGATCCGGCCGCAAGGTGTTCTGCACATCGAGCGCCAGCGCCGCACCGAGATCGCCGTGCAGATGCCGCTCGTGGAACTCGTCGAACAGGATCGCGCCGACGCCCGGCAGCTCCGGATCGGTCTGCAGCAACCGCGTCAGAATTCCTTCGGTCACGACCTCGATGCGCGTCGCCGCCGACACCTTCGCCTCGAAGCGGATCCGATAACCGACCGTCGCACCGACCTCCTCGCCGCGCTGCCGCGCCATGAATTCCGCCGCCGCGCGCGCCGCGATGCGACGCGGTTCGAGCAGCAGGATCTTGCGGCCTTCGAGCCACGGCGCATCGAGCAACGCCAGCGGCACCTGCGTGGTCTTGCCCGCGCCGGGCGGCGCTTCGAGCACGGCACGGCTGCCGGCCGACAACGTGGCCAGCAGCTGGGGGAGGATTTCGTGGATCGGGAAGTCGGCGGGGGGCGGGGGGCTCACCTGCAAAGCCTAGCGCATTTGTCGCTGTAGCCCGCAATAGCCGAAAACACGAGTGGCAAGAAATATTAGCCACCTGCTGGAGATCAAAAGCGATTGACTCTTCGAGGTCAAGACTGTGTCTTTTCTTGAGGCCTGCAGCGTAGCTACAGGCCTCGTTCCTAGCGGCATCCGACGCAACCAATTTCCTAGCATTTCTGCTGGTCATCTGCTTCAGCGCAGACCACTCGCCCCATAGCTCACGCTACTTGTAGGTATCGGGAACGTTCAACAGCTGCTCGTCAAGGCTCCATTTGTCGGGCTTTCGTGACTTAGCGAACCAATGACATCCAGCGCGTATCCACTCCTTGCGGTATTCCCGCACGCCGTCGGGCAAGCAGTCCTCATAACCATGCTCGACGCCACAGCACTCGCAGATTGTGAATGACGCGATCGTGCCGTCGGCGCCCCAGGGCGGAACCCCGTTGTCTCTGTAACCACAAACACGACACGCGTTCAAGTCATTGGGCATTGTAGTAGCCCATATTTGTCGCCAATTCGTCAGGCCCTGCACGCCTGTCAGTTCGGATCGACCCATTCAACGGTCACGCCCCCGCCGGCGCTCGTTATTTCGTCGAACAACGAACACAGCGCTGTTCCTCTCGAATGATCCGCCGCAAGCAGAGCGCGCCTCCCTCGTACACGGATGTGGACAGGACCGCGAAGCTCCGTAAGACAGTCCCACAGCGCATCCAGGTTGCGTCCGTAGTAGGGCGGGAGGTCGAGTGAAGCAGCGAGAACGTCGTGAGCATCCTCTATGCTGTGTGCATTAGAAAAATCGATGACGTGCTCAGACATTTGTTGCTCCAACTTTTGTAGTTATCGCTCGTGCGGTATATCAAGCCATCGTTCGAGTAAAGGATGCGGTCAGTCCCTCTGAATCCGGAGGTGTAGTTTATATCCGCCTCGTACCAGATTCTTCCGTTCGATCCCGGAAGCAGTTGCTCCTTGTTCTGAAAGATGTCTCCTCCAATACTTTTTCCAGGAGCAACGGTAGCCAGGTTGCCGAGCTTGTTTTCCCAGCCCAGCGCCTTCGCCTGGGCCTTCGTTATGTAGTTCGACGGCAAACTTGCGTACTGCCGAATATGTGCAGCCACATCGATGAACGATGTCGCGATCTGACCACACTGAGTGCAATTGTGCACCAACGCCTTCTGTTCGCCCGCGAAGTATGTGTGGAAATCGGCCACAGTAAAGTTGTAAGTGGCTTGCAAGCGATTAGTGGGTTTTACCGATTCGACATGAGCCCTCGAACCGTCAAGCGCATCCAGCTCCATCCCCGGCTCTAGATTTCCGACCAAGACCCAGCCCCGCTCTCGAACCCAGAACGGGTAGTCAGAGGAGTCGATTCGCCTGTCGGCGTGGGGGCGACGCACAAGGCCGCATGACCGGACGCACGACTGCGGCATCTTCGGCTGGACCGCGTCCGCAAGGACGAGACCTCCGCATGAGGCGGCCGATCGCGCCGGACGAACACTTTTGGCGTTCCGAGTCATCGCCACGAATCACGCACACGAAAAAGCCGCCCACAAGGGGCGGCTTTTCGTGTGCCGGTGACGCTTACTCGCAGGTCAATGCATTCGTATTGACCGGCCGAGTCCACGTTCTCGTACCGCTGCCGAGCGGCACGTTGGCTGCCGTCGTCGTGCTCGCGTAGTCGAACACCATCTGGTAGCAGTGCGGGAAGCGGAACGTGACGGTGCCCCAGGTGTTCTGTTGCGCGCTCGGTCCGAAATTACCGGCGAACCCGCCGCCGGTCTGGAAGATCGTCGGCACCGAGATCGGGCCGCGCTGGTCGTGGTTGACCTGGGTGGCGCCGAACAGCCAGAACGGACGGCCGTCCGGACCGAAGGTGAACCACGCGAACGTAAACAGCACTTGCGTCGTGTTGCCCGGCAGGTCGAATACCTGCACGAGCATGCCTTCACCCGAATGCGTCTCGTCGAACCAGTTGCCGGTCAGGTAACCGTTGATGGGCAGCGGACCGCCGCGCGTCGGGTAGTCGGTGGCGGAGGCCGTATACGTCGGCACCGAGATCGTGCCGTAGCGCGTCGAGCCGTCGGTAAAGAAGTTGTCGAAGCGGATCGAGAACGCATTGTTGAAATCGAACAGCGCCGTGTCGGGCGATACGTAGGAGAAGTTCTCCAGCACGTAGGTCGTGCTGTCGATGACCGGCGTATCGGCCATGACGTGTTCGCGGAACGTATTCGGCTCTTCGGCGACGCGAACGAACAGGTCGTTGGCGAACGGCGACTGGCTCACGCGAATGCCGGGGAACAGCGGATACCGCGTGACGCGGCCTTCGTTGGACGGATCGCGCTTGATGCGCATCAGCGTGACGGCTTCATAGAACTGACCGCTGCTGCTGCACGGCACGCGCCAGATGTCGATGTCGACGAGTTCCGACACGTAGTTCGAATTGCCCTGCTCGATCGCCGCGAGGCGCATGCGCAGCGGCGCGCTGGTCGGATAGACCGGACCGCTCGTCGTCAGCGGCAAGCCTTCCGGTGCGCGGTAGGCGAGGCAGCTCGGTGCATAGGCGCGACGGCCGTTTGCGATGGGGACTGCGGATTTGGCCGATGCGTCGGACTTGGCCTGACCGCGCGACGGCACTTCGGTCGCGACGCGGCCCTGCTGCGCAGCGAGTTCGGAAACCGCCCTCTGTTCCTGGGTGACGACGCTGTTGCGCTGCTGCGAAGTCGCGTCGAGTTCGGCAGCGCCCGCGTAAGGCGCCAGGACCATCAGCAGCGCCGCTGCGCCCCAAGCTTTTAATGAACGCATAACAATTTCTCCCTAGAAAAAGTGCGAGCCGCAAACGTCCCTGAGAGTGTTTTGCAGCGGATGAATTGCCAGTGAACTTTTACTGCGTCGACGGACCTGTTCTGTCCGCCGTCGCTCGACTGCATGACGACCCCATCCTGCGATAATGCCCGATCCACTTCCGGTAGTTCATCCATGCAACTCGTCGACATCGGCGCCAACCTGACCCATTCCTCGTTCCAGCACGACCTCGGCGCGGTTCTCGAACGGGCCCGTGACAACGGCGTAAGCCAGCTCGTCGTGACCGGGGCCAGCCGCGAGGGCAGTCCGCAGGCGCTGACGCTGGCGCGGGCGCATCCGGGGCTGCTTTACGCGACGGCCGGCGTGCATCCGCATCATGCGGGCGAATACGACGGCGACTGCGACGCGCTACTGCGCGAACTCGTCGCAGCGCCGGAGGTTCGCGCGGTCGGAGAGACCGGGCTGGACTACTACCGCGACCTGTCGCCGCGTCCGACCCAGCAGTTCGCGTTCGAGCAGCAGCTGCAGATCGCGCTGGACTGCGGCAAGCCGCTGTTCCTGCATCAGCGCGATGCGCACGACGACTTCATGGCCATTCTGAAACCGGTCCGCGACAAGCTCGCCGCGGTCGTCGTGCACTGCTTCACGGGCACGCGCGCGGAGCTGTTCGACTACCTCGACCTCGACTGCCACGTCGGCATCACCGGCTGGATCTGCGACGAGCGCCGCGGCACGCACCTGCGCGAGATCGTCGGCAACATTCCGCTGAACCGGCTCATGATCGAGACCGACAGCCCCTACCTGCTGCCGCGCAACGTCTCGCCGATGCCGAGCCACCGCCGCAACGAGCCGATGTATCTCGCGCATATCTGCGCCGAGGTCGCGCGCGATCGCGGCGAGACGCTCGAAGCGACGGCGCAGGGCACGACGGCGACGGCGCGGGCGTTCTTCAGTCTCAGAGCCGGACTGCACACCGGTTGCTGAAGGCCAGCAAACCGGGGAACCGGTGCGCACGCAACCGGTCAGACTGCTCTGGCATCTTACGGCGGCACTGCCGAGAACTCCCATGACCCGACCGACCCGCAGCCTGATCTGGATTGCCGGCTTCCTGGCCGCGATCGCCGTTCTTGCCGGCCTGATCGCCCCGCGCCTCGCGCAGGCGTTCATGGCCAATCCCTTCTTCAACGGCATCATCCTGCTCGTGCTCGCGGCCGGCATCGCCGTGAACCTGCGCCAGGTGCTCGCGCTGAATCGCGACATCGACTGGATCGAGCACTACCGGCGCGCCAACCCCGAACGCCCGGTCGCGGGCCAGCCGCGACTCCTCGCGCCGATGGCGCGCATGCTCGCCGGTCGCGAGCGCGGCAAGCTCGCGCTGAGTCCGAGTTCCATGCGCACGGTGCTCGACGGCGTGTATCTGCGGCTCGAGGAAGCGCGCGACCTGTCGCGCTATCTGATCGGGCTCGCGATCTTCCTCGGCCTGCTCGGCACGTTCTGGGGACTGCTCGGCACGATCCGCGCGGTCTCCGACATCATCGGCTCGCTCGGCCTCGGTACCGACGCCGCCGCGATGTTCGCCTCGCTCAAGGACAATCTGCGCGAGCCGCTGGCCGGCATGTCGACGAGCTTTTCGACGTCGCTGTTCGGTCTCGCGAGTTCGCTCGTGCTCGGCTTTCTCGATCTGCAGGCCGGCCACGCGCAGAACCGCTTCTACAACGAAATGGAAGAGTGGCTGTCGACCGTGACGAAACTCTCCTCCGGCGGCGGCCTCGGCGTCGAAACCGATACGTCGGTACCGGCGTATGTGCAGGCGCTGCTCGAACAGACCGCCGACGGCCTCGAACGCATGCAGCGCGCGATCGTCGACAACGAACGCGAGCGCCGCAATGCGAACGAACAGCTGGGCGAGCTGACGACGCAGCTCGCGCGCCTGACCGAATTCCTCGGCCGCGATGCGCGCGAGCGTCACGCGGCGACCGAAGTGCAGGAGGAACTGCGCGTCGCGTTGAAATCGCTCGCGAGCCAGCAGGGCAGCGGCCAGGCGCTGTCGGACGAACTGCGCAGCGAATTCCGCCTGCTGTCGCGCACGATCGCCGCGGCGATCGATCACCCGCGCCACGCCGGCGCGGATCGCCGCTGAGCCGCCGACGATGCGCAGCATCGCCGCCCGCCGCCGCGGTCTCGACATCTGGCCCGGTTTCGTCGACGCGCTCACCTCGCTGATCATGGTGCTCGTGTTCGTGCTGATGCTGTTTGCGATCGGGCAGTTCGTGCTGTCCGATTCGCTGGCCGGCAAGAACCGCGCGTTGGACGACCTCAACGCGCGCGTCGCGGAACTCGCCCGGACGCTGTCGCTGGCCGAAGGCGCGCGGAACCGGCTCGATGCGCAGGTCAAGGAATTGTCGGCGTCGCTCGGGACCACGACGGGCGAGCGCGATCAGGCGCGCACGGAACTCATGGCGGCCCAGGCCGAAGCGGCGCGCCTGACGACCGACATCGCCGCACTCGCGCAGCTCAAGAGCCAGCTCGAAAGCGAAGTCGCGCGGCTCGCAAACGAACTGGGCCTGAGCCAGACCGAGGTCGTCAAAGGCAAGGAGCTGTCCGCGCAGCAGCTCGCCCAGGTCGAACTGCTGAACCGGCAGATGGCCGCGCTGAATGCGCAGCTCGCGCAGATCCAGGCGGCGCTCGATGCCGCGAACAAGGACGTCAAGGCGAAGGACGTGAAGATCGCCGAACTCGGCAAGGAGCTGAATCTCGCGCTCGCCAACCGCGTCAGCGAACTCGAACGCTATCGCTCGGAGTTCTTCGGCCGCCTGCGCGCCGCGCTCGGCGATCGCGCCGACATCCGCGTCGTCGGCGACCGCTTCGTCGTGCCGACCGACATCCTGTTCGACACGGCTTCGGCCGAACTCGGACCCACGGCGCAGGCGTCGATGGACAAGCTCGCCGAGACGGTGAAGCTCGTCGCCGCGGAAATTCCGTCGAACCTCGACTGGGTACTGCGCATCGACGGCCACACCGACGCACGACCGATCCACACCGATCGCTTTCCGTCGAACTGGGAGCTGTCCTCGGCGCGCGCCGTGTCCATCGTGAAATACCTCGTCGTGCAGGGCATTCCCGCGCATCGCCTGTCGGCGAACGGCTTCGGCCAGTTCCAGCCGCTCGACGCCGCGCAGACGCCGGACGCATTCGCGCGCAACCGGCGCATCGAGATTCAACTCACGAATCGATGAGCAGATCGCGTAGGTTGGAGTGAGCCGCGGGCGAACCCCGACATCGAGGAGATTCTGCCGCGAAGAACCCATGCCGGAGGAACGCTCGGTCGCACGGTTTTCAGTAGCGCGGCAGGCTTTTCCTTCGCCCGGCGAACGGCGGAAGCGACGATCGGGATGCTGTTCGCCTGCGGCTCACCGCCGGCCTACGGTTTCTTCGGCTCGCCTTCGTATGCGGCCCAGCCGCCGAACTGCAGGCCGACGACCTGGTCGACGACCGGTGCCATCTTTTCGAACGCGTGCGCCGGCGTGCCGCTGACGCGATAGGTGACGATCGCTTCGGTACCCTCATCCTTCGCCGCGATCGCGATGGTGAGCACGCCGCTGATCGCCATTTCCTGCATGGGACCGAGCGCCGCATTGAGCCGCACGAGTTCGTTGCGCCGGATCATGACGACGCGGCCGTGCTCGGCGCCGCCGTCCTTCCAGCGTTCGCAGAAGCAGCCGCCGAGCTTGAGCTCGAGGCTGAGATTGGCCGGATCGCCGGACCACGTGTGCTCCTTGGGCCACCAGCGCGCCGGCTGCGCGAGCGTCGCCCAGGCCTGCTCCGGCGTCGAATTCAGCATGAGCCGGTGCTCGACGACGAAACCTTCGGGCGAGGACTGCTTGACCGCCGCCGGAGCGAGGGTCGCGGACGACAGCAGCGCAGCGGCGACGAGCGTGCGGTTGACCATGGCGGACTCCTTCGCGGAAAAAGTGGAGAGTGAAGAGGAGTGAGAAATGAGTAAAAGCAGCACGCCGCCGCTCGTTTCTCACTTCTCTTCACTATTCACTCGTTTTTCCCCACGCGCATCGCCAGATCCCACCGCACCGCGCGGATCTCGCTCGCGTCGCCCCAGGCGCGCGCGAAGTCCGCGGCGAGTTCGTCGACCGGATCATTGCCGTTGGCCTTGATGTAGCGCTGCGTCGCGGACCATGAGCGCAGGTAGGCGAGGAACGCCGCGAGATCCCACTGCGCGACGAGTTCGAACGGCGGTGCGCTGATGCGCGCGAATGGAAATGCGAGGCTCGCGTAACCGGTTTCGACGAGACGGCGCTCCGCAGGCCAGTAGCTGTCGAGCCGGTCGACATAGAGCGCGTCTTTCACGACGTCGACGGCCGGCGTCACGTGGCAGTCGGCATACGTCCACTCGGCGACGATGCCGCCGGGCCGCAGCACGCGCCGCACTTCGGCGTGGAACGCATCAAGGTCGAACCAGTGCAGCGCCTGCGCGACGGTCACGACATCGGCACTCGCGTCGGCCAGCGTCGATTGCTCGGCGCGCTCGACGCGATAGTCGATGTTCGGCGCGGGCTCGGCCTGTTCGATCTGCGCGACACTCGGATCGGTCGCGATCACGTGTTCGAAGTGCGCGGCGAGGCCGAGGCTTGCCTGACCGGTTCCGCAGCCGGCGTCCCAGGCCAGCGCGTGCCCGGGCGCCTGCGCGGCGAGCCACGCGAACAGCGCGGGCGCGTAGCGCGGCCGCGCGGCGCGGTAGATCGCCGACTGTGTGGAAAAGTGATCCTTGAACGACATCGCGAACCTCCGTCGTCGGCCGCTCGCGGCCTTCAGTCAACGCCGCGGCGCACCGCCGCGCGCGCCGCCCGACATGATGACGCGCGATTCGCCCGGTGCCAATCCGTCGAGCGCATGGCCGCCGATGCGCACGCGCACGAGGCGCAAGGTCGGCAGACCGACCGCCGCCGTCATGCGCCGCACCTGACGGTTGCGGCCTTCGCGCAAGGTCAGCGAGAGCCAGCTGTCCGGCACGTTCTTGCGGAAGCGGATCGGCGGATCGCGCGGCCACAGGCCGGGTGGTTCGATCGGTTCGGCTTCGGCCGGCAGGGTCGGGCCGTCGTTGAGCATCACGCCGTCACGCAGCCGGCGCAGCGCATCGTCGGTGACGACGCCTTCGACCTGCACCCAGTAGGTTTTCGGTTCCTTGTGGCGCGGGTCGGTCAGCGTGTGCGCAAGACCGCCGTCGTCGGTCAGCAGCAGCAGGCCTTCGGAATCGGCATCGAGGCGGCCGGCGGCGTAGACGCCCGGCTCGCGGATGTACGCGGCCAGGGTCGGCCGCGGCGGCGTGCTGTTGTCGGTGAACTGGCACAGCACGCCGTAGGGCTTGTTGAACGCGAGCAGCATGCAGCGGCGGCGCGCGGAACGGGTCCGCGCGCCGGAACGACTTACTGCTTGGCCGGCTGCGGCGCCGGCGCGGCGGTCGCCGCGGCAGGCTTGACGAACTTCAGCGTCATGCGGTCCGATTCGCCGATCGCGGCGTACTTGGCCTTGTCCGTGTCGCCGAGCGCGAACGACGGCGGCAGCGTCCAGACGCCCTTCTCGTAATCCTTCGTGTCCTTCGGATTCGCGTTGATCTCGCTCTTCTCGGCGAGCTGGAAGCCGGCGTCGGTCGCGAGCTTGATGACGTAGTCTTCGGGGATGTAGCCCGATTCCTTGATCTTCTCGAGGTCCGCGCCTGCGGCCGCGCGATGGTCGGTCACGCCGAGCACGCCGCCGGGCTTGAGCACGTCGAACGCGGCCTTGAACACGGCCTGATCGTTCTTCCACATCATGAAGTTGTGGACGTTGCGGAAAGTCACGACGAGGTCGGCGGTGGCCGGCGGGCCGAAGTTCGGCGCGCTCATCGGGAACTCGCGCACTTCGACGCCGCTGTAGCGCTCGGTGTCGGCAGCGAGCTTTTCCTTGAACTTCGTGTTGCTCTTGCCGAGATAGTTGCGCGTGCCTTCCTTTTCGGCCGTCGACGCGTCGACGATCGCGACGACGAGCTTGCCTTTTTCCTTGACCAGCGGCGCGAGAATTTCGGTGTACCAGCCGCCGCCCGGCGTGAGTTCGACGACCACGGAATCCTGCTTCAGGCCGAAGAACGCGAGCGTTTCGCGCGGATGACGGAAAGCGTCGCGCGCCTTGTTGTCGTCCGAGCGCCAGGAGCCGGCGAGCGTCTGATTGAGCAGCTGATCCCAGTCGGTCGCCGCGGTGGCCGGCGGCGGAGCCGGCACGGTGGCCGGAGTAGCGGGCTTGGCGGCTTCGGGCGCGGCGGCGGGCTTGGCCGGTTCCTGACTGCCGCCGCAGGCGGCGAGAACCACGGCAAGGGCGAACGGCAGGGCGAGCTTCTGCATGACGGCTCCTGATTCGAGGGAAAGTGCGGCACGGAAAGAGGCCGCAGGCTAGCACGCAGCGCGTGAAGGCCGGAACCGCCGACGGGCTGTACCGTGCGGCAAATGCGCCGAAACGGCAACGTCAGCGCGCACGGGCGCGGCGCTTCGGCGCGATGGCCGCCGCAGTCGCCTCGATGTGCTGCGCGGCCTCCTCGAGCACCCAGCTGCGGAACGCGGCGACGCCGGCATGCGTCGCCGAGCGCGGCGGATAGACGAGATAGTGCGACCACTCCGCGCGCAGCCGCTCGGGCGTCAGCACGACGAGCCGGCCGACGTCGATGTGCGGCTTGACCATGGTCAGCCGGCCGAGCGCGACGCCGAGTCCTTCGAGCGCCGCGCGGTGCGCTCGGCCGGCTGACCATGGTCAAGCCGCACATCGACGTCGGCCGGCTCGTCGTGCTGAC
>NZ_DATIGT010000318.1:0-54181 GCF_035481375.1 Tahibacter sp.
GCTCGCGGTCGCGTCGCCGACCGCGTTGGCGTCGAACGGCACGAGCGGATTGATGCCGATCACGAGATCGGCGCCGTCGTCGAGCGCGACCGAGGCATGCAGCGTGCGCTGCAGCGCGCCGTCGACGTAGTAGCGGCCGTCGATCGCGACCGGCGGATACAGGCCGGGCAGCGCGGAGCTGGCCTGGATCGCGCGCGAGATCGGCACCGCGTCGTAGCCCGGCGCGCCGAAGCGCACGGCCTTGCCGCTGTCGAGTTCGACCGCGATCACGTAGAGCCTGCGATCGAGCGTGCGGAAATCGTTGCTGCGGCCGTTGCGCGTGAACACGCCGCGCAGGAAGGCCTCGATCCGCTCGTTGTCGAACAGGCCGGTCGGCAGCAGGCTGCCGAGGCGCACGAGGTTGTCGGTCAGGGTCTGCTGCAGCGGGCGGCGCGCGATGTCGAGCAGCCACTCGGCGACGACGCCCGGCGCGCGCCAGCTGCGGCGCAGGTATTCAAGCAGCGCCGGCTGCACGAACAGGTCGGGCCGGAAGCGCGCTTCATGGGATTCGCTGGTCAGGAAGATGCGGCACATCTCCGCCGGACTCAGCCGGTTCGCGAGTCCGGCTGCGATGAACGCGCCGGAACTCACGCCGACATAGACGTCGAGCGCGTTCGTGTCGAGGCCGTGCGTCGCGTCCTGGATCGCGCAGAGCGCGCCGAGTTCATAGATGCCGCCGAGCGGACCACCGCCGGCGACGGCGAGGCCGATGCGCGGACGGCGGCGCGGCTTGGGCGGTTGGCTGGCGGCCTGGATGACGAGCATGGCGATCCGCTGTCGGAGTGTCGGGCCGATTGTAGTCGGCCGCGTCAGGCCTCCAACCCGGCCGATGGTCGAAGGGCTCAGGCCGTGCCGAAGTGCTGCACGAGGCGCTTCTCGATTTCCTTCTCGACCGCGGGCTTGAGCATCGACAGCAGGAAGCCGAGTTCGGCGGTCACGTGCACGAGGCCCTTTTCGAGCGCGATCTTGCCGTTCACGCCGGAACGCTCGAAGTGCAGCACGTTGCCCTTCCAGCCCCAGGTCAGGTCGAACTTCCGGGAAATTTCCTCGGCCACCTCCGTCACGGCGATCTTGGCTTCCTTGACGGGCTTTGCGTGCTTGTGGCGAATGTCGATCGAGGGCATTGCTGGGTTCCGCTTGAAGAAAAGACGAGGCTTGTGGCCCGGGAGCTTTGCACTATGATGCCCGAGGCCGCGCAGTCGGCGTGACGCAGTGCCGCATGCGGCGGTGATTGCGGCGGAGGCGCTGTTTTCAAGCCAGCCGTCGGGGACGGCCCAACGACACGCGCAAACGACAAGGGACGGGCTGACGTGCATCCGAGAACGCTGCTGTGGGCGATCCTGCTGGCGCCGTGCGCCGCGAGTGCCGCAACGATTGAAGGCCGCGTCACGCTGACGCTCGACGGCAAGGAACTCCGTCCCGAGGAGGCCGCCGAGGCCGTCGTGTATTTCCGCCCGACGACGCCCGTGCCGGTGGCGCCGGCGAAACAGCCGGTCGAGATGATCACGCTGCGCAAGCAGTTCTCGCCGCGCATCCTGCCGGTCACGGTCGGCAGCGAGGTCCGCTTTCCGAACCAGGACCCGATTCTCCACAACGCGTTCTCGACCTCGAAAGACAATGGCTTCGACATCGGTCTGTACGGGCAGGGCGAGGGCAAGGCGCAGCGTTTCGACCATGCGGGCTACGTGCGCGTGTACTGCAACGTGCATCACTCGATGGTCGGCCACATCCTCGTGCTCGACACGCCGTTCTTCGTTCGTCCCGACGCGCAGGGCAAGTTCCGCCTGAAAGACCTGCCGGCGGGGAAGGGCGATCTCGTGATCTGGCTCGACCGCGCGACGCCGTGGCATGCGGAGGTCGTCGCCGGCAAGTCCGACCCGGTCTCGGTCACGCTCGAACTCGCGCAGAAGAAAATCCCGCCGCACATGAACAAGTTCGGCAAACCCTACGGCAGGAGCAGCGATGGCGGCTATTGAGGGGCACCGGCGTCAGCGCGGCTTCGCGCTGCCGCTCGCGATCCGCTTCTTTCTCGCGATGGCGCTGATGATCGTGCTCGCGGTCAGCGCGGCGACCGTCGTGACCTACGTGCAGGGCAACCGCGTCGCTGACCGCGCGATCGGCAAGACGCTGACGACGAGCGAAGCCGCGCAGCGCGAGTTCGAACAGCACCGGCTCGAACAACTGGAACTGAGCCTGCGCCTCGTCGCCTCCGATGCGAGCTTCGTCAAATACATCGCGGACGCGAACAGCGCGAGCAATCTTCCGGGCCTCGGCGGCGACGCCGCGCCCGACACGATGTCGATGCGCGATCTGCTCGGTGACCGGCAGAAGGACATCGGCTTCACGCTCGGCATCCTGCTCGACGGCAAGGGCGAGGTGCTCGCGCGCACCGATCAGACCGAAGCCTTCACCGAATCGCTGGCGGCCGATCCGCTCGTCGCGCCGGCGCTGGCCGAGGCGCGTCCGCTCAGCGGTTACTGGCGCATGGACGGCAAGCTCTATCAGGCCGCGATCGTGCCGCTCGCGCAGGACCAGAACGTCGTCGGATTCCTGCTGCTGGCGCAGGTCGTCGACGATGCGCTCGCGAAGAAGGTCGCGCAGGTCAGCGGCGCGGAAGTCGCGTTCTGGATGCCGCTCGGCGGCAAGCCGGCGCTGGTCGCGACCTCGCTCGACGCGCCCATCGCCGATGCGCTGCGCGAATCCATCGCGATCGGCGGCGTGCCGCCGAAGAGCGCCGGCGGCGACGGCGCGCATCTGGATCTCGGCGGACAGGACTGGGTCGCGCGCGTGTCGCCGACCGCCGCCGCCGACGCAGCCGATCTCGGCCAGGTCATGGTGCTCGCCTCCTCGCAGCAGGTCGTCGCGAGCTATCGCGCGATCCTCAACAGCGTCGTGCTCGGCGGTCTCATCACGATGCTGCTCGCGCTGCCGCTGTCGTACCTGATCTCCAAGGGCATCCTGCGGCCGGTGTCGGCGATGGCCGCCGCGGCCGAGCAGGCCGCCGCCGGAAATTTCCAGACGCGGCTGGGCACGCAGGGCAGCGACGAACTCGCACGGCTCTCCCGCGCGTTCGACTCGCTGCTCTCCGACCTGCGCGAAAAGAGCGACATGGAAGGCTACGTCGGCAATCTCGCGCGCTTCCTGCCCGAGCCCGGCCAGGAGGGCTCGGGCGTCACCGTGCACACGCAGCCGATGACGCCGGTCCTGCCGGCGCGGCGCGAAGCCGCGGTGCTGCTCGGGCTCGAATACCGCCATCTGCTGACCCTGCCGGCGCAGACGCCGCCGGACCAGGTCGTCGACGGCAATGCCGACGTGCACGCACGGCTGTCCGCGCTCGCGGCGCAGTCGGGCGCGCTGTGCCTGCGCGGTCCCGGCGCGCGCTGGACGCTGGCCTTCAGCGGTCCGCGCCGGCTCGCCGATGCGCTCGGTGTGCTGCGCGGCGAACTCGCGACGACACCGCCGCCGGCCGCGGCGCTCGCCGACGGTCCGGTCGTACTCGCCGATGCGGGCGGCGATTCGCGCCTGATCGGCGCGGTGCAGGTGCAGATCGACCGGCTGCTCTGCGATGCGGCGCCGGGCCAGGCACTGGCCGGCCGCAGCAGCGGCGAAACGCTGCGCAGCGAATACGGCGCCGATGCCGTGGCCGTGGCGACCGGCGGTTTCAGCAGCAAGCAGTACTACGCGCCGACGAGCGACCTGCTGAGCCGCGTGCCGGCACCGGCTGCGGCCGCGCCGGACTTCGAGAACAACGCGACCGTGCCGCGCGGTGCCGCAGCCACGTCGCCGCGCACGACGCCCGCACCGGTCCCGCGCGCTGTGCGCGACAGCGGCGAACTGCCGCCGGGCTCGACGCTCGGCGGCCGCTACCGCGTGCTGTCGATCCTCGGCGCCGGCGGCATGGGCGTCGTCTACAAGGCGCACGATCTCGAACTCGACGACGTGGTCGCGCTCAAGATGCTCAAGCCCGGCGCGCTGCTCGACGCCGAGCAGCTCGACCGGCTCAAGAGCGAGATCAAGCTCGCGCGGCGCATCACGCATCCGAACGTGCTGCGCACCTTCGATTTCGGCGAGGTCAACGGCCTGCCGTACATCTCGATGGAATACGTGCGCGGCATGACGCTGCGCTATCTGCTGCGCGAGGCCAAGCGCGTGCCGTATTCGGCCGGCCTGCGCATCGCGCGCCAGCTCGCCGCGGGTCTCGCGGCCGCCCACGAGGTCGGCGTGCTGCACCGGGACATCAAGCCCGAGAACCTGATCCTCGAAGCGAACGGCAACGCCAAGCTCATGGACTTCGGCATCGCGCGGCCGGCGCGGCGCGCAACGCCCGGACACACCCAGCCCGGCACCTTCCTCGGCACGCCGAACTACTGCGCGCCGGAGCAGCTGGCCGGTGAAGAAGTGGACGAACGTGCGGATATCTATTCCTGCGGCGTTCTCATGACCGAGATGTTCTGCGGCGCGCTCCCCTACAGCGGGTCGAACACGATGGAGATCTACATGGCGCAGATGCAAGCCGAGCCGACGCGACCGTCGGCACTGTGGCCGGAAATCCGGCCTGAACTCGAGACGCTGATCCTGGGCTGCCTCAAACGCAACCGCACCGAGCGGCCGGCCAGCGCGGCCGATCTCGCCGCTGCACTCGCGCAGTTGCGGGCCTGACCGTGCGTGCCGCTCCCGCACTGGCCTGCCTCGCCTTCGCCCTGGCTGCCGTCTTCGCCGACGTCGCACCGGCTCATGACAGCATCCTCGATGCCTCCGCCGAGGAGGCCGCGCCTGCGTCGCGCTGGACCTGGTTCGGCGACCTGCTGGCGCGCTACGACCACGTCGAAGGCCTGCCGAACGATCGCACGGTGAGCCGCTGGCGAGGCCGCGGGCGACTCGGCGGCGAATTCGCCGCGATGCCGCAGCTGAGCTTCGGAGCCGCGATCGAACTCGCGCAGGGCAGCGACGACAACGCGGACAACCGCATCAACAACGACAACGAGCGCAGCGACCACGCGAACGTCGATCAGCTCTGGCTGCGCTGGCAGCCCGGCGAGAACACGCGCGTGCTGATCGGCAAGACCGCGTTTCCGCTCGAACTGTCGCCGCTGACCTGGGATGCGGACCTGCGTCCGGCCGGCGTCAGCATCGACCAGTCCTTCGCACTCGGCGACTACAGTCGTCTGCAGCTCGTCGCCGGCGGCTTCGCTGCGCAGCATCTCTACGACGACGACACGCGCATCGCGGCGGCGCAGCTGGCCTGGCGCTGGCACGAAGGCGCGCCGACAAATGCGTCCGTGCTGCTGAGCTACCTGGACTTTTCCGACCTCGGCCAGCTGACGCGCCAGGGACTCACGCGCACGAACCGGCGCGTGCCGGCGAACGGACCGCTGCTCAGCGACTACCGGCTGCTCGACCTGCAGCTCGTCGGCCGCACCGCGGTCGGCGAATGGCCGCTCGAGGCGCGCGTGGATCTCGTGCGCAATCTCGGCGCCGACGACCAGCGCGACGGTGCGCGCTTCAGCCTCGTGCTGGGCAGCCGGCTGCGTCCCGGCGGCTGGGAAATCGGTTATTCGAACCAGCGCATACAGCGCGACGCCGTGCTTGCGGCATTCAACGAAGACGATTGGTGGTTCCACAGTTTCACGCATGGCTTCATGCCGTGGATCGGCTACGGCATCGACGAGCGCTGGAGCCTGCGGCTCGCGGCCTTCCACGAACAGCGCGACGGGCTGCCCGAGCACACCGACCGCGTGCTGTTCGACGTGGCCGCGCGCTGGTAATCCCCGGGGCGGCTCATGCTAAATTGCCACCGCGTCAATCAACGGAGTGGGCCGGTCAGCTGATGGAAATTCGCGCGCGCTTGAGCTTTCCGAACGGCGAGCACCCCGATTTCGTGCTGGCCCCCGGCGTTTGTGGAATAGGCTCCGATCGGGACAATCAGGTCGTGCTCGGCGGCAACGGCGTCGCGCCGCATCACGCGCGTCTGGAGATCGACGGCCGCGGCCTCACGCTCAGCGTGCTCGATCCGAGCGCGCACACGCATCTGAATGCGCGTCCCGTGCGCGAAAAGGGCATCGTGCGGCTCGGCGATGTGCTCAGCGTCGACACGGTGCAGATCGTCGTGAAGCCCGAGCGCGATGAAGTCATCCGCACGTCCGTGCCGAGCGAAAGCCCGAATTCCGCCGATGCCGAGACGCGCGCACGCACGATTCCGTCGAAAGTCGTGCTGCGCGGCGTGTCCGGCGCGCAGTTCGGCCGCATCGTCGCAGTGCGCGGCCGGCTCACGATAGGCCGCGGCAGCGAATGCGACCTCGTGCTCGACGAGCCGGAGATGTCGCGCCGCCACGCGATGATCGAGAACAACGGCGACGGCATCTACCTGCGCGATCTGGGCTCGTCCAACGGCACGTTCGTCAACGGCGTGCAGGTCCGCGACGCGGTGCTGCATCCGGGCGACCAGATCGCATTCGACCGCAACCGCTTCCTGCTCGAAGCGCCGGGCCTGCCGCTGCGCGGCGAACTCGTCGAGGAACGCAGCCCGGGCTTCGCGCCGGCCATCACGCAGACCATGCAGGCCGTGACCTTGCCCGATCCGCCGGCCGGCAAGCCCAAGCCCGCAACGGCGCAGCCTGAAGCCGATACCTCGGCCAGCCGCAACGAAATCTGGTGGTTGATCGGCGCCGCCGCGGCGATCGGCGGCGCGATCGCGCTGCTGCTGCTGTTCGGCTTCTGAAATCGGGGTAGGGGTTCGCCTGCGGCTCACCCCGACCTACGACACTTCGCGCGTTCGCCGGAGCCGGTGCCACGGCAGCCGGAACGCCATCAATACGAGATAGATCGCGAGATAGATCAGCGGCTCGCGCACCGCGATCTCCTGGCCCGACTTCACGAGCCACAGGTAGTGCAGCACCGCGAACAGGCCGATCGCGTAGACGAGTCTGTGCAGCTGCGACCACCGGCGGCCGAGGCGGCGCATCATGCCCTTGGTCGAGGTGATCGCGAGCGGCACGAGCAGCAGCCAGGCGAGAAAGCCCGCGGTGATGTAGGGCCGCTTCACGATCTCGCCGAAGAGCTGGCGCCAGAAGCCGCCGAGGTCGATGAAGAGATAGATCGACAGATGCACGCTGGCATAGAAGAACGCGAACAGTCCGAGCATGCGACGGAAGCGGACGAGCGCCGAGACGCCGGTGAGCTGCCGCAGCGGCGTCACCGCGAGCGTGACCAGCAACAGACGCAGCGCCCAGTCGCCGGTGCGGTGTTCGAGCATCGCGACCGGGTCGGGTCCCAGGGTCTGTGCGTAGACGTCCCAGGCGAGGACGAGAAACGGTGCGAGGCACAGCGCGAAAACAGCGAACTTGGCGATGACGATCTGGGTTTCGGTCGGTTTCTTCATCAGAAGTTCGTGCGCAGATCCATGCCGGCGTAGAGCGAGGCGACGTCCTCGGCATAGCCGTTGAACGGCAGTGTCGCGACGCGGCGCGCGAACAGGCTGCCGCCGTTGCCCGAGATCCGGCGTTCGCTCGCCTGCGTCCAGCGCGGATGGTCGACGGCCGGGTTCACGTTGGAATAGAAGCCGTATTCGTTCGCTGCGGCGAGATTCCACGACGTCTCCGGCTGGCGTTCCCAGAATTCGATGCGCACGATCGACTTCGCACCCTTGAACCCGTATTTCCACGGCACGACGAGCCGCAACGGCGCGCCGTTCTGGTTCGGCAGCTCGCGTCCGTAGAGGCCGACCGCGAGCAGGCTCAGCGGATGCATGGCTTCGTCGATGCGCAGTGCTTCGCGATAGGGCCAGTCGAGCACGGGGTAGGCGAGGCCGGGCATTTCCGACGGACGATTCACGGTCGTGAAGGCGACGTACTTCGCGCGCGAGGTCGGCTTGAAGCGCGCGAGACATTCGCCGAGCGGAATGCCGACCCACGGAATCACCATCGACCAGGCCTCCACGCAGCGGTGCCGGTAGACGCGTTCCTCGAGCGTGTGCGGCTTGAGCAGGTCTTCGAGCGCGAAACGGCCGATGACCTCGGCGTGGCCGGCGACTTCGACGGTCCACGGCTCGGGTCGGAACTTGCCGGAATTGCGCGCCGGCGCGGCCTTGGCCGTGCCGAACTCGTAGTAGTTGTTGTAGGTCGTCGCGTCGTTCCAGCTCGTCAGTTCCTCGTCGGTCTTCCAGCGGTCGTTGCGCGCGGCCGACAGCGGCGTGCCGCTGGGCTGAGCGGCCGCGGGCGCGGCCTGGCCCGGCTCGCTGCCGCCGCAACCGGTCGCGAGCAGCGGCGCGGCGAGTCCGAGCGTGCGCAGGAACTCGCGCCGGCGCAGGTAGACGGATTCGGGCGTGATCTCTGAGCCGGCGATCGGCGTGCTGCGGAATCGTTTCATGTCGGACCTCGTTTCCGGACCAGACCGGGTCCGCCGCAGCGATCTTTCGCGGAGGCCTCCGAAAATCGCCGTCGACGTTTTTCGACGTTCCGTCATCGAGCGCTGGCGGCGCCGACAGCCGTCGTTATACTGGCGCGAAACCGGTCGATGTCGAGTGATGGTGCACGGGGAACCTCACATTGCAGCGGCATTCCGTTACTCGGCCAGCCTGATCGTGCTGCTGGACGCGGGCGACGGCTGCATCGTCGATGTCAGTCCCGCCGTCGAGAAGGCACTCGGCTATTCGCGCGACGAACTGATCGGCAAGCGTCCGATCGACATCGGTCTCTGGCGCAACCTCGACGAACGCGCGCTGCTCTGGGCCAACCTGCGCAGCCAGGGCAGGCTCTGCGACCAGCCGTTCGAATTCGTCGCGCGCGACGGACGCGTGCTGCGCATGCTATCCAACTGCGAGATGTTCGACCTCGACGGACGTACGCGCGTGATCTGCATCGGCCGCGATCTCGACGAGCAGCCGCATGCCGTCGCCGTCGCGGCGGATGTGTCGAGCTATCGCTCGCTGTTTCTCGCCGCGGCGGAAGGCATCTATCGCAGCCTGCCGGCCGGCGGCCTCATCGACGTCAATCCGGCGATGGCGCAGATCTTCGGCTACCCGTCGCCCGAAGCCATGCTGCGCGAATTCGGACACTCCTCGCGCGAGGTCTACGTCGACGGCGAGGACTACGAACGCGTGCTCGAGGAAATCCGCCGCGACGGCGTGCTGAGCAACCGGCGCTCGCACGTGCGCCGGCGCGACGGTACGACGATCTGGATCAGCGAGAACCTGCGTTCCGTGCACGACCCCGACGGGCGTCTGCTGTTCTACGAAGGCTCCATCGTCGACATCACGCGGCAGGAGGCCGCCGAGAGCGCGCTGCGCCAGTCCGAGGAGCTCTATCGCATCCTCGTCGACAACTGTCGCGACGGCGTGTTCCTGATCCAGCGCGGCAGGATCGTCTTCATCAACGACGCGATGGCCGGCATGCTCGGCTATGCGGTCGCCGAGCTGACCGGAAGCAGCTACATGGACCTCGTCGCGCCGGAGTCGCGCGAAGCGCAGGAGCAGCGCCGCGCCTCGCGCGAAAGCGGGTCGCGCGAAGTGCAGGGCTACGAGATCTTCATGCTGTGCAAGGACGGTTCGCGCCGGCTCGTGCAGGTGCGCGCCGACCCGGTTGTCTACAACGGCGACATCGCGAGCACCGGCACGGCGCGCGACATCACCGAGGAACGCGCGCAGCAGCAGGCGTTGAGCGAAGCCGAGCGCAAGTACCGCCAGCTGTTCAGCCACTCGGTCGTCGGTCTCTTTCAGACCCGCGCCGACGGCAGCGTCGTGGAAGCCAACGCCGCGCTCGCGCGGCTGCTCGGCTATGCGTCGCGCGGCGAGATGCTGCTGCAGCTGCGGCATTTCGACGATCTGCGCGTCGACCCCGACGCGCGCCAGCGCATCTTCGAGCTGCTGCAGGCCAACGGCCGCGTCGACGACGAGGAAGTGCGGCTGCGGCGGCAGGACGGAAGGAATATCTGGATTTCGGTCAATATCCACATCGTGCGCGACAGCGAAGGCGGCGTGCGCAGCCTCGAAGGCTCGGTGCAGGACATCACCGCGCGCCGCGACGCCGAACGCGCGCTGCTGAGTTCCGAGGAGCGCTACCGCACGCTCGTCGAACATGCGCAGATCGGCGTCTACGTGATGCGCGACGCGCGCTACATCTACGTCAACCAGCGGTTTGCGGCGCTGACCGGCTACGACGAGCGCGAGCTGATCGGCATGCACTGGACCGAGCTGACGACCGAAACGGGGCGGACCATCGTCGAGGACCGGCTGGCCGCGCGCCAGCGCGGCGATCCGGTGCCGCTGGAATACGAGACGCTGCTGCGGCGCAAGGACGGGCGGGAGCTGCGCATCAGCGTCAGCGCCGGGCCGATCCAGCTGGAAGACGGCAACTACTTCAGCGGCACGGCACGCGACGTGACCGAGCGGCATCGCTTCGAGAGCGAACTCGAACACAACGCGACCCACGACGCGCTGACCGGTCTGCCGAACCGCGTGCTGTTCGAGCGCTATCTCGTCGCGCGGCTGCACGATGCGCGCATCGCCGACGATTTCCGCTACGCGATCCTGTTTCTCGATCTGGACGGCTTCAAGCTCGTCAACGACAGTCTCGGACATGCGACCGGCGACCGGCTGCTCGTGGAAATCACGGCGCGTCTGCGCGCCGCGGTACCGCCGGGCTCGGTACTCGCGCGCTACGGCGGAGACGAGTTCACGGTCCTGCCGCCGGTCTGTACGGTCGAGGAGGCGGAGCGCCTGGCGCAGCGGCTGCTGCAGGCAGTCAGCGAACCGTTCGCGTTCGGCGGCCATCGCATCTACTCCGGCGCGAGCATCGGCATCGTCACCGGACGCGCGGGCTACGAAACCCCGGAACAGGTGCTGCGCGACGCCGACACCGCGATGTACCGCGCGAAGGCGCGCGGCAAGTCGGCCTATGTCGTATTCGACGAAGCCATGCATCAGGCCGCGCGCGAGCGCCTGCGGCTGGAGACGGATCTGCGCGAAGCGGTCGAGCGCGCGGAGTTCCGCGTGCACTACCAGCCGGTCGTCGACCTGCGCAGCGGCAACGTCGTCGGCTGCGAGGCGCTGCTGCGCTGGGCGCATCCGCAGCGCGGGCTCTTGTATCCGCCGCAGTTCCTCGGCGTCGCCGAGGAAACCGGCCTGATCGTCGCGATCGACTGGTGGGTGCTCGAAGAGTCGTGCCGCCAGCTCTGCGAATGGCAGCAGCGCTATCCGGCCTACGCGCGACTGCGCGTCAACGTGAACGTCGACGATCGCCAGTTCGCCGAGCGCGACGTTTCCGTCGGCATCGGTCGCGTGCTCGCCCGCACCGGGCTGTCGGCATCCTCGCTCGCGATCGAAGTCACCGAGACCGTGTTCCGCGCGGGGCGCGGGCATGCCGAGGCGATACTGGCCGAGGTCAAGCGCCTCGGCGTGAGTCTCGTCGTCGACGATTTCGGTACCGGCTATTCCTCGCTCGATTCGTTCGCGTCCTCGCCGTTCGATGCGTTGAAGATCGACCGCAGTTTCGTGCGCGACATGGAAGCGAACCGGCGCCATCGCGCGATCGTGCGCACGATCTCGGGCTTCGCCGAAGACCTCGGCCTGTCGCTGACTGCCGAAGGGGTCGAGACGCAGGCCCAGGCGGAACTGCTGATGGCCATGGGCTGCGGCACCGCGCAGGGCTTTCTCTATGCGCCCGCGCTTGCGGCCGACGCGATGGAACAGGTGCTGGCCTCGGGTTCCGCGCTCAAGCGCCGCGCCTGACGCGGTCCGCGTCCTGCCTCGCGATATCACCGAATCGCCCTGGCGTGCGCGCGTTCGCGCGGCATAATGCGGGACTCGTCGTCGCGGAGCCGCTGCCTTGAGTCGTGGACACAATTTCAGCGCCGGCCCGGCCGCGCTGCCCGAAGCCGTGCTGCGCCGCGCGCAGGCGGAAATGCTCGACTGGGGCGTCGCCGGCGCGTCGGTCATGGAGATCAGCCATCGCGGCAAGGAATTCATCGCGATGGCCGAGCAGGCCGAGGCCGACCTGCGCGAGCTGCTCGCGATTCCGGCGAACTACAAAGTGCTGTTCCTGCAGGGCGGGGCGACGCAGCAGTTCGCGCAGATTCCGATGAACCTCGCGCGCCGCGAGCAGCGCATCGACTACGTCGTGACCGGCGACTGGGGCGAGAAGGCCGTGCGCGAAGCCGGTACGCTCGCGCGCGTGCACGTCGCCGCGAATTCGGCCGGCAACCGGCACACGGCGATTCCGCCGCGCGAGTCGTGGGATCTCGATCCGAATTCGGCCTACGTCCACTACACGCCGAACGAGACGATCCGCGGCGTGGAGTTCCTCGATATTCCCGATGTGGGCGACGTGCCGCTGATCGCCGACATGTCCTCGACCATCCTGTCGCGGCCGATCGACGTGTCGCGCTTCGGCCTCATCTATGCCGGCGCGCAGAAGAACATCGGCCCGTCGGGCATCGTCGTCGTGATCGTGCGCGAAGACCTGCTCGCGCGCTGCCCTGACGACATGCCGAAGATCTTCAACTTCGCCGAGCACGCCGCGCAGGGCTCGATGCTGAACACGCCGAACACGTTCGGCTGGTATCTCGCCGGACTGATCTTCCAGTGGCTCAAGGCCGAAGGCGGCCTCGTCGAGATGGAAGCGCGCAACCGGCGCAAGGCACAGACGCTGTACGGCTACATCGACGCGTCGGGCTTCTACGCGAACCCGGTCGATCCGGCCGCGCGCTCGTGGATGAACGTGCCTTTTACCTTGCGGCGCAGCGAACTCGATGCGGCGTTCCTGCAGGAATCCAAGGATGCGGGCCTGCTCGCCTTGAAGGGGCACAAGCTCGTCGGCGGCATGCGCGCGTCGCTGTACAACGCCGTCTCGCAAGGCAGCGTCGATGCCCTCGTCGATTTCATGAAGGATTTCGCGCGGCGCAACGGATGACGGTTGGGCTTCGCCTGCGGCTCAGCCCCACCCGCGTGTCTCCCTGTCAGGCTGCTTTCGCCGCCGGTTTGCTGCCGCGCGAACGCAGCCACGCGGCGTATTCGTCGAGGTCGCCGTTGAAGGCTTCGACCTTGCCGTCGGCGACGCGCCAGTAGCTGTCGCAGACGAGGCCGGTCAGGTGGCGATCGTGCGACACGAGCACGATCGCGCCGTCGAAGTCGCTGAGCGCTTCGGCCAGCGCCTCGCGCATTTCGAGATCGAGATGGTTGGTCGGCTCGTCGAGCAGCAGCACGTTCGGCCGTTTCCAGGCGATCAGCGCGAGCGCGAGGCGGGCGCGCTCGCCGCCGGAGAAATTGTCGATGACCTCGAACGCGCGGTTGCCCGGGAAATTCCAGCGCGCGAGGAAGTCGCGGAATTCCTGCGTCGCGACGCCGGGGGCGATTTCCTTGAGGTGGTCGATCGGGCTCATGCCTTCGTGCAGCGATTCGACCGTGTGCTGGGCGAAATAGCCGAGCTGCATGTCCTTGTGCGCCATGCGGTCGCCGAGCAGCAGCGGCAGCTCGCCGACCAGCGTCTTGACGAGCGTCGACTTGCCCGCGCCGTTCGGGCCGAGCAGGCCGATGCGATCGCCGGCCTCGAGACCGAAGCCGACGTCGCGCAGGATGCGCGCGTCGCCGTAGCCGGCGTCGGTGTCGTTGAGGCGCAGCAGCGAATGCGGCAGTTTCACGGGCGCATCGAAATTGATGCGGATCTGGCGCTCCGCGCGCACCGCTTCAGTGCCCGTGAGCTTGGCCAGGCGCTTGACGCGCGACTGCGCCTGGCGCGCCTTGCTCGCCTTGGCCTTGAAGCGGTCGATGAAGGCTTGCAGATGCGCGCGCTCGGCCTGTTCCTTCTCGAATGCGATCTGCTGCTGGCGCAGCTGCTCGGCGCGCTGGCGCTCGAAGCTCGTGTAGTCGCCGGTGTAGAGCTTCACGCGGCCGTCGTGCAGGTGAAGCGTGTGCGTGCTGACGCCATCGAGGAATTCGCGGTCGTGCGAAATCATCAGCAGCATGCCCGGGTATTTGAGCAGCCACTGTTCGAGCCAGAGCACGGCGTCGAGGTCGAGATGGTTGGTCGGTTCGTCGAGCAGCAGCAGGTCGCTCGGCATCATCAGCGCGCGCGCGAGGTTCAGGCGCACGCGCCATCCGCCCGAAAATGCCGACACCGGCATCTGGTGCGTATCCGGATGAAAGCCCAGGCCGTGCAGCAGGCGTCCCGCGCGTGCGCTCGCGTCGTATCCGTTGATCGCGGCGAGTTCCTGATGCGCCTGCGCGACCGCGTCCCAGTCCTCGCGCTCGGCGGCCTCGGCTTCGGCGCGCAGGATCGCGTGGACTTCGGTATCGCCGGACAGCACGAAGTCGATCGCCGCATCGGGCAGCGACGGCGTTTCCTGGGCGACGCTCGCGATGCGCAGCCGCGTCGGCCGGTCCAGGTCGCCGCTGTCCGGTTCGACCTCGCCCTGGATCGCCGCGAACAGGCTCGACTTGCCGCAGCCGTTGCGGCCGACGACACCGACCCGCGCGCCGGCGTGAAGGGTCAGGTCGACGTCGGACAGCAGCAGGCGTTCGCCGCGGCGCAGGGCGAAGTTACGGAAGGCGATCATGGGGGCAGTGGAGAGTGAAGGGGCGTGAGAAAGGAGTGGAAGCCCGCCTCGGGGCTCGGCCACTGGAGGCAAACGGCGAAGCATAGCGGCTGGCTTGGGCGGCTACCACTCTTTTCTCGCTCCTCTCCCTTTTTCCTCAATAAAGGACGCGCGCCCTCAGCGTCCCCGGAATCGCCGCCAGCGCTTCCTTGAGTTCGGCGGCGCGCTCCTCCGGCATCGACACGTCGATGACGACGTAGCCGACGGCGGGATCGGTCTGCAGGTACTGGCCGTCGATATTGACGTTTTCGCGCGAGAACAGGTCGTTGATGCGCGAGAGCATGCCGGGCACGTTCTTGTGGATGTGCAGCAGGCGGCGGCTGTGCGGGTGCTCGGGCAGCGAGGCTTCGGGGAAGTTGACCGCCGACAGGGTCGAACCGTTGTCGCTGTAGCGCACGAGCTTGCTCGCGACCTCGATGCCGATGTTGTCCTGCGCTTCGAGCGTGCTGCCGCCGATGTGCGGGGTCAGGATCACGTTGTCCATGCCGATCAGCGGCGAGACGAACGCGTCGTCGTTGCCCTTGGGCTCGACCGGGAACACGTCGACCGCGGCGCCGGACAGATGACCGGTGCGCAGCGCCGCGGCGAGCGCGTCGATATCGACGACGGTGCCGCGCGATGCGTTGATGAGCGCGCTGCCGGCACGCATCCGCGAAATCTGTTCGGCATTCATCATGAGCTGCGTGGCCGGCGTCTCGGGCACGTGCAGCGTGACGACGTCGGCGCGGCCGAGCAGGTCGTTGAGGCTCAGCGCCGGGCGTGCGTTGCCGAGCGCGAGCTTGGTCTCGATGTCGTGGAAGATCACGCGCATGCCGAGCGCTTCGGCGAGCAGGCCGACCTGCGTGCCGATGTGGCCATAGCCGACGATGCCGAGCACCTTGTCGCGGACCTCGAAACTGCCCGCCGCGGATTTGGACCAGCCGCCGCGATGGCATTCGGCGTTTTTCTGCGGAATGCGCCGCATCAGCAGGATCGCCTCGGCAATCACGAGTTCGGCGACGCTGCGCGTATTGGAGTAGGGCGCGTTGAACACGGGTACGCCGGACGCCTTTGCGGCGGCGAGATCGACCTGGTTCGTGCCGATGCAGAAACAGCCGACCGCGATCAGGCGCTTGGCCTGTTCGAGCACGTCGGCGGTCAACTGGGTGCGCGAACGGATGCCGATCAGATGGGCTTCGGCGATGCGGCGCTTGAGTTCGTCCTCGGGCAGCGACTTCTCGTGGAATTCGATCTGCGTGTATCCGGCGTTCTGGAATGTTTCGACGGCGCTGCGGCTGACGCCTTCGAGCAACAACACGCGGATGTCTTGTTTCGGGTAAGACGTCTTCTTCATTGTTTGATCGCGTCAGGAAATTGGGGTAGGCGCGGCAGCCGTTCTCGGTTCGCGGCGAAACGGAACTATGCCCGTCGGACCAGTGTGCCGCAATGCAACACTGGACGGCTAATGCCATCACTGGCAGGCTCGCCCGACCCTGTGAGACGAGCCCGCATGAACACGTCCGCCCTTGACGCGCTGCGCCAATCCTTGCCCTCGCTGAAGCTGTCCGCCGATCCCGGCGATCTCGAGCACTACGGCCGCGACTGGACGCGGCGCTGGACGCCGGCGCCGCTCGCGATTGCGTTGCCCGCCGACACTGCCGAAGTGCAGGGCATCGTGCGTTGGGCCAACGCGCACGGCATCGCGCTCGTGCCGTCGGGCGGACGCACGGGACTGTCCGGCGGCGCGGTCGCCGCCAACGGCGAACTCGTCGTCAGCCTCGAACGCATGAATCGCGTGCTCGCGTTCGACGCGGTCGACCGCACCTTGACCGTACAGCCGGGCATCGCGCTCGAGGCGGTGCACAATGCGGCGCGCGAGCAGGGCCTGATCTATCCGGTCGATTTCGGCGCGCGCGGCTCGTGCCAGATCGGCGGCAACGTCGCGACGAACGCCGGCGGCATCCGCGTGATTCGCTACGGAAATACGCGCAACTGGATTGCCGGGCTGAAGGTCATAACGGGGAAGGGCGAACTGCTCGATCTCAATCGCGCGCTGGTCAAGAACGCGACGGGCTACGACCTGCGCCATCTGTTCGTCGGATCCGAAGGCACGCTCGGCATCGTCGTCGAAGCAACGCTCGCGCTGACCGACCCGCCGCCGCCGTCGCAGGTGCTGCTGTTTGCCGTGCCGCACATGGATGCGCTGATGCAGGTGTTCGGTGCCTGCCGCGCGCGCCTGGCCCTGAGCGCGTTCGAGTTCTTCACCGACCGCGCGCTGCATCACGTCACCGCGCACGGCGCGCAGAACCCGTTCGCGGAAGTTTCGCCGTATTACGTCGTCACCGAATTCGATGCGGCCGACGAAACGCAGCAGAACGAGGCGCTCGCGGTGTTCGAACACTGTCTCGAAAGCGGCTGGGTCACCGACGGCGTCGTCAGCCGGAGCGAGGCGCAGGCCAGGAGTCTCTGGCGCCTGCGCGAAGGCATCACCGAAAGCCTTTCGCCGCACAAGCCGTACAAGAACGACATTTCCGTACGGATCGCCGCCGTGCCGGCGTTCCTGCGCGACATGCAGGCGCTGCTGTCGCACGAATATCCCGAGTTCGACGTGGTCTGGTTCGGCCATATCGGCGACGGCAATCTGCACATCAACATCGTCAAGCCCGAAGGCGCCGACTATGCCGCCTTCATTGCCGAGTGCGAACGCGTCACCGAACTGATGTGCGACGTGCTGATGCGCCATGGGGGCAGCATCTCGGCCGAGCACGGCATCGGCCTCGTCAAGAAGCCGTACCTGCACAGCGCGCGCAGCGCCGAGGAAATCGCGCTGATGGGCGGCATCCGCCGCGTGCTCGATCCGAACGGCGTGATGAATCCCGGCAAGCTTTTCTAGTGCGCCATATCGCGCAATCACATATCCGCCGCTGCGCCCAACTCGCATAAGCTCAGGCGCTGGACTACGGAAGTGCAATGAACGCAGACGAACAACCGCCGCCGCTGGACCTCGTACAGACCCGCGCACGCATCGACGCGATCGATCGCGACATCCAGCAGCTCATCGCCGAACGCGCGCGCTGGGCGCAGCAGGTCGGCAGGGCCAAGGGCGAGCTCAAGGCCGCCGTCGACTACTACCGGCCCGAGCGCGAGGCGCAAGTGCTGCGCATGGTCGTCGACCGCAACGCGGGCCCGCTCAGCAACGAAGAGATGGTGAGGCTGTTCCGCGAGATCATGTCGGCCTGCCTCGCGCAGCAGGAACCGCTGAAGATCGGCTTCCTCGGCCCCGAAGGCACGTTCAGCCAGCAGGCCGTGCTCAAGCATTTCGGCCATTCGATCAAGGGGCTGCCGCTCGCGACGATCGACGAGGTGTTCCAGGAAGTCGCCGCGGGCAGCGCCGATTTCGGCGTCGTGCCGATCGAGAATTCGAGCGAAGGCACGGTGAATTCCTCGCTCGACCTGTTCGTGACCTCGCCGCTGAAGATCTGCGGCGAAATCGAACTGCGCGTGCACCAGCACCTGCTTTCGCGCACGACGCGCCTGGAAGACATCGAGCGCGTCTATTCGCATCCGCAGTCGCTCGGCCAGTGCAAGGCGTGGCTGCGCGCTAACCTGCCGAAGGCCGAGCGCATTCCAGTGTCGAGCAATGCCGAGGCCGCGCGGCGCGCGCGCACCGCGGACGATGCGGCGGCGATCGCCGGCGAGACCGCCGCGCACATCTACGGCCTCAAGGTGCTTGCGCGCCAGATCGAGGACCGGCCCGACAACACGACGCGCTTCTTCGTGATCGGCCGCGAGTTGTTCCCGCCGTCGGGCCACGACAAGACGTCGCTGCTGATGTCGGTCAAGGACAAGCCCGGCGCGCTCTACGAACTGCTGACGCCGTTTGCTGATCAGGGCCTTTCGATGACCAAGATCGAATCGCGTCCGGCGCGGACGGGAAAATGGGAATATGTGTTCTTCGTCGAGATCGAGGGCCATGTCGCCGACGTGCGCGTCGCCGCGGCGATCGAACTCGCGAGCGCGCGCGCGGCCGAGGTGAAGGTGCTCGGCTCCTATCCGGTGGCGCTGCTGTGAACGGGGACGTCGCGCGTCTGGCCAACACAGCGCTGAGCAAGCTGCGCGCGTACGACCCGGGTCACGATCTGCCGGCGCTGCGCGAGCAGTACGGCGAGCGTCTGGTCGAACTCGGCTCGAACGAAACCTCGCTCGGTGCGAGTCCGCGCGTTGCGCAAGCGATCGCGGCGGCATTGCCCGAGATATATCGCTATCCGGATCCAAAAGGCGGCGCACTCAAGCGCGCGCTGGCGGCGCAGCTCGACGTCGATCCGGTGCAGATCGCGCTCGGCAACGGTTCGCACGAACTGCTGATGCTCATCGCGCAGTGTTTCGCCGACGCGAAAACGTCGGTCGTCTATTCGCAGTATGGTTTCGCTGTGTTCGCGATCGGCACGGCTGCGGCCGGCGCGCAGGCGATCTGCGTACCGGCGTTGCCGGCTGATCACGTCGACGCACCGCTGGGCCATGACCTCGACGCCATGGCTGCAGCCGTGCGGCCGGACACGCGGCTGCTGTACGTCGCGAACCCGAACAACCCCACGGGAACCTGGTTCGACGATGCTGCGCTCGATCGTTTCCTGGCCGGATTGCCGGCGCACGTCGTCGTCGTGGTCGACGAAGCCTACGCCGAATACGTGACCGAGCCCGGTACGAGTTCGGCGGTGCGCCTGCTGCGGCGGGGCTGCGCGCGGCACGACAATCTGATCGTCACGCGCACGTTCTCCAAGGCCTATGCGCTGGCCGGACTGCGCGTGGGCTACGCGGTCGGTTCGGCCGACGCGATCGCAGTGATCGAGCGTCTGCGCGAATCCTTCAACGTCAACAGCCTCGCGCTGGTTGCGGCGGAGGCAGCACTCGCCGACACCGCCCATGCGCGACGCATCCGCGACGAGACGGCGAGCGAACGCGAATGGCTCGCGGCGCGGCTGCGCGCACGCGGCCTGCGCGTGTTTCCGTCGCAGACGAATTTCCTGCTCGTCGATTTCGCGCGCGATGCGCGCGAGGTCGAGGCGCAACTGTTCTCGCATGCCGTGGTCGTGCGTCCGATGGCCGGCTACGGCCTGCCGACCTGCCTGCGCATCAGCGTCGGCACGCGCGGCGAAAGCGAGCGCCTGCTGGAGGCACTGGCATGAGCGGCAGCAACGAAACCTGGATCAGCGCGCGCAGCGGTGCGCTCGGCGGCGAGATCCGCGTGCCGGGCGACAAGTCGATCTCGCATCGTGCCGTGATGTTCGCCGCGCTCGCCGACGGCATGTCGACGATCCGCGGTTTTCTCGAAGGCGAGGACACGCGGGCGACCGCGCGCGCGTTCGAGGCCATGGGCGTGCAGATTGAACAGCCCAGCGCGAGCGAGCGCGTCGTTCACGGCGTCGGCCTCCATGGTCTCAATGCACCGGCCGCGGCGATCGACTGCGGCAATGCCGGCACCGGCATGCGCCTCTTGACCGGCATTCTGGCGGGCCAGGCCTTCGACACGACCTTGACCGGCGACGAATCCCTGTCGCGCCGGCCGATGCGCCGCGTCATCGAACCGCTCACGCGCATGGGCGCGCGCATCGATGCGCAGGACGGCGGTCTGCCGCCGCTGCGCGTACACGGCGGGCGCGCGCTCGCGGGCATCGACTACGCGCTGCCGGTCGCGAGCGCGCAGGTCAAGTCGGCGCTGCTGCTCGCCGGGCTCTACGCGAAGGGCGAAACCACGGTGCGCGAACCGCATCCGACGCGCGACTACACCGAGCGCATGCTCGCGGCGTTCGGTTGGCCGGTCGCATTCTCCGCGGGCGAGGCGCGCGTGAGCGGCGGCAGCCAGCTGCGCGCGACCGCGGTCGTCGTGCCGGCGGATTTTTCGTCGGCGGCGTTCTTCCTCGTGGCCGCGAGCATCGTGCCCGGCTCGGACCTGCTCGTGCGCGAAGTGGGCATCAACCCGCGCCGCACGGGCCTGCTGGATGCATTGAAGCGGATGGGCGCCGACATCACGCTCGAACGCCCGCGCGAACTCGGCGGCGAGGCCGTCGCCGACCTGCGCGTGCGGCACGCGAAGCTCCGGGGCATCGATGTGCCCGTAGCGCTGGTGCCGGACATGATCGACGAGTTCCCGATCCTGTTCGTGGCCGCGGCCGCCGCGGAAGGCACGACGCGCGTGACCGGCGCAGCCGAATTGCGGGTCAAGGAGTCCGACCGCATCGCCGTCATGGCGCGAGGCCTGCGCACGCTCGGCATCGCGATCGAGGAGACGCCCGACGGCGCAGTCGTCGAGGGCGGCCGGTTCTCCGGCGGCGACGTCGGCAGCGCCGGCGACCATCGCTGCGCGATGAGCTTCGCGGTCGCCGGCCTGATCGCCGACGGCGACGTGCGCATCGGCGACTGCGCGAATGTCGCGACCTCGTTCCCCGGTTTCGTCGAGCTCGCCAACGGTTGCGGGTTCCGCCTGAAGTGACTGGCGTGCCGGCTGAGCCGGCCGCGGCCGCGCGCGTTTCGTCGACGCGGGAGCAATCCGCTTCCGGCAAGCTGCTAGACTCTCGCGGTTTGCCCCGCCTGCCGAGCCCCCATGAGCCGATCCGACAAGCCCGCCCCCGTGTTGACCATTGACGGGCCGTCCGGCTCGGGCAAGGGCACGATCGCGCGCATCGTCGCCGAACGGCTGGGCTGGCACCTGCTCGACTCGGGCGCGCTGTATCGCGCGGTCGGTTATGCGGCCTCGATGGCCGGGCTCGACCTGTCCGACGACGACGCGATGACGCGCTGCGCGGAGACCACGAAGATCACGTTTCGCGATCCCAAAGACGGACGCGAAACAAGGGTTTACGTGAATTCCCACGACGCGACCGACGAACTGCGCACCGAGACCGTCGGCGCGGTCGCGTCCGCCATCGCGGCAATTCCTGCCGTCCGCACCGCGCTCGTCGACAAGCAGCTGAGCTTCCGCCGCCAGCCGGGCCTCGTCGCCGACGGCCGCGACATGGGCACGGTGATTTTCCCGGACGCGGCCTTCAAGGTGTTCCTGACGGCGAGCGCCGAGGAGCGCGCGAAGCGCCGCTATAAGCAGTTGAAGGACAAGGGGCTTGCCGTTACACTTACGTCCCTTTTGCGCGAGATCGAAGCGCGCGACGCCCGCGATGCGGCACGTCCCGTCGCTCCCCTGAAGCCGGCATCGGATGCCGTCTTGATCGACTCGACCGGGATGCCCGTCGACGCCGTCGTGGACAAGGTTCTTGGCCTTATCCAGAACGGCTGACCGTCACCTTCTTCGTTTTTGCACAAAGGGAAAAACGGTCCCGCACCTCGCGGGTAACTCCATGGCGTCAGCAAAGGCGCCCCAACAGGCAAGCCGGTAGTCGCGACGTCGCAAAGGCGCGCGAGCTGCGGCTTATTTCCATTCTGGAATCAACATGACCGAAAGTTTTGCCGAGCTGTTTGAACAGAGCGAAGCGGGAATCAAGTTCAAGCCGGGTACCATCGTTACGGGCGTCGTCGTCGACATCAAGTCCGACGTCGTCGTCGTAAACGCCGGCCTCAAGTCCGAAGGCATCGTGCCGATCGAGCAGTTCCGCAATGAACGCGGCGAGCTCGAAGTGTCGATCGGCGATGAAGTCAAGGTCGCTCTCGATTCGCTCGAGAACGGATTCGGCGAGACCGTCCTGTCGCGCGAGAAGGCCAAGCGCTCGCTCGTGTGGGACGAACTCGAAGAAGCCCAGAAAGCCAACGCCACCGTCACCGGCCGCATCAGCGGCAAGGTCAAGGGCGGTTTCACCGTCGACATCAAGGACGTCCGCGCATTCCTGCCGGGCTCGCTCGTCGACGTGCGTCCGGTGCGCGATCCGGTCTATCTCGAAGGCAAGGAACTCGAGTTCAAGATCATCAAGCTCGACCGCAAGCGCAACAACGTCGTCGTTTCGCGTCGCGCGGTCGTCGAAAGCGAATTCAGCGCCGAGCGCGAATCGCTGCTCGAGAAGCTGCAGGAAGGCGCCGTCATCAAGGGCGTCGTCAAGAACCTCACCGATTACGGTGCGTTCGTCGACCTCGGCGGCATCGACGGTCTGCTGCACATCACCGACATGGCGTGGAAGCGCGTCCGTCATCCGTCCGAAGTCGTCAACGTCGGCGATGAACTCGACGTCCGCGTGCTGAAGTTCGATCGCGAGCGCAACCGCGTCTCGCTCGGCCTGAAGCAGATGGGCGAAGATCCGTGGGTCAACATCGCCCGCCGCTACCCGACCGGCACGCGCCTGTTCGGCAAGGTCTCCAACGTCACCGACTACGGCTGCTTCGTCGAGCTGGAACCGGGCGTCGAAGGCCTGGTCCACGTCTCCGAAATGGACTGGACCAACAAGAACGTCAACCCGGGCAAGCTGGTCCAGGTCGGCGACGAAGTGCAGGTCATGGTGCTCGACGTCGACGAAGAGCGTCGCCGCATTTCGCTCGGCATCAAGCAGACCCAGTCCAATCCGTGGGAAACCTTCGCGGCGATCCACAAGAAGAACGACAAGGTCCGCGGCCAGATCAAGTCGATCACCGATTTCGGCATCTTCGTCGGCCTCGACGGCGGCATCGACGGTCTGGTCCACCTGTCCGACATCTCCTGGCAGGCTACCGGCGAAGACCTCGTCCGCCAGTTCAAGAAGGGCGATGAAGTCGAAGCCGTCGTGCTCGCGGTCGATCCGGAGCGCGAACGCATCTCGCTCGGCATCAAGCAGCTCGAACAGGATCCGTTCGGTCAGTTCATGGCCGGCTCGCCGAAGGGCAGCATCGTCAACGGCACGGTCAAGGAAGTCGACGCGCGCGGCGCGACGATCGACCTGGGCGACGGCGTCGAAGGCTACCTGCGTGCGAACGACATCGCCAAGGAACGCATCGACGATGCGACGCAGCATCTGAAGGTCGGCGACAAGGTCGAAGCCAAGTTCATCGGCATGGACCGCAAGGGCCGCACGCTGCAGCTGTCGATCCGCGCGAAGGACGAGGAAGAGCTCGCTTCGGTGCTCGAGGAATACCAGTCGAGCACGCTGGGCACCGCCAAGCTTGGCGCGCTGCTCAAGGAACAGCTCAAGAAGTAGGTCGTTTCCGCTGTCTGTGTGACGAGAATGGCGGCCTCAGGGCCGCCATTCTTTTTGCAGGGCAGTAATGCGTGAATGGATTCGCGGAATGCGCTAAGCTCGCGTTCCGTAACGGAACTCTACCCGGCGGAGCCGAACCCACCATGACCAAGTCCGAGCTGATCGAGGCCCTGGCCGACCGGCAGAAGCATCTTGCGTTCAACGACGTCGAGCTGGCGGTAAAGAATCTCCTCGAGCAGATGAGCCAGGCCCTGTCGGGCGGCGAGCGCATCGAAATACGCGGTTTCGGCAGCTTTTCCCTGCATTTCCGCCCGCCGCGCATGGGGCGCAATCCCAAGACCGGCGCAGCCGTCGCGCTGCCCGGCAAGCACGTACCGCATTTCAAGCCGGGCAAGGAACTGCGCGAGCGCGTGAACCAGTCCGAGGACCCGATCCGCTGACGCGAAAATCCTTGCAGCCCGCGCGGTACCGCCGCACCTGCCGGCGAGGGCGCCCGGTCTGCACGGGTCGCATCGAAACCTTGCGTAAGCGGCCGCCTTCGTTCGCTAAACTACCGAATCATCGTCCTGCTGCCGGCCCTGCGGCACCGCGGCGCCCTGAACCGGATGTCCCATGCGTATCCTCTGGATAGTTGCCGCACTGTTGTTCGCCGCCGTCGGTGCCGTGTTCGGCGCACTCAACGGCGACAGCGTGGCGCTCGACTTTTATTTCTTTCACGCGAATCTGCCGAAGGCCGCGGCGCTGCTCGCCGCGCTGCTGGCGGGCTGGCTCGTCGGCGGACTCGTGCTCTGGCTCGCGGTCGTGATGCCGTTGCGCCGGCGTCTTTCGCGCCAGCGCCGCGAACTCGCGCGGCGCGACGAGCCGCCGGCGCTGTCGCGAACGCAGGAATGACAGCGACGGCATGAATCCGCTCTATCTGTTGTTCCTGCTGCTGCCGGTCGCCGCCTTCTCCGGCTGGTGGATCGCGCGGCGCTCCAGCGCGCGCACCTCGGGCGAGCGCGTCAGCGCGCTGTCCAGCACCTATTTCCGCGGTCTGAACTACCTGCTCAACGAACAGCAGGACAAGGCGATCGAAGTCTTCGTCAAGCTCGCCGAGATCAACCGCGACACGGTCGAGACGCACCTCGCGCTCGGCAATCTGTTCCGCCGCCGCGGCGAAGTCGACCGCGCGATCCGCGTGCACCAGAACCTCATCGCGCGCGAAGACCTCAGCGACGCGATGAAGACCGTGGCGCTGCTCGAACTCGGCGAGGACTACATGCGCGCCGGCCTGCTCGATCGCGCCGAGACGCTGTTCTCCGATCTCGTTGCGATGCGCGCTCACGCGCCCTCGGCGTTGAAGCACCTGATCGCGATCTACCAGCACG
The DNA here is from genome assembly GCF_035481375.1 of Tahibacter sp. Lineage (GTDB taxonomy): Bacteria > Pseudomonadota > Gammaproteobacteria > Xanthomonadales > Rhodanobacteraceae > Tahibacter. The sequence goes on from NZ_DATIGT010000318.1 coordinate 25,076, forward strand.
AGCGCGACTGGGACAAGGCGATCGCGCATGCGCGACTGCTCGAACAGATGACCGGCGAATCGCAATGCGCGCTGATCGCGCAGTTCCATTGCGAACTTGCCGCCGAAGCGCGCGCGCAGAAAAAATTCGATGCCGCCGCCGCCCACATCCAGTCCGCGTTCGAGTGCGCGCCGCGCAATGTGCGCGCGAGCATGCTGCAGGGGCAGGTGCTGGCCGACCAGGAACGCTATGCCGAAGCCGTGACCGCGTTCGAGCAGGTCGCCGAGCACGACGTCGACTTCGTGCCGGAAATCCTGCCGCTGCTGCTCGACGCCTACGCCAAGAGCCAGCAGATGCAGCGCGCCGAGGAATTCCTCGGCCGCATCATCGAGCGCTATCACGGCATCTCGCCGGTGCTCGCGCTGACCAAGCTCTATGCGCGCAACCAGGGCGAGCAGGTGGCCGTGGATTTCCTGACGCGCCAGCTGCGCCAGCGGCCGTCGGTGCGCGGCCTCATGGCGCTCATCAATGCGACGCTGCACAACTCGACCGGCGAGGCGCGCGAAAACCTGCTGATCCTGCAGGATCTCGCGCGCAAGCTCGTCGAAGGGCAGGCCATGTACCGCTGCAACCGCTGCGGCTTCGGTGCGAAGGCGCATCACTGGCAGTGTCCGAGCTGCAAGAGCTGGGGTTCGGTGCGGCCGATCCACGGCGTCGCCAACGAATAGCGCGTGGACACGACACTTGCGCTGCGCGTCGTGCAGGCGCTGCTGGTGGCGGCGGCGGCGACTGCGCTCGCGATCCGTTATGCGCGCCGACGCCGGCTGCTCGATCAGCCGGGACAGCGCCGCTCGCACAGCGTGCCGACCGCGCGCGGCGGCGGCATCGCCATCGTCGCCGCTGTGCTCGGCTGCGCCGGTCCGCTACTCGACATCGCGCCGCTGCCGGGTCTGCTGCTCGCGACCTCGCTGATCCTCGTCGCCGCGATCGGCTGGTGGGACGACCATGCTGCGCTCAGCGCGCGCGCGCGCATCGCCGTGCAGATACCCGCCGCCGTGCTGCTCGCCGCCGTGCTCTACGGCCTCGTGCCCTCGTCACCGGATTTGCCGGCATCGATCGCGCTGCTCGGCCTCATCGTGCTGAGCACGGTCTGGTCGATCAACCTGCACAACTTCATGGACGGCATCAACGGACTGCTGACGCTGCAGTCCGCCTATGTATTCGGCATGGCCGCGCTGCTCGGGCGCGTCGGGCTGGAACACGGTCTTAACGACGTGCCTGCGATCCTCGCCGCGGCCTGCCTCGGCTTCCTGCCGTTCAACTTTCCGCGCGCGCGCATCTTCCTCGGCGACGTGGGCAGCGGCGCGCTCGGACTGCTGATCGCGGCGGTGCTCTGGTGGGCGGCGCTGCGGGAACCTCGCTGGATCGCCGCCGGTCTGCTGCTCGTCAGCGCGTTCGCGATCGATGCGACGGCGACGCTGCTGCAGCGCTTCTGGCGCGGACGCCGCTGGTATAGTGCGCACCGCGAACATCTCTATCAGTGGCTCGTGCGCAGCGGCGGTTCGCATGCCCGGGTCGTGAGCTACTACATGGCATGGAATCTTCTGCTGGCCGCTCCGCTCGCGCTGCTCGTTGCGACGAGCCGCAGCGTCGGCGTCGCCGCCGCGACCGTCGTGCTGACCTACGCAGCGGGCATCGCGCTCTGGTGCCGCGCGCGCCGGGCCGTACTCGCCGGAGTGCGCCGGCATGCCTGACATGTTCCGCCGCAGCATCGCGCGCATCCATCCGCGGCTCGCCGTCGTCGCGCACGATCTGACCATGGTCTGGGTGGCCTGGGTCGCGACCTATGCGATCCGCAATACGCTGCTGCCCGAACCGCAGCCGGTCATCTGGTCCGGTCCCGAAGTCGTCGTGCTGCTCGCGGTGCAGGCGACGGTGTTCTGGTGGACCGGCCTCTATCGCGGACTCTGGCGGTTCGCGAGCCTGCCCGATCTCTGGAACATCGTGCGCGCCGGCGCGATCGGCGCGGTGCTCGTCGCGATCACGCTGTTTCTCTACAACCGCCTCTCGACCGTGCCGCGCGGCGTGCTGCTGATCTATCCGGCCGCGCTCGTCGTGTTCCTCGGCGCACCGCGCCTGGGCTACCGGTTCTGGAAAGATTCGCGCCTGGACCTGTTCAACGACAGCCCGAGCCAGCGCGTGCTGATCCTCGGCGCCGGCCGCGCCGGCGAAACGCTCGCGCGCGACCTCCGGCGCGAGAACCGCTATCGCGTCGTCGGTTTCGTCGACGACAACGCGCAGCTGCGCGGCGCCAAGCTGCACGGCGTGCCCGTGCTCGGCACGCTCGAGAAACTGCCGCAGATCGCCGGCGAAGTGGCCGCGCAGATGCTGCTGATCGCGATGCCGTCGTCGAGCAACGCGCAGATGCGCCGCGTCGTCGAACTCTGCGAATCGACCGGCCTCGCATTCCGCACCGTGCCGCGTCTCGACGACGTGGTCTCGGGCCGCTCGCAGTTCAACGAGCTGAAAGAGGTCGCGATCGAAGACCTGCTCGGCCGCGATCCGGTGCAGCTCGACTGGACCGCGATCCGCAGCGGCCTGACCGGCAAGCGCGTGCTCGTGACGGGCGGCGGCGGTTCGATCGGTTCGGAGCTCTGCCGCCAGGTCGCGCGGCTCGGCGCGAGTTCGCTGACCATCCTCGAACTGTCCGAATACAACCTCTATCGCATCGAACAGGAACTGCGCGCGGCCTGGCCCGACCTGATCCTCGACGCGCGCATCGGCAACGCCGGCGACCCGGCGACCTGCGAGCACGTGTTCGCCGCGGTGCGTCCGCAGGTCGTGTTCCACGCGGCTGCCTACAAACACGTGCCGCTGCTGCAGGGACAGCTGCGCGAGGCCGTGCGCAACAATTCGCTCGCGACGCGCTGCGTCGCCGATACCTGCGACCGCCACGGCGTCGAGTGCATGGTGCTGATCTCCACTGACAAGGCGGTCAACCCGACGAGCATCATGGGGGCGTCCAAGCGCGTCGCCGAACTGTACTGCCAGAATCTCGCCGGCCGTTCGCGGACGCGCTTCATCACGGTGCGGTTCGGCAACGTGCTCGATTCGGCCGGGTCGGTCGTGCCGCTGTTCCGCGAACAGATCCGCGGCGGCGGCCCGGTCACCGTCACGCATCCGGAGATCACGCGCTATTTCATGACGATTCCGGAAGCCTGCCAGTTGATCCTGCAGGCCGAAGTGCTCGGCAAGGGCGGCGAGATCTTCGCGCTCGACATGGGCGAGCCGATCCGGATCCGCGATCTTGCCGAGCAGATGATCCGGCTGACCGGCAAGATTCCGGGCCGCGACATCCAGATCGCGTACACCGGCCTGCGCCCCGGCGAAAAGCTGTTCGAGGAACTGTTCCATCCGCTCGAGAACTACCGCAGCACGGCGCACGTGAAGATCTTTCTCGCGCAGCCGCGCAGCATGAGCTGGGAACTCCTCAATGCGCAGCTCGCGCGCGCGACGCAGGCCGTGCAGGAGTTCGACGAGGACCAGCTGCGCCGCTGCGTCGCCGCGCTGCTGCCGGACTTCGCGTTCCGGCCCGCCGACGAGGGGGCCGTCGTCGCGTTCGAGCGTTCGCAGCGGCAGTGAGCGCCGCGCGACCGTCCACTGGTTCCGGCCATCGGGCTCCGTGCCCGCGCGGCCCGTCGTTTCACTGATCCGCAGGAGCACGCATGTCGCAACGTCTACGCAAGGTCGTCTTTCCGGTTGCCGGTCTCGGCACGCGCTTCCTGCCGGCGACGAAGGTCGTCGCCAAGGAAATGCTGCCGGTGCTGGATCGTCCGCTGATCCAGTACGCCGTCGACGAAGCCGTCGACGCCGGCGCGGACACGCTGATCTTCGTGACGAACCGCTACAAGCACGCGATCGCCGACTACTTCGACAAGGCCTACGAACTCGAGACCAAGCTCGAACAGGCCGGCAAGAAGGAACTGCTGTCGCTCGTGCAGAACGTGCTGCCCAAGCACGTGCGCTGCGTGTTCGTGACGCAGCCCGAGGCGCTGGGCCTCGGCCACGCCGTGCTCTGCGCCAAGCCGGTCGTCGGCAACGAGCCGTTCGGCGTGATCCTGCCCGACGATCTGATCTGGAACAGCGGCGCGAGCGCGCTGCGCCAGATGGCCGAACTCGCCGCGTTCGAGAACTCCGGCGTGATCGCCGTGGAAGAGGTGCCGCGCGAGCAGACCAACAAATACGGCATCGTCGACGCGCAGGCGATCAACGAGCGCGCCGCGCTGATCAGGCTCATGGTCGAGAAGCCCAAGCCCGAGGAGGCGCCGTCGAACCTCGCCGTCGTCGGTCGCTACGTGCTGCCCGGCCGCATCTTCTCGCTGCTCGAATCGACGAAGCCCGGCGCCGGCGGAGAAATCCAGCTGACCGACGCGATCGACGCGCTGCTCAAGCAGGAGCGCGTGCTCGCCTACCGCTTCGAGGGCGAGCGCTTCGACTGCGGCAACAAGCTCGGTCTCGTCAAGGCGACGATGCACTTCGCGCTGCAGGATCCGGCGCTCGCTGCGGCGACGCGCGAATTCGTCGCGACGAAATAATCGGACCGGGCAGGGCAGGGAGCCGCGGCGATGCAGCAGCACGATCTCAGCTACATCCTCAATCACCTCGGTGAGGAGGATCGCGCGCGCCATCGCGGCGCGGTTGCGCCGCCGGTCTACCAGAGCTCCATCTTCGCGTTCGAATCGGTCGCGGCCATGCGCGCGGGCTTCGCCGACGAACTCGACTCCACGCTGTACACGCGCGGCAACAACCCGACCGTCGAGATCCTGCGCAAGAAGCTCGCCGCGCTCGAAGGCGCCGAAGACGCGCTGCTGTTCGGCTCGGGCGCTGCGGCGATCGCGGCCGGCGTGATCGCCGGACTGCGCAGCGGCGATCACGTCGTCTGCGTGCAGAAGCCGTATTCGTGGACGCGCAGCCTCGTGCGCGATTTCCTCGGCCGCTTCGGCGTCGCGCACAGCTTCGTCGATGCGCGCGACACGGCCGCGATCGAAGCGGCGCTGACGCCGCAGACGCGGCTCATCGTGCTCGAAAGTCCGAACACGATGACCTACGAGCAGCAGGATCTCGCCGCGGTCGCCGCGCTCGCGCGCGCGCGCGGCGTCCGCACGCTGCTCGACAACAGCTACGCGACGCCGCTGAACCAGCGCGCGATCGCGCTCGGCATCGATCTCGTCGCGCATTCGGCGACGAAATACCTCAACGGCCACAGCGACGTCGTCGCCGGCGTGCTCTGCGGCAGCAAGACGCTGATCCGCGAAGTGTTCGACGGGCCGTACATGACGCTCGGCGCGATGCTGTCGCCGCACGATGCCTGGCTCATGATCCGCGGGCTGCGCACGCTGCCGATCCGCCTGCGCCAGATCGCCGCGACGACGCAGGCCGTCGTCGCGTTCCTGAAGGCGCATCCGAAAGTCGAGCGCCTCTGGTATCCGCACGACGCCGACGACCCGCAGTTCGCACTCGCCGAGCGGCAGACCGCCGGCGCGAGCGGACTGCTGTCGTTCGCGATCCGCTGCGACAGCACGCTGGCCGTCGAGCGTTTCTGCGATGCGCTGCAGCGGTTCCTGATGACCGTCTCCTGGGGCGGCTACGAATCGCTGCTGTTTCCGGTCGCGGCCGTCTATCCGCCGGATACCAACGTCGCCGCGCCGCGTTCGGGCCAGGTGCCGGTCAATCTCGTGCGCCTGTCGATCGGGCTCGAGGACGCCGACGTGCTCATCGCCGATCTCGCCCAGGCTCTGGATCGCGTGTAGGGTTGCATCAACGGTTCTGGAGAGGACACATGCGCCATTCTTTGTGCCTTGCGGCGGCCGCCGCAATGCTGCTGACTGCCTGCGGCGCGCTGCCGGCGCGCCCGACGGCCGAAGCCGTCGCCGTTCCGCAGGAACTCGCCGGCGAATACGACAATCATGCCGAGCGCTGGATCGCCTCGGCCGGCGGCAAGCAGGCGCCCGCGACGAACGCGGCGCCCGCGATCCATCACTGGATCAGCCATCCGGGCGGCGACCGCGGCCAGCTGCTCTGGCGTCTCGTGCTGCCCGACACGACGCCGGTGCAGGAAGCGCGCTGGCTTCTCGTCAATGAGAAAAATGGATTCGTACCGTATCGCCCGCTGTCGGCCGAGGCCGAGGCGGTGTTCCAGAACCCCGGCAAGAGCGTGCGCATCGACGACAAGTCGTGGGCGCCGCTGCAAGCCTGCACGCTGAAGGCCGCCGCGTCGCGCAACGGGCTCGCGTTCGCCGCCGATCCGTCGGCCTGCAGCGCGCTGCTGCCGGGAATCGGCGCGACCGCCGCACTGCTGCCGCTGCGCTTCGAACTCGTCAACGACCGCCTGCGCGTCGTTACCGTCGCCGATCAGGCGCGCGGCATCGATGCGGCGACGCTGTCGCAGCGCGTGCGCTGGTTCACCGGCTGGGACGCGCTCAACGGCGGCGGCATGAAGGCCTCGCCCGACAACAACGACTGGCACCTGCGCCGCGACCTGCGCCTGCACACCGAGGGTGGCCGCGTCGCGCTGAAATACCGCGACGGCGCCGCGTCGGGCTATTCGCTCGAACTTGCGCGCCTGACCTATCGCGAGAGCAACGCCGAGGTGTTGCGTCTTGCCGTGATCGAAGACGCGACCGGCAAGATGCTGAGCTACGTCTGGGGCGATCCCGACGCGGAGCGCATCGGCCTCAGTCTCGGCTGGCTGCAGGTCGGCCTCGAAGTCGACGGCCTGTCCAAGGAAACGCGCGCGCAATGACCGAACTGCCGGCCAGCTACTACCGCGCGACGGCGACGGCCTACGGCGGCTTCGCGCCGCTTGCGGGCCGGCATGCCAAGCGCGTGGTCGTGATCGGCGGCGGCTATGCGGGACTCAACACGGCGCTCGGACTCGCCGAACGCGGCGTCGGCGACGTCGCGCTGCTCGAAGCCGAAACGGTCGGTTTCGGCGCGTCGGGACGCAACGGCGGCTTCGTGTTCGCCGGCTATTCGCTCGGTGAAGCCTCGCTCGTGCGCCAGCTCGGCGTCGACGGTGCGAAGGCGCTGTTCCTGAGCACGCTCGGCGGCGTGCAGCTGATCCGCTCGCGCGTCGGCAAATACCGCATTCCGTGTGCGATGGTGGACGAAGGCGTGATCTGGGCCAACTGGTTCAGCGATCCCGGCGTGCTGCGCGAGCGCCAGCGGTTCCTCGCGGAAAATTTCGGCGTGCAGTGGGACTGGGTGCCTCGTGCGACGGTGCGCGAGCTGCTGCGCAGCGAACGCTACGGCGACGCGCTCTGGGAGCGCGACGCCGTGCACCTGCATCCGCTGAACTATGCGATCGGCCTCGCACAGGCCGCGTCGCAGAAGGGTGTTGCCGTACACGAACACTCGCCGGTGCAGTCGGTCGAGCGCCATGGCGAAGGCTGGCGCATGCGCACGACCGGCGGCGAAATCGAAGCCGAACACGTCGTGCTCTGCTGCGGCGGCTATCTCGCCGGACTCGATCCGCAGGTCGACCGCGCGATCCTGCCGATCGCCACGTACGTCATGGTCACCGAGCCGCTGGGCCCGCGCCTGCGCGAATGCATCAACACGCGCGCCGCGGTCTACGACACGCGCTTCGCGTTCGACTACTACCGGCCGCTGCCGGACTCGCGCCTGCTCTGGGGCGGGCGCATCTCGATCCGCGACCGCGCGCCCGGGCGCGTGCGCGACCTGCTGTATCGCGACCTCCTGAAGGTCTATCCGCAGCTCGCCGGCGTGCACATCGACTTCGCCTGGTCGGGCCTCATGAGCTATGCGCGCCACCAGATGCCGCAGATCGGCCGCAAACCGAATGGCATCTGGTTCGCCCAGGCGTTCGGGGGCCACGGCGTCGCGCCGACGACGGTCGCCGGCGAACTGTTGGCCGCCGCGATCGCGAACGACGACACGGCGTGGCAGCGCTTCGCACCTTACGGTCTCGTCTCTGCGATGCGCCCGTTCGGTTTTCTCGGCGCGCAGGCAAGCTACTGGTGGTATCAGGCCAGGGACTGGTTCGCCGATCTGCGCGGCGTGTGAAGAGCATTCGCCGCGCGCCAGCGAGCCGCTATGCCGCATTCTCGGTCATGCGCACGCGATAGCCGTCGCGGCCCGCCGACTTGGTCTCGTAGAGCGCCGCGTCGGCCATCGACAGCAGTTCCGCCGCGGTCATGGCGGCGTCGTTCTGGGCCACGGCGACGCCGACGCTGGTGCTCAGCGCGAGCGAGAGGTCGTGATCCGGAATCACGAACGGCTTGCGCATCGCGGCGACGATCTTCGCCGCCGCGGCCGCCGCGTACTGCGAGCGGCGCATGCCTTCGATGATCACGGTGAATTCGTCCCCGCCCAGGCGGCCGATGATGTCCGAGGGCCGCAGCACGCTCGCGAGGCGCTCGGCGAAGATCCGCAGCACGGTGTCGCCGACCGCGTGGCCGTGCGTGTCGTTGACCTGCTTGAAGCGGTCGATGTCGAGATACATCACGACGAGCATCGAGTGCTGGTCGCGGCTGCGCACGAGCGCGCGTTCGAGGCGCACGAGAAAGCCGGCGCGGTTGGCGAGTCCGGTCAGGCTGTCCTGCTCGGCGGCCTGGATCCAGCGCTGCTCCTCGACTTTCTTGCGCGTGATGTCCTGCGCCATCGCATGGATGCCGAGCACCTGCCGGCGCTCGTCGTCCCATTGCGGGATATAGGTGATCTCCAGGCAGGTGTAGTTGCCGCCGCGGCGTTCCTCGTCCTCGAACACGACGCGCTGGCCGGCCAGCGCCTGCTTCAGGTACGGCTCGCGGCGGCGGTAGGTCGCATCGTCGAGCACGCTGCGCGCGTGGCGGCCGACGATGCGGCCGCGCTCGTCGCCGTAGACCTGTTCGTAGGCCGCGTTCGCGAACTGGAAGCGCAGGCCCGCATCGACGTAGGCGATCATCGCGGGCATCGCGTCGGCGATCGTGCGCAGACGCTGTTCGTTGCGGCGCAGCTGTTCCTCGGCGAGATGCCGCGCGGTCACGTCCTCGACGCTGCCGGTGTAGCCGGTCATCTCGCCCTCGACGACGAGCGGCGCGGCGAGCGCCGATACCCAGACGGTCTGGCCGCTGTCCGGACGCAGGCGGTGCCGCGACTGGAAGCGCGCGCGCGCCGCGACCGCGGTGCGCCAGGCGTCGGCGACGCGCTCGCGGTCGTCGGGATGCACGGCCGCGAGCCAGCCCTCGCCGGCGGCCTCGTCGCTGCGCTGGCCGGACATGCGCTCGAAGGCGCGGTTGACGTAGCGGAACGCGCCGCCGAGGTCGGCGCGGAACAGGCCGATCGGCGAGGCGTCGTTGACCGCTTCGAGCTCGGCCTGCTGTTCGCGCAGCCGGTGTTCGTAGAGACGCCGGTCGGTGATGTCGAGCGCGTAGCCCATGACGAACGGCGCGCCGTGCTCGTCGTGCAGCACGCGGTTGTTGTATTCCCAGACGCGCTGGCTGCCGTCCCGGTGCTGGATGTAGAACAGGCCCGAGTCGGCGTCGTGGCGCGCGATGCGGCGCAGGTATTCGAGAAAGTGCGAATGCAGCGGCGGCGGCACGACGTCGAGCATCGAGCGGCCGACGAGCTCGACGACGCGATAGCCCAGCGCGTTCGCGGCGGCCGGATTGATCGACAGCAGCACGCCGTCGAAGTCGTGCGTACAGATCAGGCCGAGGCTCTGCTCGAACAGGTCGCGGAAGCGCCGCTCGCTGGTCTCGATCGTCTTGATGGCCTGGCGCTCGACGGTGACGTCGCGCGCCATGACCAGGCGCGCCTCGCGGCCGGCGTAGCGCAGCTCGCGCGAGGTCAGCTCGACGAGGAACACGCGGCCGTCGGCGCTGCGGTGGCGCCAGACCTCGGTGCTTTCGAAGTCGGTGTCGCGCTGGCTCAGCGCGTTCTGCAGCGACGCGTGGTCTTCGGCAGGACGGATGTCATACAGCGTCATGCGCAGGAATTCCTCGCGCGACCAGCCGTAGCTGCGGATCGCCGCGTCGTTGACCGCGAGAAAACGCAGCGTCACGCGGTCGTACACCCACATCGGCAGCGGCGCGTAGTCGAACACCGCCTGCAGGTCGTCGCGCTGCAGCCGCATCGCGTTGACGCCGGCACGCAGCGCGAGCGTCTGCGCGATGACGCGCTGCAGCGTGGCGGCGTCGAGCGTCGGCAGCGACAGCCAGGCCGACGCGCCGATCTCGATCCAGCGCCGGCCGCGCGTGACGTCGTCGCCGTGGTCGAGCGCGATCCACGCGGTGTTCGGCGCGATATCGCCGAGATCGGCATAGTCGGGCGAGGTCGGATCGGCGGCCTCGACGAGCAGCAGGTCGCAGGCGACGGCCGGCAGCGCGCGCAGCGCCGTCCTGAGGTCGCCCAGCGCGAGCAGCCGTCCGCTGCTGCGCACGAGACCGCTGGCGGCGCGGATCATGGCGGCACTGCCGATCAGGCCGATGTCGATGCCCGCATTCATCTCCGCTCCGGATGCCGTCGGAAGTGTCCCTGAGGGGCGGCCCGATTCTAGCAACCGTGCGACCGTACGATAGTGCAGGCAGCGTGACGAACAGTTGCCGGCCGGCGGGCGTGCACAAGTATGCCTGTGCACTACGCAAGCTATGGAGAAGTTTTTTCGAGGCCGGCGCCGGCTACTCGAACCGGCCGGCGAAGATCGCGTCGGCGACGACGGCGTTGCTGCGATGCACGATGTCGTAGTCGCCGGAGCCGGCCGGCGCCTCGCGGCCCCAGTACAGATCGACCGTCGAGGCCGAATCGCCGACCAGCGGGTGCGGCTCGACGTCGCTGGCGCCGGCGCTGATTTCCTGCGGCAGCGCGGGTTCGAACGCGACGCCGTCGGCCGAGCGGCGCGAGTAGATGTCGTACTGGCTGCCGTCGGCGTGGATGTAGAACACGGCGAAGCGGTCGTCGGGCATCACGACCGGCAGCGAGTCGTGGTTGTCGCCGTCGCTTTCGAGCGTGGCCGGCGCGGCGCTCCAGTCGCGCACGTCGGTCGTGGTTTTGGCGAACACGTCGAGCGAGGACGAGCCGACCTGATAGGTCGCGAGATAGCGTGCGTCGCTCGCGCGAAACGCGATGCGCGGCAGCTGGCTGCCGGACGCGAGCACGGTCTTGAGCTGGTCCCAGGTCGCGCCGTCGTCGGCGGACTGCGCCACGTAGCTGCCGCTGCCGAGGCGCTGGTAGGTCATCGTCAGCGTGCCGTCGGGATGGCGGATCACGTGCGGGTTCACTTCGCCGCCGGTGGCCCAGCCGAGTGCCAGCTGGCCCTGTTCCGTGAAGGTCGCGCCGTCGGGCGAGGTCGCGCGATACAGCCGGTAGGTCGACGTCGCGCCGGTGCCCTTGAGATAGAACAGCAGGAACGACCCGTTCGGCAGTTGCAGCAGCGCCGGATGCCGCTCGTTCGCGCTCGTTGCGACGATCGGGGCCGGCGTCGACCAGTTCGCACCGCCGTCGGCCGAGCGCGTGATCCAGAGATCGCCGAACGCGCTCGCGTTCAGGCGTTCGAACGCGGCGACGATGTCGCCGTTCGCCGCGCGCAGCACCGACGGCTGATAGTCGACGCCGCTGCCGCCGCTGACGGTCTGCTGCGCGCCGGCGCCCGCGCAGGCGAGCAGCAGGGCCGGTCCGAGGGCGAGCCGGAGCAGGGAATTGCGCATGCGGATACCTTGATGGTCGTGGACGGTTCTGTCCTAGACGCACGAAGGCGCCGAATCCGACAACGGTCGCGCGCGCTCAGCTCGCCGGGCAGGGCCCGCCGGCGTCGGCCCAGAGCTTGAACTTCGCGACGAACTCCGCATGCGGCACCGAGACCGGCGCGCGCGTGCCGCCGGGGTTCCAGCCCCACAGCACGAGCTTGTCTTCGCCGACATGCTTGAGCAGCGCGGCGAAGTCGCGTCCGCCGTTCTCGTTCTTGTCCTGGATCATCTTGCAGAGCGCCGGTGCGCTCAGGCCTATCGTGACCATGCGGTGCTCCGGCGGCGGCAACGCCCAGTGCGGCGCGCCCGGCGGTGCATTCGGACCGTAGCTTTCGGGCGCGTTCGCCTCGCCGTGGCAGGTCGAGCACGGCAGGCCCGGCGCGCCGTGTCCGGTCGGCCCGCGCACGACGCCCATCTGATGCGGCAGGCCCGCGTCGAACTGCAGCGGCGCGTCGCCCGGGATGTGACAGTTCTGGCAGCGCGGATGCTGGAACACCTTCTGCACCGTCGCAAACGCATCGACGGCGGCCTGGCGCTGTGCCGGACTCGGACCGCTGCCGCCGCAGCCGCTCAGACCCAGGGCAATCAGCGCACAGAGCACGGGAAGACGGGCGTTCATGGCGTTCTCCTCAGGCCTTGGCACGCAGCGGCAGCTCGCGCTGGCGCTCGCCGGTCAGCGCGAACAGCGCGTTGGCGACGGCCGCCGCGACCGGCGGCACGCCGACCTCGCCGACACCGCCGGGTTTGTCGGTGCTCGGCACGACATGCACCTCGATCTGCGGCATCTCGTTCATGCGCAGCACGCGGTAGTCGTGAAAGTTCGACTGCTGCACGCGGCCGTCCTTCAGGTCGAGCCTGCCGTGCAGCGCGGCGCTGAGGCCGAACACGATGCCCGATTCCATCTGCGCGACGATGCCGGCCGGGTTCACCGCAATCCCGCAGTCGATCGCGCAGACCACGCGATGCACGCGGATCGCGCCGTCGACGATCGAGATCTCGGCGACCTGCGCGGCGAAGCTGCCGAACGATTCGTGCACGGCGAGGCCGCGCGCGCGGCCCTGCGGCAGCGCCGAGCCCCAGCCCGCTTTCTCCGCGGCCAGATTCAGCGCGCCGAGATGGCGCTTGTGCTTTTGCAGCAGCTCCTGCCGATAGGCCAGCGGATCCTTGCCGGCGGCCTTCGCGAGTTCGTCGACGAGGCTTTCCATGACGAAGGCCGTGTGCGTGTGCCCGACCGAGCGCAGCCAGAGCACCGGCACGCCGAGTTCGGGCGAATGCAGGTCGACGCGATGGTCGGCGATGTCCTTGATGTACGGCGAGTCGGCGACGCCTTCGACCGAGGTCGCGTCGATACCGTTCTTGATCATCATCTTGAACGGCGAATTGCCGAGGATCGACTGGCCGACGATGCGATGCTGCCAGGCCACCGGCTTGCCCGCGGCGTCGAGACCGACGGTCGCGCGGTGGACGAAGGCCGGACGGTAGTAGCCGCCGCGCATGTCGTCCTCGCGCGTCCAGACCGTCTTCACGGGTTTGCCCGCGGCTTTTGCGACCTCGACCGCTTCGGCCACGAAATCGCTGGTCGGCGTCGCGCGCCGGCCGAAGCCGCCGCCGAGGAACATGGTGTGTATCGTGACCTGCTCGGGCTTGAGTCCGGTGATGCGCGCGGCGACGGCCTGGTCGAGCGTCTGGAACTGCGTGCCGGTCCAGATCTCGCAGGCGTCGGCCGTGATCTTCACCGAGCAGTTCAGCGGTTCCATCGCGGCATGCGCGAGATACGGCACGGCGAATTCGGCCTCGATGCGCGTCGCGGCCTTCGCGAGCCCGGCCGCCGCGTCGCCGGCTTTCGCGGCGGGTAGGCCTTCGCCGCCGGCCTGCTTCGCGTAGTCCTGGCGGATCGTGTCGGTGTTCAGGCTCGCATTCGCGCCGAGATTCCAGTCGACCTTGAGCGCATCGCGGCCGCGCTTGGCCGCCCAGAAATGATCGGCGATCACGGCCACGCCGCTCGGCACCTGGACGACGTCGCGCACGCCGGGCACCTGCCTGGCGGCCGTCGCGTCGAACGAGGTCACCGTGCCGCCGAACACCGGCGAGCGCGCGACCACGGCGGTCAGCAGTCCGTCGAACTGCACGTCCATGCCGAACTTCGCGCGGCCGTCGATCTTCTCGGCGGTGTCCAGACGCCTGGTCGGCTTGCCGATGAGCTTCCAGTCCTTCGCGTCTTTCAGCGGGACTTCTTTGGGCGCCTTGAGTTTCGCTGCGTCCACGACGAGCTCGCCGTAGCGCGCACGCTTGTCGCCGGCAATCACCTCGCCGTTCTCGGTGCGGCACGCACTCGCCTTCACACCGAATTTCGTCGCGGCCGCCTGGACGAGCAGCGCGCGCGCGGTCGCACCGGCGCGCCGATAGCGCTCGAACTCGGTCCAGGTCGACGACGAGCCGCCGGTGAACTGCATCGGCATGCCGACCGCGAAATAATCGGGCGCGGCCGGTGCATGCTCGACCGTGATGCGGTTCCAGTCGGCGTCGAGTTCCTCGGCGATCAGCATCGGCAGCGCGGTCCAGATGCCCTGGCCCATTTCCGAATGCGCGAGCAGCACGGTGATGCGATCGTCGGCCGTAATGCGCAGGAACGCGTTCGGCGCGAACAGCGCCGGCGCTTCGGTGGCGCCGGCGAGACGGTTCGCGCCGGGCACGAAGAAGGCGACGACGAGTCCGCCGGCGCCGAGTGCCGCGGTCTTGAGGAAATCGCGTCGCGAAGACAGTCGCGTCGAAACGGGAGCGTTCATGCGAGCCTCGTTGGAAAACGTGAATGCGGCGGAGCGATCAGCCCTTCGCGAGTTCGGCCGCGCGATGCACGGCGGCGCGGATGCGCTGGTAGGTGCCGCAGCGGCAGATGTTGCCGCTGAGCGCGGCGTCGATGTCGGCGTCGGTCGGGTCGGGCTTGGCCTTGAGCAGCGCGACGGCCGACATGATCTGGCCCGACTGGCAGTAGCCGCACTGCACGACGTCGAGTTCGGCCCAGGCGCGCTGCACCGGATGACTCGCGTCGGCGGCGAGCCCTTCGATCGTCGTGATGGATTTGCCGGCGACCGCGGAGACCGGCATCACGCAGGACCGCAGCGGCGTGCCGTCGACATGGACCGTGCAGGCGCCGCATTGCGCCATGCCGCAACCGAATTTGGTACCGGTGAGACCGGCGATGTCCCGCAGCACCCAGAGCAGGGGCATGTCGTCGGGAACGTCGAACTGCTGAGCCTTGCCGTTGAGCGTGAGGCTGACCATGTGTGCTCCCGATGCTGCCGATAGGTGGCTCGGTGGATGTGCAGTCGAGCCGCGGCGCAATCGAGCATCGCGTGCTGCCACGGTCGTCGACCGCGCAAGCATGGACGCCGCTCCGTACGCCCGTCAACTTCGATGACGGGCGGGTGAAAGTCATGTGCAGGATTGGGCAATCGGAACGCACGATCGGGCAAGGAAACAGGTAGTAACTGGAGGTCGCATTGATGCGCGCCTTCTCCAGTTACGACCTGCTTCCCTCCGGTTTCTGTTCGGAGCACCGCCCCGGCCCGGGCTAGTCCCCGGTGACGCGCGAGAACATCGCCTGCGTCGCACCGCGGATTTCGGTGCGCGCGATCGCCCAGTGCATGTCGTTCGCGCGGAACGTGCCCGCGACATTCATGCGCAGCCGCAGCTGCACCCGACGGCCGGCGATGCTCGCGTTGAAGCGCAGCGTCTCGTCGCGCCATCCGCCGGACACGCCGCCGTAATGACCGTTGCCGGCGACGAGCAGCGGCTGGACGCTCTGCCACGGACCGTCGTCGACGCGGATCTCGATGCGGCCGTATCCGGGCACGGTCGTCGCGCGCTCGAAGTCGTAGTGGTGCTGCAGCTGCAGTTCGAGCGGCGCGGTCGCCGACACGGTGAACGGCTGGGTCGCGAGCCAGGTGTTCGCAGCGAGCTGCGCGTCGCCCATGACGTAGCTCCAGCGGCCGTCGTAGCGCTGCCGCTGCCAGTCGAGCACGTCGGCGAGCCGGTCGCCTTCGGCATAAGTGCAGATGTACAGCGCACAGCCGTGCGGGTAGTCCTCGAAGCCGCGGATCCAGTCGTGCCGGAACGTCGCCGCGTGCGCGGCGCTGTCGACATGGCGGTCGCGCACGAGGTCGTAGTTCACCGCGAACGCGCGGCTCGTCAGCGCGAAGGCCTCGGGATGGGCGTTGTCCCAGGCGAACACCTGCACCGGCAGCGTGATCGCGTCGCGATGCGTGCGCACGCGGAACGGCAATGCGAACTCGCGCGTTTCCTCGGGCGCGAGCGCGATGTTTTCCAGGTACACGCGGTCGGGCAGGTCGAACAGGCCCGGAATCGGCGGCACCGCGAGCGTGATGCGGTCCAGCGCCGAGAAGCCGCTGTTGCGCAGCGTGACCACGACTTCGCCGCTCTCGCCGCGATCGAGCACGCCGTCGGCGTCGCCGCCGATCTCGCGCAGGTGGACCGAGACCACGGACAGCGCGCGCTCGAGGTCGCGGAAGCTCTCCACGCCGCCGCGCAGGCTGAACGAGTCGCGCGGCGGCGACAGCGCGCCGGCGCCCATGCCGCGTTCGGCAAAGCCGCTGCGGCAGCGTCGGTAGTCGGCTTCGCTGTCGGCGCGGATCGCCGCGAGCACGGCCGTGCGCGCTTCGGTATACGTCGCGTCGGTCGGAAACAGCTTCAGTCCGCTGACGAGCCAGCCGAGAAAATCGCGCTTGCGCGTCTCGAACTGCGGCGACGGCGCGGCGGCGAGCACGTTGCGTGCACATTGCCACAATGCGGTCGTCCAGATTTCGCCGGCCGTGTGGATTTCCGCGTTCAGCAGCGAGCGCGCCTTCCAGTCGAACGGCGCGCTGCCGGCGGGCACCGGATGATCGAGGCTGATATGGCGGAAGGTCAGCGGGTTGCGCCGGAAGTCGCTGGAATAGGGATAGCGGCGGATGCCGTGGTAGTAGCTGTTGTCGGGATAGCCCGGCGAGCCGGCCGCGGGCAGGTCGTCGGCGCGAAAGTCGTAGTCGAGATTCATATAGGCGCCGACCGCATAGGCGGCCGAGAAGTCCGGCTCGCCGGGCATCGCATGGCGGTCCTGCTCGCGCACCGTGACCATGAGACCGACGAAGTCGGCCGTGCCTTCGTTGATTGCGCCGGGCTGGCCGTGGTAACCCGATACCGTGAGCCGCCCGAACATCGTATGCGCCCATTCGTGCGCGGTGACGCCGAGGTCGAAGCCGCTGACGTCGCGGCGCGTGCGCGTCTGCGGATTGAAGCCGAGCGTCAGCACCGGGCTCTCGCCGTCGGCCGGCGCATAGGTATACGTCGAGAATTGTGCCGCGAGCACGATCAGCGGATCGCCGGCGATGCCGCCGCGGCCGTAGTTGTCGGCCTGGCTGTTGCCCGCGGACTCGTCATAGCCGAGGCCGTGGAAATAGTCGTGCAGCCAGTTGCCGGCATAGAAGCCCTGCACGATTTTCGCGTTGAGTTCCGGATCGCCGGTCGGTATCGGCACCGACGGATCGAGGCACTGCTGGTAGTCGGTCAGCGTCGTGGTCGCGTCATAGGCGTAGTCAAAGCGCCGGGGCCCGTTGGTCTGCGCGCGGAAATCGCCGACCTCGGCGTCAAATTCCATCTGTTCGTCGCCGTAGCACTCGCCGTCGACCAGGGTTTCGGCCGCGAAGAACGCATCGACATTGTTGCCGCGCGTCTGCGTCGCGTCGTCGGCGAGCCAGGGATCGCCGGTGCCGGCATCGCCGAGCGTCACGAGATTCATCGGCGCGGGAACCACCGGGCGCCAGCCGTCGGCGACGCCGGTCGGATGCGGGTTCGTGTAGCCGTAGGGATCGACATACGGAAAGCCGTCGGTGCCGGCGAACACGCGGTAGGAGAACGGTTCCAGATCGTGGATCTGGCTGTTGCGCCTGAGCACGCGGCCGTCCTCGGCCGAGATCACGAGCGCGAATGCGGTCGGACGCGCGTCGCCGCGGCGCTGGAACACGACCTCGGCGCTGTAGGCCGCGATCAGGCGGTCGTTCGCGGGATACCAGACCGGCTTTGCGCGCGCGGGCCGCAATGCGCGGAATTCGGCGGTCGACTGCAGCGTGATGCGCTGGTAGCCGTTGCCGTCGGCCTTTGCGGCGCTTGCGATCGCATCGATGCCGAGACCGTCGAGCGCCTGCTGCACGGCGGCGCGCGCGTCGAGCGCGAAGGCGGGCAGTGCGGCCGTGGCGGCCTTGTCGCTGTAGCTGCCGCCGGCGGTGCGCGGCTGCCGCTGCGCATCGCGCAGCACGGTCAGTCGCGCGCCATAGACCTCGATGCCGGCTACCGTCTGGCGGAACTGCTCGACGCGGCCGCGGCTGCCGGCCGGCTGCAGCGCGCCGGCCGTCAGTTCCGGATGCAGCGCGAGCAGCAGCGCCTTGGCGTCGGATGTGCGTTTGGCGACAGCCGCCGGGGATTCGAAGCGACGCTGCAGCTGCAGCGGTTCGGCGGCGGCGGCACTGACGATCCCGCAGGCCAGGGCTACGCCGATCGCGCGGCGCAGCGACAGAAGTGTCTCGTTCACGGGGAAGCTCCGCAGGGAAGGAAGCGCCGCGGAGCCTAGCAAGCGCCGCGACAATTACGCAACGCTTCGTACGTAGACGTTAGGAGAATGGGGCGGGTCGCGTCCTCGTTCGTGACTTGTCCAGATGTTCCGTTGTGCATTGCGGAAAATCACGGGCGGCGGCGCTGCGGCGTCCGCAGCGTCCGGGAACGACGCGGATGCGCCGCGGGCGCCGGCCTGGCCGCCTGCGCGGGGATCCGCCGTGGCCACGAGCGGATTCCGCAGCGGCGCGCCGGCGATCCGCGGAGCGACGCGCCGCATCGGCGCGTGCGTCTACGGCATCTTTCGTATTTTTCTTCGCTTCGGCAGAATCCGGCGATCCCGGCGCCGCGCGGCGCCGGCCAGTCGCGAGTCATCAGCCAAGAATGGAGAAGCGAGCATGGTCAGTCGGCGGGACGTGTTGATCGGAGCGGGAGTCGCGGGCCTGTCGGCCGCGTTCGGCGTTGCTGCGGCGCCGCAGGAGAAGCCGGGGTCCGGCGCGAAGAAGCCGCAATGGCCGCCTTACGCGAAGACGTTCTCGATCGACGGCGCATCCGCCTTCGGCGTCATCTTCACCGAGGACGACGCCGATGCGACCGCGAAGGAGCTGGCGATCCAGCGTCTGTGCGGACTCGGCGCCGTGCTGACGACGGCGGCGCCGCAGGGACGCTTCTGGCTCGACGACGCGCAGTTCGAGCGCACCAAGGACACGGTGCGGCGCTGGAACGCGATCGCCGAGCGTCATGCCGAACACCTGTACCTCGTGCGCGGCAAGTCCGACCTGACGCTCGAGCGCCGCGGCGCACGCACCGGCGTGATCCTCGGCTTCCAGGGCACCGAGCCGCTCGGCGAGGATCTCGACCGTATCGCGCTGTTTCGCGATCTCGGCGTGCGCGTGATCCAGCTGACCCACAACCGCCGCAATCTCGTCGGCGACGGCTGCATGGAAAGCGGCAACGCCGGCCTCAGCAACTACGGGCGCAGCGTCGTCGAAACCCTGGAAGCGAAGAAGGTCGTCGTCGATCTCGCCCACGGTTCGCCGCGCACGATCTCCGAGGGCATCGCCGCGTGCCGGCGGCCGATGCTGATCAGCCACACCGGCTGCCGCGCGCTCGCCGACCTGCCGCGCAACGTGCATGACGCCGACCTGCGCGCGATGGCCGACCGCGGCGGCGTCGCCGGCATCATCTTCTGGCCTTACCTGCGCACCGACACGCAGCCGATGGCGATCGACGTCGTGCGGCATATCGAGCACGCGATCAAGGTCTGCGGCGAGGACCACGTCGGCATCGGCACCGACCTCGGCGTCGCGCCGATCGAGCGCGGCCCGGCCTTCGAGAAAGAGAACCGCGAACTCATCCGGAACATGGTCGAGGACGGCATCTTCGAGAAGGGTCGTCCCGAAGACCTCTATCTGTTCATTCCCGACCTCAACACGCCCGACCGCTTCGACACGCTCGCCGCGCTGCTCGCAAGCCGCGGTCATTCCGATGCGCGCATCGAGAAGATCCTCGGCGGCAATTTCG
Source organism: Tahibacter sp. (assembly GCF_035481375.1). GTDB lineage: Bacteria > Pseudomonadota > Gammaproteobacteria > Xanthomonadales > Rhodanobacteraceae > Tahibacter. The sequence goes on from NZ_DATIGT010000318.1 coordinate 44,926, forward strand.
CGAGAGTGATGGGGGAAGTCTGGGGGTAGGGCGGGGAATCGGGAATCGGGAATCGGGAATCGTGCGAGCGGGACGGATGCATCGATTCCTTCGCGCGCGCGGAGACGGCTTCGCCTCTGGCGGCTCCGGTTCCCGATTCCCGAAATAAACAGATATACCAACGCAGAGTCCGCCTTCACGCCCCTGTCGTCGCGCAGCAGTGCCGGCTTGACGCGTTCTTAATCGCGGCGCGCGCAGACTCGTCTGCCGGAGAGCGACGGACGACGGCATGGATCATTCGAGCCGGCCCAGCCTGCTGGTGGTCGACGACGACGAAGGCTTCGTCGAAGCGGCGACGGCGCTGGCGCAACTGCGCAATTTCGAATCCTGCGGCGCGCACAGTCTCGATGCGGCACGCATCGCAACGCAGCGCCGGCGTTTCGACCTGATCCTCGTCGACCTGTGCCTGCCCGACGGTTCGGGCTTCGATCTCGTCGAGGAGATCGGCGAATCACGCGGGCCGGTCGCCGTGGTCACGGGCAACGCGTCGATCGCGACTGCGGCGCGCGCAGTGCGGCTGCCGGTCAGCGACTACCTCGTCAAACCGCTGGAGCGCTCGCGCTTCGACGCGCTGCTCGAACAGGCGCAGTCGGTCTGGTCGGCGCAGTACTCCGCCGGCGACGAGGTCTCCGGCTGCGGCGACTTCGTCGGCGATTCGCCGGCGATGCGTGCCGTGTACCGGCAGATCCGGCGCGTCGCGCCGACCCATGCGAACGTGCTGCTCGTCGGCGAAAGCGGCACCGGCAAGGAACTGGCCGCGCGCGCGATCCACGACCTCAGCGGGCGCAGCGGTCCGTTCGTCGCCGTGAACTGCGGCGCGGTCGCGCCGGAATTGCTCGCGAGCCATCTGTTCGGGCACGAGCGCGGCAGCTTCACCGGCGCCGTGCGCCAGCATCGCGGCTATTTCGAACAGGCCCAGGGCGGCACCATCCTGCTCGACGAGATCACCGAGATGCCGCCGGCGCTGCAGGCGCATCTGCTGCGCGTGCTCGAGACACGCAGCGTGATCCGCGTCGGCGGCGATTCCGAGCATGCGCTCGACGTGCGCGTGGTGGCCGCGACGAACCGGCGCGCCGAGGAGGCCATGGCGGCGGGACAGCTGCGCGAGGATCTGTTCTTCCGGCTCGGCGAATTCGTGCTGCAACTGCCGCCGCTGCGGCTGCGCGGCGGTGACGTCGCGCTGATCGGCGAGGCGATGCTGCAGCAGTTCAACCAGCGCTACGGTGCCGACAAGCGCTATGCGCCCGATGCCTGGAGCGGCGTCGTCGACTATGCCTGGCCGGGCAACGTGCGCGAGCTGCGCAACGCCGTGCACCGCGCTTTCATTCTGAGCGACGGCAATCTCGTACGGCTGGCGCCGCTGCGCAACGCGGCGTCGGCGGGAGCGGACGTGGCCGGCTGCCTCGTGTTTCCGGTCGGCTCGCGCCTTGACCGCATGCAGCGCGAGATGCTGCTGCGAACGCTGCAGCACTATGCCGGCGACAAGGCGCGCGCGGCCGAAGCGCTCGGCATCAGCGTCAAGACGATCTACAACCATCTCGCGCGCTACGGCGACGATGCTGACGCCTGAGCGCATCGCGCGGCTGCGGCTCGCACCGCTGCGCAGCATGCGTGCGCTGGCCGAGCCGCAGCACGCGATGCGCCGCGCGGCGCGTTTCGTCGGCCTGCTCTGCGACGGCGCGGCGGTGCGCGCGACCGCACCGTCGCTCGGTTGTGCGGTAGAACGTCCGGCCTCACGCGATCCGCACGATGCCCGCGACCACACCGTCGAGCGCGGCGACGACGGTCTCGCGCTCGTGCGCATCGACGTGCGCTGCGCGCCGCAACGCTGGGAAGCCGTCGGCGTCTGCGTCGAACGGCTTGCCGAGTCGCTCGCGCTCGTGCTCGCGCTGCATGCGAGACCGGCGCGGGCACTGCGTGGCGTCTGGCTCGGCGCGCAGTGCTGGCACGACATCAACAACACGGTCAACGCGCTGACCCTGCAGGCCAGCGTGGTGCAGTCGCTGCTCGAACGCGGACGCACCGACGAGGCCGCGGCGTTTGCCGAACGCTGCGCGCACGCGGGCGACCGGCTCGTTGCGCAACTCATGGCATTGCACGGTCGCTGAGCGCCGCGGCGACGAAGCGCCGCGGCGCCGTCGCGTCTAGTGCTTCTTGCCGCTCTCGTCGCTGCGCGAGCCGGCGCTCGTGCTGCCGCCGCCTGGCGAACCCGACAGGTTCTGGCCGGTGCCGGCCTTGCGTATCGTGAGCTTGTTCTCCACGTCCTTGACGCCGCCGCAGTTGTCGGCGATATCCTCGACGCGGTGCTTGAGGTGACGCGCATCCACGCTGCCGCTCAGCGTCACGACGCCGTTCTTCACGTCGACGTTGATGTCGCCCGCGTCGATCATCGGATCGTCGGAGAGTCGCTCGCTCAGGTCTTCCTTGATGCGCTCGTCGGAGCGCATGTAGTTCTTCGGTCCGCGCCCGCGCTGGTTCTGCAGTTCGTCATAGCCGCGGCCGTAGCTGCTTTCGCGGCCGGTGCCGTAGTTCGCGCCCTGCGCATAGCGATCGCCCGCATACGCGCCGCCCTGGGCGAAGCGATTGCCGCCGCCGTAGAGGCTGTCGTCGCGCTGGCCGTAACCCGTCTGGCCGTAGCTCGTGTTGCGTTCGCGCTGGCCGCCGTAGCCGAGATCGCTGCCGTAGCCGCCGACATAGCCCTGGCCGCTGTCGTCGTAGTCGCGCCAGGCGCCGCCGGTCTGACGGCCGTAAGCCGGTTCGTTGCGCGCGTAGGACGGACCGAGATCCCGGCCGTAGTCCTGCGACGGACCGTATCCGTAGTTGCGCTGGCCTTGCCGCTGACCGCCCTGGTAGGACGAACGCGGACTCGAATAGCCCTGCCGGATCGAGTCGTTCGACCAGCCGCCGCGCGAATTTTCGCCGTAGAGCGGACGGCCGCCTTCATAAGGTGAACTGCCGTACTGGCCGCTGCCGCTGCCGTAATCGCGGCCGGCGCCGTAGCTGCCGCGCGGTCCGTGACTGCGTTCGTCGTAGTCGCGGCCGAAGCCGACGTTCTGGCCGCGGCCGTAGCGCTGCTGGGCGAAGTCCGAGCGATAGCCTTCCCCGTCGTCGTAGCCGGTATAGGACTCGCGCCAGTCGCCCTGATCGGCATAGCTCGCACTCGGTCCTTCCTCGTCGCGCCATTGCGGCTGCGCCTGCGACTGCCAGCGTTCCTCGTTGCGGTAGTTGCCGCGCGGGTCGTACATGCGCGACTCGTTGTCGCGTCCGCGGAAGGAGCGCAGTTCGCGCTCGCGATCGTATCGTTGCATGGGTTCTCTCCTGATCGGATTTTTATCGCGCCGCCACTGAAGCGACGCTCGGTCGGAGCAAGACATATGCCACGCGTGCCACTTGTATACGACGTGCGCGGACATCGCGTTGCCAGGCTGCAGTGCCTGCTGCGCCGGCGTGCGATCGGGACGGAACGGACGGAAATATCTGCAATCGGCTGTAGCAATTTCGCGCCGCGTCACGGCCGCGCACGCTGTTGCAGCCTGCATGCGCGCTGCCGGAGACCGCTTATCGTGCACGGTGCGTCGATGCAATTGCGCGCGTGCGCGCAGGTCCGCGCACGGCACGCATCCTGCTGACGGGTCTCGCCGCTATGGCGTCATCACCCGCAAGGAGAGACTCATGCATACGACGAAGACCCTGCTCGCGCTTGCCGTTGCCGCGCTGTTCGCGGCGGCGCCGGCATTCGCCGCGCCTAACGAGAACAAACCGCTGAGCCGCGACGAGACGCCGACCGGCGAACACATCCCGGTGTTCAATCAGGTCGACAGCGACGGCAACGGCATGCTCGACAAGGACGAGTTCAAGCGCGGTACGACGACGCAGAACGTGACCTTGGCCCAGGTCGACACGAACGGCGACGGCAAGGTGTCGCGCGGCGAATGGGACGAGCACAAGAAGATGAAGAAGCAGGAACAGTATCCGTAAGCGAGGAAAAGGACGTGGAAGCGAGGGGCGGGAGGTTTGCTCCCGCTTCGCGCTTCGAACCCGATTGTGCGGAATCCTCGGTTCCGGGTAGTTCGGGTGGGATGCGGCAACAGTCTTGACCGGCTGTTGTCGTACGCATCAACTTGGTACAAGTGGCGGCATGCGCGCCACGTCATTCCTTTGCCGCTTTCGCTGCCTGCTGCGCGGTCTCGTGGTCGCATGCGGTTGCGCTGCGGCACCGGCGCGGGGTACCGCGCTGGATATGGCGATCCGTTGCGACGAGCCGGCGGCGGAGTCCGATCTGGCCGTGCCGGCGAAGCTCGCGCTGCCGGCCGTCCCGGGCGTGCTGCTCGTCGAGGAACTCGGCGTCGACGTGACGATCCGCCGAATGCTCGGCACCACGTCGCGCGACTGGGATCTGGCGCCGAGCGGCCGTGCGTGGCAGGCGGCCGAAAGCGACGGCGACGCGAATGCGCAGTGGTCGATAGTCGCCGTCGTGCCGGGCACGTCGCGCGCACGCGTCCGCCTGCAGCTGCTGTGTACCGAAACGCGCTGGGATTTCGCGCCGCTGCGGCTACTGGCGCGTGCCGCAGCCGATTCGGCGCGCGCGGAAGACGGCGGCCTCGAGGCGGAGAGCCGCAACCTCGCGCGCGCGCAGGCGGTGGCGACGCTGAGCGCGCTGGTCGTCGTCGGCCGCAGCGATGCCGTGCGCCGGCGCTGGCCCTGGCTCGCCGCGCAGGCGCTGCAGTCGCGCGGATTCGCGTACACGCGCATGAGCCGGCCCGCGGATGCGCGTGCGGATGCGGTCGCTGCGGCCGAGGCCTGGCGCGACATCGGCGACCGCCTGAGAAGCGCGATCGCGCGGCATCGCGCGGCGCAGCAACTGCGCCGCGAAGGCGATCTGGTCGGTGCCGAGCGCGCGTTTCGCGCGCTGCGCGGGGAGGCGGTCGTGCGGGCCGATCCGACGCTGGTCGGCAACGTCACGAACGACCTGTGCCTCACGGTGCGGCATCTGCTGCGGCTGCGCGAGGCCGTGCGCTGTTTCGACGACGCGATCGCGTTGCATACCGCCGCGGCGAATCCTTCCGAAGCCGCGCTGAGCCGTGCGAACCGCGCCAATGCCTACGAGCGGCTCGGCCGCTACGACGAAGCCGATGCCGACGTGCAGGCGGCGCTCGCGCAGGCGCGTGCCGGCGGCTTCGTGCGCCCGCAGCTGATCGCGGAACTCGTCGCCGGCGATGTCGCGCGCGCGCGCGGACGCCTCGACGCGGCGATCCGGTTCTACCTCGAAGGACTGAGCCTGGCCGAACGGCTGCAGGATCCGCTGTATCGCGCCAACGCGCTGCAGCAGCTCGGCATCGCGTATCTGCTGCTGCGCGATTTTGCGCGCGCGCGGCAGTTCCTCGGCGAAGCGGCACGGGCCTACGAGCGCGGCGGCTACTGGAACAACGCCGTGTTCGCACTGCGCAATCTCGCCGATGCCGAACGCAATGCGGAGCTGCCCGAGCAGACCGCTTCGACGATCGCGCGGGCGCTCGCGATCGTCGAAGCGGGCAAGGCGGGACAGGGGGCCGCGGCGGAGCTGCATCTGCTGCGCGCGGAAATCGCGCTGACCGACGGCGCTTCGGTGCCGCTGGACGAGGCGATCGCTGCCGCGCAGAGCGCGCTCGGCGACGCGCCGTCCTATGTGCAGCGGCAGCGCCTGACGATCGCGCTCGCGCGCCGTGCGCTCGCGCGCGACGCGCTGCCGGCGGCGCAAGCCGGCGTGCAGCAGGCGCGCCGCGCGGCGCAGCGCGCCGACGACGTGCTCGGCCTCGCCGATCTCGACGCGCTGCAGGCGCAGATATCGGAGCGGCGCGGCGAACGGGCCGCCGCACGGCGCCACTACGAAACTGCGGTGCAGCGCGCCTTGCGCGTCGCGAGTCTGCAGAGCTATCCGCTGCATCGCACGAGCTATCTCGCGCAGGCGCGGCGCAGCCTGGAACGGCTGCTCGACCTGTCGCGCGCGGATGAGCCGGCGGCCGCCGTCGCGCGCTTCGGCGAAATCGCCGCGCTGCATCTCGCGGCCCGCCGCGGCGAGCGGGCCCTGCTCGCCGCGACGCCCGAACAGACCGCGCTGCTCGCGCAGGTCAACGACCGCGTGCGCGAGCGCTGGGGCATACGCGAGCGCGAGAGCGTCGTCGAAGTCTCGGCCGCGCCCGGCCTGTTCGCGCGCGCGCAGCAGATCGACGCGCGCACCCAGGCCGGCCCGCGCGTCGCCGATGCGCCCGCGCTGCTGCGCGCGTGGCAGCAGCAGCTGCGCGACGGCGATGCACTCGTCGTCAGCTTCGTCGGCGAGCGTCGCGTGTTCACCTGGACGCTGCGCCGCGACGGTCTCGCCGAGCAGGCCGCCGGTACGGCGGTCGAGCTGCGCGATGCGGCGGCGGCGCTGCTGCACGCGGTGCAGGACCGGGCGCACGGCGACGGTGCGACCACAGTCGCTGCGCAAGCCGTGCGAACCGCCGCCGGATTCGACGGCGTGCGCGTCGCCGACGGCGCGCGCCACTACCTGCTTGCGGACGGGCCGCTCGCGGAACTGCCGCCGGCCTTGCTGCTGGGCGGCTCGGCCGCGGCGATTCCGGCAGTGATACGCATCGATGATCTGGGCGCGCCGGAAGCGCCGGCCTGCTGCCGCGGCCTGCCGTTGCAGGCCTTCGCCGATCCCACTGTCGATGCCGCTTCGGCGGCGGCGCGCAGCGCCGCGAGCCTGCCGCGACTGCCGGGCAGCCGCCTCGAAGCGCGCACGATCGCGGCGAACTGGCCCGATGGGCCGGCCGAGGTCTGGCTCGGCACCGCGTTCACGCGCCGCCGGACGCTGGCGGCGCTCGCGCGCGAAGGCGGCATTGTTCATTTTGCGACACATGGATTCGCGAGCCGCGACGAGCCCGGCCTGAGCGCGCTGCTCGTCGCGGCCGACGACGCCGAACGCGGACTCGACGTCGTGAGCTTTCACGATCTGATGCTGGCCGACGTGCGCGCGCGCCTCGTCGTGCTCGGCGCCTGCGACACCGCGAGCGGCAGTTCGAAATCCGGCAGCACCGGCGCGAGTCTCGCGCATGCGCTGCTCGTCGCCGGCGCGGAGCATGTCGTCGCGCCGCTGTGGAGCGTCGACGACGAGATCGGCACCGCGTTCATGCGCACGTTCTACGACGCACTCGCCAACGGCGCGGAACCCGCCGCGGCCGTCGCCGCCGCGCAGAACGCGCTCGCGCAGCGCAGCCGCACGGCGCATCCGTACTATTGGGCCGGTTTCGCGGCGTTCGAGAAATAGGCGGCGCGTTGCCCGGCGGTGGGCCCGACGGGCGAACCCCGGCATCGCGGTGTCGTTTCCGGCGGACGTCTGGCGGAGGAATCGCTTGCCCTGTCGTTGAAACGATGCTTCAAGCGTTCTCCTTCGCCACGGGTTCTTCGTCGCGGAATCACCGTGACGTTGGGCTTCGCCAGCGGCTCAATCCGACTACGGTCTGCGCAGCTGCAAGGTGCGCGTCGGGCGCTGGCGCCAGCTGCCGTCGCGCCAGGCTTCGAGGTCGAGCGTGAGCCGTGTCGTTGCGGGGGTCGGCAGCGCGACGAGTACGTCGAACTGGCCGCTGTCGTCGGGCTTGAGGTCGTCGAAGCTGCCGAGCAGCGTCGCGCCGTCGCGGATGCGCAGGCGGAACGGGCCGGCTTCGTTGGTCGCGGGAACGCGCAGCACGATCTGGCGCGCGCTCGCGTCGAGCGTGATTTCGGCGTCGGCGGGAATCGCGTCGCCGCGCGTCGCGGGCAGCTGCGCGACGGCGATGCGTTGTGCGCCCGGTGCGGCTGGCGGCGCAGACATCAGCGCGTAGGTGAGCAGCGCGCCGAACAGGCCGCTCGCGGCGATGCTCAGCGGCAGCTGCCAGCGGTGCGTCGTCGTTGCGGCGAGTGCCTGCGGCGATTCGCGCAGTCCCTGCCGCAGCACCTTTTCGGTTTCGACCTCGTCGAGCAGGCCGGCGTCGTCGAGCAATCGTTCCTCGAACGCGGCGAGCATGCCCGCGTCCATGTCGCCGCGCAGGTAGCGCGCGATCAGGCGCTGCCGTTCGGCCGGCTGCGCGAGCAGTGCGGCGAGCAGCGGAATGGCGTCGGTGGCGTTCGGCATCATGATTCGTCCATGGGTCGGGCCAGTCCGCGCGCCGTGGCGAGCTCGCGGAACCGGTTCTTCGCGCGATGCAGCACGCGGTCGAAGTGCGCCGGCGTCAGGCCGAGCGCAGTGCAGAGTGCGGGCTTGTCCTGATCGAGCACGTAGTAGCGCCAGAGCAGTTGCCGGTCGCGCTCGACCGGCAGCTCGGCGATGAGCGCGCGGATCAGCGTGCGGCGTTCGCTGCGCGTCGTGACTTCGAGCGGGCCGGCGCTGTCGTCGACCGGCAGGTCGCCCGCGTCCTCGTCGAAGTCGTCCTCCGGACGGCGGCGTCCCGCGCGCTGGTATTCCGACAGCAGGTTCAGCGTGATGCTGCGCAGGAAGCCTGCGATCGCGTCGGGATTTTCAAGCCGGCCGCTGCGCAGTTGCGGCAGCGCGATCCGGAAGCAGTCCTGCACGACGTCCTGGGCGAGCTGGTCGTCATTGTCGCGCTGGCGCACGAGGAAGCGCAGGCCGCGCGCGTAGCGCAGATAGAGTTCGCGCTCGGCCCGCGCATCGCCGGCTCGGATGCGGTCGGCGAGTTCGCGCGACGACGCAGGTTGCTCCACGGACATTCCGGCGGTCGACACGCGCCGCTCCTCACACGTGTACCTGTGCCCGAGTATAAGCGTGAACGGCCGCGACGGAAGTTGGCGGCCGATGCCGGGGTCGGTGCTCGTCTGACGCATGGCGGCATCCTCGGCGCGCTGCAGGTGTGCGACAGGTTTCAAGTGGCCGCGCGGCGCGCGACCTCTCAGCGCGCCGGCGGCGGCGAGGCGATCAGGCGCGGACTGTGGGCCTCGATCGTGCGCGGGCCGTCGGCGATACGGGCGCGGACGAGGTATTCGCCGGCCTCGGCGGCGAGGAATGTGATCGGCGCCGCGAAACCGCTCGCGTCGGTTCGCAGCCGGCGCGGCTGTACGACTGCGTTCGTCGTCGGACGGCCATCCGCATCGACGACGATCAGCTCGATCTCGAGGCCGGCGCGCGGCGCCGGCGCCGCACCGAACAGCCAGAGCGACAGCGGCGTCACGGTCGTCACGCGCAGCGATGCCGGCGGCTGCGGCG
>NZ_DATIGT010000319.1:0-3920 GCF_035481375.1 Tahibacter sp.
GGCGGTCGCTCGCGCGCCGCATCCAGTCGCTGCTGCGGACGAACATCGCGAGCGATCGCGCGCAGGCGTTCGCGATCTTTCTCTGGCAACGCTTCCGCGACGACCGCTGTCCGCAGTCGGCCGGCGCGCTCGCCTTCACGACATTGATCTCGCTCGTGCCGCTGACCGCGGCGATCCTCGGCGTGCTCTCGTCGTTTCCGGTGTTCTCGCGCTGGCAGGCCGACCTGACCACGTTCGTGTTCGACAACTTCGTACCCGCGGCCGGACGCACCGTACAGGCCTACCTGACCGAGTTCGCGAACAACGCGAGCCAGGCGACGGCGGTCGGCATCGTCGTGCTGATCATCAGCGCGATCTCGCTGATGATGAGCATCGAGGACGCGTTCAACCGCATCTGGCGCGTCGCGACGACGCGCACCGCGGCGTCGCGCTTCCTGATGTACTGGACCGCGCTGTCGTTCGGCCCGCTGCTGCTCGTGACCGCGCTTGCGCTGAGCTCCTATCTGTTCGCCCTGCCGTTCGTAGCCGGCTACGAAGCCGAGCTCGGCATCAAGGCGCGCGTGCTGAACCTGCTGCCGTTCCTGATCGTCTGGGTGTCGCTGATCGCGAGCTATCTCGTGATTCCGAATCGCACCGTACGGCTGCGCGACGCGGCGATCGGCGCGCTGCTCGCCGCGGCGCTGTTCGAAGCGGCCAAGCGCGGCTTCGCGTTCTACCTCGGCACGCTGACCTCCTACGAGCAGGTCTACGGCGCGCTCGCGGTCGTGCCGGTGTTCATGCTCTGGATCTACCTGTCGTGGCTGGTCGTGCTGCTCGGCGCGTCGGTCTGCGCGGCGATCAGCGCGTTCGAATACCGCGGCCTGCACGAGCGTCTCGCGCCCGGCCACGAATTCGTCGGACTGCTCTGCGTCGTCAATCATTTCGCCGATGCGCAGCGCGCCGGCATCGGCCTGCACAGCGAAGACCTGCGCGCACGCGAGCGCTTCCTGACCGACGATCTGCTGCAGCGGTACCTGAGCGACCTGCACCGCGCCGGCATGGTCCAGCGCACCGAGTTCGGCGACTGGGTGCTCGCGCGCAGCCTCGATGCGGTCACCTTGTTCGATCTCTACGAAAGCGGTCTGTACCGCCTGCCGCTGACCGTCGCGCCGACGGAAACCGCGCGCTGCCGGCTGCCCTCGGCGCTGACCGACCTCGTCAATCTCGTCGCCGGCGACCTGCAGGCCGCGCTCGACGTGCGCTTGAGCGAAATCTTTCCCCCGCCGCACCGGTCTGCGCAGGCAGCCCTCGAATCTCCGGAGCAACCATGAAGTTTCCGTTCGCCGTGCTGACATTCGCCGCGCTGATGTCCGTCGCCGCCACGCCGGTCCTGTCCGCAGACACGCCGGCCAAGCCTGAACTGAGCATCAAGACGCTCGACGGCAAGACCTTCGATCTCGCCGACCACAAAGGCAATTGGGTAATCCTGAACTTCTGGGCGACCTGGTGCTCGCCGTGCATCGAGGAGCTGCCGGCGCTGTCGAAGTTCGTCAGCGCGCACAAGAACGTGCGCGCGATCGGGCTCGCCTACGAGGACACCGACGTCGCGGAGATCAAGGAATTCCTCGTGAAGCATCCGGTCAGCTTCCCGATCGCGCAGATCGACACCTTCGATCCGCCCAAGTCGCTGGAAACGCCGCGCGGCCTGCCGACCACCTACGTCGTCGCGCCCGACGGCAGCATCGCGAAGAAATTCATGGGCCCGATCGACGAGGCCGCGCTGCGCGCCGTCACCGGCATCAAGGACTGACATGCCCGCCGCGCGCTTCTACGTGAGCGGTCGCGTGCAGGGCGTGTTCTTTCGCGCCTCGACCCGCGACGAAGCGATGCGCCTCAAGCTGTCGGGCTATGCGACGAATCTCGCCGACGGCCGCGTCGAAGTGTTCGCCGAAGGCGACGGCGAGTCGCTCGTAACGCTGGAACAGTGGCTGCGCCACGGCCCGCCGCTCGCGCGCGTGGAAAAACTCGAGCGCGAGGCGGCCGAAGCCGAAGGCAGGCAGGGGTTCGTCACGGGTTGACGGTCCGCGACGTCGGGCTTCGCCTTGCGCAATCCAACCTGCGGAAAAACAGGTATCGCGAAGGTTGGGTCGAGCGCAGCGAAGCCCGACAACGGACGCTCGCCAGCTACCACTTCGTCTCGATCCAGCGCGCCGCGTCGGCGATCTTCTCCTTGGCGGGTTTGCTCTTGAGCTTCGGCAGCTTCAGCGGCTTCTCCGGCACCTTGCGATCGGGCAGCCAGTCGAGCAGATGCCGGATCAGGTTCAGCCGGCCGCGGCGCTGGTCGTTGAAGTCGACGAGGAACCACGGCGCGTTTTCGGCGTGCGTCGCGGCGATCATCGCGTCGCGCGCCTTGCCGTAGTCGGCGTACTTCTCGCGCGCGGCGATGTCGATCGGCGAGATCTTCCAGCGCTTGAACGGATCGGACGCGCGCTCGGCGAAGCGTTCTTCCTGCTGCGCCTGATCGACCGTCAGCCAGTATTTGACGAGCAGCGTGCCCGCGTCGGTCAGCAGCCGCTCGAACACCGGGCACTGCGCGAGAAAGTCGCGGTACTCCGCGTCGCTGCAGAACCCCATGACCTTCTCGACGCCGGCACGGTTGTACCAGCTGCGATCGAACAGCACGATCTCGCCGCCGCCGGGCAGGTGGCTCGCGTAACGCTGGAAATACCACTGCGACGCTTCGTGTTCGTTCGGCTTGGACAGCGCGACGATGCGATAGCCGCGCGTGTTGAGCATCTGCGTGATTGCCTTGATCGCGCCGCCCTTGCCGGCCGCGTCGCGGCCCTCGAACACGATCACGAGACGCCGGCGCTGCTCCATGATCCAGCGCTGCGCGTCGATGAGTTCGCGCTGCAGCGGCTCGAGCGCCGCTTCGTAGTCCTTGCGTTTCATGTCGGCCATGGATGGCTGCTCCGATGCGGCTCTGCTGCGTTCGACGAAATGGTCCGCGCCCGCGCTACTCGCGCAGGCGCGGCATCAGCCCGGCGAGATTGCAGGGCTTCGTGCGCGCGTCGAGCTGCGCGCGGATGAGTTTTTCCCAGGCCGTGCGGCAGGCCGACGTGGAGCCCGGCAGGCAGAACACGAACGAATTGTTGGCGAGCCCGGCGAAAGCGCGCGACTGCATCGTCGAGGTGCCGATCTCCTCGAAGCTGACGGCGCGGAAGGTCTCGCCGAAGCCTGGCATGATCTTGTCCAGCAGCGGTTCGACGGCTTCGGGCGTGGTATCGCGTCCGGTGAATCCGGTGCCGCCGGTCACGAGCACGCCATGCACGCGTTCGTCGGCGATCCAGTTCGCGACGATCGCGCGGATGCGGTATTTGTCGTCCTTGACGACGAAGCGTTCGTGCAGCCGGTGGCCGGCTTCGGTCAGCGCGGCGACGAGATAGTCGCCCGAGGTGTCCTCGGCGGCGGTACGCGTATCGGAAACGGTCAGCACGCAGAGCGTGAGCGGGCGGAAGTCGGTCTGGGCAGGCATGCGCGAAAGCTAACCCAGGCGCGCCGGTGAAGCCACTGCGGCTGCGCGCGACGCAAACCGCGGTGCGAGCCATGGCATGTCCCAAATCGTCGGAAACGCGACATCGCGCCGTCGTCGCGAACGCGGCATGCTTGCGCCATGGACACCGCACGCCGCATCCGCCGCATCGGCTTTCTCGGCTTTCCGCAGTTCAATGCGCTCGACCTGACCGGGCCGATGGACGTGTTTTCCGCGGCGGCCGAGCTCGAACGCGGCGGCGCGCGCCGCCGGCCGGTCTATGAAACCATCGTGCTCGGCCTCGACGGCGCGCCGTTCCGCGCCGAGTCGCGCCTTGCGATCGTGCCCGACGCCGTCCTCGCCGACGCGCCGCCGCTGGACACCGTCGTCGTTCCGGGCGGCTGCGGCG
>NZ_DATIGT010000320.1:0-32756 GCF_035481375.1 Tahibacter sp.
ATCCAAGCCCGCAGCGAAAGCCGTTGCGAAACCTGCAGCCAAGCCGGCGCCGAAGGTCGTCGCGAAATCCGCGTCGAAACCGGTAAAAGCGAGTGCGCCGGCCGCCGCGCCGGGCAAACCGAAATCGGCACCCGCTCCGGCTCCGGCTTCCTCGAAGGTGAAACACGTAGCACCTACGATGGCGCCCGCCGTTGCGAAAACGGCGGCGCCGAAAACAACGGCACCTGCGGCGCCCGTGGCCGCACCGCCCGCACCGATTGCAACACCAGCCCCCTCAAGCAAATCGACGAAGCAAGTGATTACAGAAGAAAGCAAGAAGAATTCGCGCAAAGGCGTCATCGCACCGACCGCTTCCGAAGCGGGCATCACGATGGAAGGCGGACGCTATGCGCTCGCCGCGACGACGAACATCGATCTGCCGCCGGGTTATCGTCCCTCGCAGGACGAGGAATACATGAACCCGATGCATCTCGCGTTCTTCCGAAACAAGCTGCGCGAATGGCGCGATCAGCTCGTCGAGGAGTCGAAGCAGACCATCGACAACCTGCGCGAGGAAGTCCGCGACATCGGCGACGAAGCCGAACGCGCGACGCGCGAGACCGAGAATTCGCTGGAACTGCGTACGCGCGACCGCTATCGCAAGCTCATCGCGAAGATCGACAAGGCGCTCAAGCGCATCGAGGAAGGCCGCTACGGCTACTGCGAAGAGACCGACGAAGACATCGGCCTCGAACGTCTCGAGGCGCGTCCGATCGCGACGCTGTGCCTCGACGCGCAGGAGCGCTGGGAGCACCGCCAGCGCCAGATGGGCGACTGAGAGAATCACGAAAAGCCCCGCGAGAGCGGGGCTTTTCGTTGATGCAATCGATGCGGGACTCTGCCGCGATCGAAAGCTAGGTCGAAAGCGCGGCGCGGGCGTGCTGCTTGATCGTCTGCAGCATCGCGACGAGCCCGTTCGAACGCGTCGGCGACAGATGCCTGGCGAGACCTATCGAATCGACGAAGCGCGGTTCGGTTGCGGCGATCGCTTCGGCCGAGCGGCCCGAATAGACGCGCAGCAGCAGCGCGATCAGGCCGGTCACGATCGACGAGTCGCTCGTCGCCGCGAAATCGAGGCGCTGCGCATCGCCCGATGCGACGAGCCAGACCTGCGACTGGCAGCCGTGAACCTTGTTCGCGTCGGTCTTCCATTCGTCCGGAAACGGCGCGAGCTTGCGGCCGAGATCGATCAGATACTGGTAACGCTCGGTCCAGTCGCCGAAGAACGAAAACTCGTCGATGATCGCATCCTGCGCGGCTTGGGCCGCGGCGGTCGAAGTCTCGCTCACGTGCCTACCCGCCAGCGCGTTCCCTGCGCGCTGTCTTCGATCGTGATGTTCATGCCCGAGAGTTCGGCACGGATCTGATCGGCCCGGGCGAAGTCGCGTGCCGCGCGCGCGGCGTTGCGTTCGGCAACCAGCGCGTCGATGCGGGCAGGATCGACGCCCGCTCCGGAAGGCGTCTGCTTGAACCACGCCTCGGCATCCTGATGCAGGAGGCCGACCAGATTCGCCGCCGCGAGAAAGCGCCCCTTGGCGAGCGACGCGTCACCGGTGCCGACACTGCGCCGTGCCGTATCCGCAAGTCCGGCCAGCAGCGCGAACGCTTCGGGGGTATTGAGATCGTCGAGCAGCGAAGCTTCGAAGTCCTCCGGCACGGGTGTGGCTGGCGCATCGACGCGGGACAGATCGCGCAGCACGCCATACCAGCCGTCGAGCGTCGCGCGCGCCTGCCGCAGTGCCGTGTCGGACCAGTCCAGCGGCTGCCGGTAGTGCGCCTTGAGCAGTACGAAACGCAGCACTTCGGCGGGGTACAGGTCGAGCAGCTCGTGCAGGATCAGCGTGTTGCCGACCGACTTCGACATCTTGCGCCCTTCGAGCGTCAGCATGCCGTTGTGAAGCCAGTAGCGCGCGAACACCTTGCCGCCGTGCGCGCAGGTGCTCTGGGCCACTTCGTTTTCGTGATGCGGGAACTGCAGATCGACGCCGCCGGCGTGAATGTCGATCGTTTCGCCGAGGTGCGTTTCGCTCATCGCCGAGCACTCGATGTGCCAGCCGGGGCGGCCGCGGCCCCACGGACTGTCCCAGCCGGGCAGGTCGTCGGTCGAGGGCTTCCAGAGCACGAAGTCGGCCGGATTCTTCTTGTACGGCGCGACTTCGACGCGCGCGCCGGCGATCATGTCATCGAGCGAGCGGCCGGACAGGTGGCCGTAGTCGGCATAGCTCGACACGTCGAACAGCACGTGGTTCTCGGCCGAATAGGCGTGTCCGCTCGCGATCAGCCGCTCGCACATCGCGATGATCTGCGGGATATGGGTCGTCGCGTGCGGCTCCACGTCGGGCGGATCGACGCCGAGGCGGGCCATGTCGTCGCGGTACGCAGCGGCAAAGCGGTCGGTGATCGCGCTGATGGGCTGGCCGCTCTGACGCGCGGCCTCGTTGATCTTGTCGTCGACATCGGTGATGTTGCGCGCGTAGACGACGCCCGGGAAATGGCGGCGCAGCAGCCGGGCCAGCAGTGCAAATACGACGGCCGGGCGCGCGTTGCCGATATGGATGTAGTTGTAGACGGTCGGTCCGCAGGCATACAGCGTCACGCGGTTCGGGTCCTGAGGAACGAAGTCCTCGACGCGGCGGGTCAGGCTGTTGTGTAGACGGAGATTCATCGTTGGACGCTCTGGTTAGCCTGCAAGTGTAGCAGCGAGTCTTGCATCGATGCCCGAGGCCAGGGCCTCGCCGCGGCGTCGTTTGCCGACCGGCCGGATGCCGCGGCGCGCGGCCGTTCAGCTCGTGCGCGACTAAGCACTTGACCGTTCTCGCCTTATCGCCGATTCAGCCAGTTCGAGTTAAATTCTCATCAAGTCTATGGAGAAACGCGCCCGTACCGGTTGGTAGCCGGGGCGGTGTGGCCTGAGTCGGTGCTTGCGGTCCGCGCGTTTCGCCAGCTTTCCGGAGATGAGTAAATGTCAGGTCGGGTTTTGCCGTGGTGCGCCGCCGTGCTTCTTTCGTTCCAGCCGCTCGCTCATGCCCAGGGCGACCGCCGCGATGTCGGCGACGAAGGCGTTCACTTCGCCTGGGCCGACGTAGTCCGCGTCGACCCGATCTATACCTACGAACGCGTCAGCCGGCCTGACCGCGAGTGCTACGACACCGAAATCACCCGCCGCGAGGACCGTCGCGGCAACAACGCCGGTGCGACCGTGCTCGGAGCCATCATCGGCGGCGCGCTCGGAAATCAGGTCGGCAAGGGCGACGGCCGCAAGGCCGCGACGATCGCCGGCGCCGTAGCCGGCGGCGCGATCGCCAACAACGCTGCGCGTCGCGATGACAGCACCTACGTCACGAGCGAACGTCATTGCCGCGAAGTCGACGGCGGTTATGAAGAACGCCGCATCAATGGCTACGACGTCGAATATCGCTACCGTGGCGAAACCTACATGTCGCGGCTGACCTACGATCCGGGCGAGCGCATTCGCGTTCGCGTGTCAGTGACGCCGGCGGACTGATTCGCCGCGTGGCAGAAATCGAGCGGAACGCGGACGAGCCGCCGCAGCGCTACTTCAAGACCGGCGACGGATTGCGCGTACGTCTCTACCTTTATGGTGACGATCTCGACCCTGACGAGACCTCCGCGGCGCTGGGGATTGCCGCCGACCGTGCGCGTCGTCGCGGGCCGTGGGTGAGTGAGAAGACGGGACGTACCTCTAACCGGCGGACAGGGTTCTGGTCGATGGCTTCGGATATTGAATCGGACGAGCTCGAGGAGCACTTCCGCGATTCGCGGACGATTGCCCGATCCGGACATGAACCTGCTGTCGTTGCCCGGGGCCACCTCGGGACTGCTCGATGTACTCGTGCAGGCGCCAAACTACGGTCCGGACACGAGTCCGCACGTCGGTTTCCGTTTCGAGCCTGACGATCTCGCGGCGCTGGGAAGGCTCGGTATCAGTTTCGAACTCACCTGCTACCTGCCGGTACCCGCAGATGGCGCTGACTGACCTTCGAGCATCCCGCGTCCGGCCGCTTATGCCTAAGTATTGTTGCGCCGCGCAACGCTTCCGTGCATGATCGCCGGGCCTTTTTTCGGACCTTCCATGTCCCCGAACTATTCCGACGCCGACATCCTGACCAGCGCCCGCATGGCAGCTGGCATGACGTCGCGCGCGCGCCGACCGTTCCCGCCGATCACCGCCGGGTAGGTTGTCGCACAGCTTTCATGTGTTTCGACGAAAAACCCGGTCCCTGAACCGGGTTTTTTCTTGTTCGAGCATCGAACCCGGTAGCCAGGCAACCCGCCACTTCCGAGGATTTCGATGACTCTGCGCCATTTCCTGAACACGAACGACTGGTCCCGCGCCGAACTCGACGCGCTGCTCGAACAGGCCGCCCGCTTCAAGGCAAGCCGGCTCGGTCGGCAGATGGCCGGCAAGTCCATCGCGCTGCTGTTCTTCAATCCGTCGATGCGCACGCGCACGAGTTTCGAACTTGGTGCGTTCCAGCTCGGCGGTCACGCCGTCGTGCTGGAGCCGGGCAAGGCCGCCTGGCCGATCGAGTTCGAGCCCGGCGCGATCATGGAAGGCGATACCGAGGAGCACATCGCCGAAGTCGCGCGCGTGCTGTCGCGCTACGTCGACATGATCGGCGTCCGCGCCTTCCCGAAATTCCAGCACTGGGAAATCGATCGGGAGGACCGCGTGCTGAAGGCGTTCGCCCAGTACTCGACGGTGCCGGTGATCAATCTCGAGACGATCACGCATCCCTGCCAGGAACTCGCGCACATCCTCGCGCTGCAGCAGCACTTCGGTTCGCTGGATCGCAAGAAGTACGTGCTGACCTGGACCTACCACCCCAAGCCGCTGAACACGGCCGTCGCCAATTCGGCGCTGCTGATCGCGACGCGCTTCGGGATGGACGTAACCCTGCTGTGTCCGACGTCCGACTACGCGCTCGACGCGCGCTACATGGGACTGGCGCAGAAGAACGCTGCCGAGAGCGGCGGTTCGCTGCAGATCAGCCATGACATCGAAGCCAGCTATCGCGGCGCCGACGTGGTCTATGCCAAGAGCTGGGGCGCGCTGCCGTTCTTCGGCCGCTGGGAGCAGGAAAAGCCGATCCGCGAGGCGCACCGCCACTTCATCGTCGACGAAGCGAAGATGGCGCTGACCAACAACGGCGTGTTCAGCCACTGCCTGCCGCTGCGGCGCAACGTCAAGGCGACCGACGCCGTGATGGACTCGCCGGCCTGCATCGCAGTCGACGAAGCCGAGAACCGCCTGCACGTACAGAAGGCCATCATGGCCGCGCTGCTGTCGCAGCGCTGATCGTTTCCTTTATTTCTATTCTGGATAAATACCCATGTCCGATACGAACAGCGCCGCTGCCAAGGACGTCGTGCTCGCGTTTTCCGGCGGTCTCGATACGAGTTTCTGCATTCCCTATCTGCAGGAGCGCGGCTACGCCGTGCATACGGTTTTCGCCGACACCGGCGGTGTCGATGCGGAAGAGCGCGCGTTCATCGAAGCGCGCGCCGCCGAACTCGGCGCGGCGAGCCATGTCACCGTCGACGGCGGCCCGGCGATCTGGTCGGGTTTCGTCAAGCCGTTCGTCCAGGCCGGCGAGGGCTATCAAGGCCAGTATCCGCTGCTCGTGTCCGATCGCTATCTCATCGTCGAAGCGGCGCTGCGCCGCTGCGTCGAGATCGGCACGCGCCGCATCGCGCACGGCTGCACCGGCATGGGCAACGATCAGGTGCGCTTCGATCTCGCGGTCAAGGCGCTCGGCGACTACGAAATTCTCGCGCCGATCCGCGAAATCCAGCGCGAGCACAAGGAGGTCCGCGCGTACGAGCAGCGCTATCTCGAAGAACGCGGCTTCGGCGTGCGCGCGAAACAGAAGCGCTACACGATCAACGAGAATCTGCTCGGCGTGACCATGTCCGGCGGCGAGATCGACCGCTGGGAAGCGCCGGGCGAAGGCGCGCGCGGCTGGTGCGCGCCGCGTGCGGAATGGCCGGCGCAACCGCTGCAGGTGCGCATCGGTTTCGAGCAGGGCGAGGCGGTGGCGCTCGACGGCGAGCGCATGGCGGGACACGCCATCCTGGCCCGGCTCAACGCCGCGCTGGCGCCTTACGGCGTCGGTCGCGGCATCTATACGGGCGACACGACGATCGGCCTCAAGGGACGCATCATCTTCGAAGCGCCGGGTCTGATCGCATTGCTTTCCGCACATCGTGCGCTGGAGGAAGCCGTGCTGTCGCGTCATCAGAACCGCTTCAAGCCGGAAGTCGCGCGCCGCTGGGTCGAGCTCGTCTATGAAGGCTTCTATCACGATCCGCTGAAGGCCGATCTGGAGGCCTTTCTCGCGTCGAGCCAGCGCTGCGTCAACGGCGAAGTCACGCTCGAAACGGCCGGCGGCAGCATCCACGCCATCGTCGTGAAGTCGCCGCACATTCTCAATGCGAAGGGCGCTACCTACGCGCAGTCGGCGGACTGGGGCGTGGCCGAGGCCGAGGGCTTCATCCGGCTCTACGGCATGAGTTCGACGCTCTGGGCCGAGGTCAACCGCTCGTGACCACAGGCAACGTACTGCTCGACGATTGCCTGCACCATCTGCGCGCGCTCGTATCCCACGACACGCAGAACCCGCCGCGCGCGATCGGCACGGGCGGCATATTCGACTATCTGCAGGCGCAACTGCCGGGGTTTCGCCACCAGATCACCGATTTCGGCGCCGGCGCAGTCAGCCTGTATTCGGTGCGCGGCAATCCGCGGTTTCTTATCAATGTGCATCTGGATACGGTTCCGGCGACGCCGACCTGGACGCGCGATCCGTTCGACCTGCTCGTGACGTCCGACCGCGCCATCGGCATGGGTGCCTGCGACATCAAGGGCGCGGCTGCGGCCATGGTCGCGGCAGCCCGGCTCGTCGACGGCGACTGCGCGTTCCTGTTCTCCTCCGACGAGGAGGCCAACGATGCGCGCTGCATCGCCGGATTCTTGCGCGACAAGCCCGCGTTCGATGCGGTGCTCGTCGCCGAGCCGACCAAGGCCGAAGCCGTGCTCGCGCACCGCGGCATCAGCTCGGTGCGCATGCGCTTCGCCGGCCGTGCCGGTCACGCCTCGGCTGCGAGTGCCGCCAGCGACAGCGCCGTGCATCAGGCGCTGCGCTGGGGCGAACGCGCGCTCAATCATGTCGAATCGCTCGCGCATCACCGCTTCGGCGGGCTGACCGGCCTGCGTTTCAACATCGGCCGCATAGAGGGCGGCATCAAGGCCAACGTGATCGCGCCGTCGTGCGAGGTGCGCTTCGGTTTTCGTCCGTTGCCGACGATGGCCACCGAGGAACTGCTCGACACCTTCCGCACGCTGGGGCCGGCGCTGCCGGTGGAGTTCGAGCCGACCTTCTTCGGCGCGTCGCTGCCGGCCGGCGACACGGCGGCGGCGGAATCGCGTCGGCTCGCTGCGCGCGATATCGCCGACGAGCTCGGCCTGCCGATCGGCAATGCCGTGGATTTCTGGACCGAGGCCGCGCTGTTCTCGGCGGCGGGCTATACGAGCTTCGTCTACGGCCCCGGCGACATCGCCCAGGCGCATGCCGCCGACGAGTGGGTCGCGCTCGATCAATTGCTGCACGTTACCGAAAGCTACGCACGGATCATCACGCATGGCCGCCATTAAGGACGTTCGCCAGACCATCGTCCGCCTGCTGTCGAGCATGGCGAGCGCGAAGGAAATCTCCCAGTACCTGAAGCGCTTTTCGCAGCTCGATGCGAAGCGCTTCGCGGTCGTCAAGGTCGGCGGCGCGGTGCTGCGCGACGATCTCGACGCGCTGACCTCGTCGCTCGCGTTCCTGCAGCAGGTCGGGCTGACGCCGATCGTCGTGCACGGCGCCGGCCCGCAGCTCGACGAGCAGCTGTCGGCCGCGGGCATCGTCAAGCAGACCGTCGACGGCCTGCGCGTGACCTCGCCCGAAGCGCTCGCGATCGTGCGCCGCGTGATGCAGGCCGAGAACCTGCGTCTCGTCGAATCGCTGCAGACGCTCGACGTGCGCGCGACCTCGGTGGTCGGCGGCGTGTTCGAGTCGCGCTTCATCGATCAGGCGCGGCTCGGTCTCGTCGGCGAAGTGCAGTCGGTCAATCTCGCGCCGATCGAAGCGAGCCTCAACGCCGGTTCGATTCCGGTCATCGCGAGCCTCGGCGAAACCGCGGGCGGGCAGATCCTCAACATCAATGCCGACTTCGCCGCGAACGAACTCGTGCAGGTGCTGCAGCCCTACAAGATCATCTTCCTGACCGGCACCGGCGGCCTGCTCGACGACGAGGGCAAGGTCATCGACTCGATCAACCTGTCGACCGAATACGACCACCTGATGGCGCAGCCCTGGATCAACGGCGGCATGCGCCTGAAGATCGAGCAGATCCGCGATCTGCTGGAAAACCTGCCGCTGGCATCGTCCGTGTCGATCACGCGGCCGGCGGAACTCGCGAAGGAGCTGTTCACGCACAAGGGCTCGGGCACGCTGATTCGCCGCGGCGAAAAGGTGCTGCGCTTCACGTCCTGGGACGGCATCGACCGGCCGCGCCTGCGCGCGCTGATCGAATCGAGCTTCGGGCGCACGCTGGTCGACGACTACTTCGAGCGCACGACGCCGTTTCGCGTCTACGTCAGCGAAAACTACCGCACCGCGGTCATCCTGACCGAGGCCGAAGGGCTGACCTACCTCGACAAGTTCGCGGTGCTCGACGAGGCGCAGGGCGAGGGTCTCGGCCGCGCGGTCTGGCAGATCATGCGCGAGGAAAACCCGACCCTGTTCTGGCGGTCGCGCCACGCCAATCTCGTCAATCCGTTCTACTATGCCGAGTCAGACGGATGCTACAAACAGGAGAAGTGGAAAGTGTTCTGGTACGGGCTGTCGGCGTTCGACACGATCGAGCGCTGCGTCGAACACTGCCGCGGCCGTCCTGCGACGCTGCTCGGCTGAGGCGGATCCCATGACGAAGTCAGTAGGCATCATCGGCGCACGCGGGCATACCGGCGCGGAGCTCATCCGGCTGATCGCGGCGCATCCCGGCCTCGAACTCGCGTTCGTGTCCTCGCGCGAGCTCGACGGCCGTCCGGTCGCCGGCAGCGTTCCGGAGTTCCGCGGTGCGCTGCGCTACAGCAACCTCGATGCCGACGCGACGGCGCAGCAGGCTGTCGACGCGGTCGTGCTCGCGCTGCCGAACGGCAAGGCGGCGTCCTACGTCGCGGCCATCGACGCAGTGGCCCCGGAGCGCGTCGTCGTCGATCTCTCGGCCGACAATCGCTTCGACCGCCAGTGGTACTACGGCCTGCCCGAACTGACGCGCGCGCGCTATGCCGGACAGAAGCGCATCAGCAATCCCGGTTGCTATGCGACCGCAATGCAGCTCGCGATCGCGCCGCTGGTCGATGTGCTGGCCGCGCCGCCGGCGTGTTTCGGCGTCTCGGGGTATTCCGGCGCGGGCACCACGCCGTCGGACAAGAACGATGTCGAGAAACTGCGCGACAACCTGATGCCGTATTCGCTGACCGCTCATGTGCACGAGCGCGAGGTCGGCGAACAGCTCGGTTTTCCGGTCGAGTTCATGCCGCACGTCGCACCGCATTTTCGCGGCATCACGCTGACCGCGAATCTGTGGCTGCAGCAGTCGATGACGCGCGATGCGGTCCGTGCGCGCTACGCGGAACGTTATTCGGGTGAACCGCTCGTGCGCCTCGTCGACGAGGCGCCGTGGGTCAGCCGCATCGCCGGCCGCCATCACTGCGAGATCGGCGCGTTCACGATGGCGCCCGGCGGCAAGCGCGTCGTCGTCGTCGCGACGCTCGACAACCTGCTCAAGGGCGCGGCGACGCAGGCCCTGCAGAACCTCAATCTCGCGCTGGGCCTGCCCGAGTTCAGCGCAATTGCGCAGCACGGAGAACACGCATGAGCGGCCTGCTCTGGCAAAAGGAAGGCGTCGAAGTGGACCCGCGCATCATGCGCTTTCTCGCCGGCGACGACGTGCTGCTCGATCGCGAGCTGTTTCCGTACGACGTGCAGGCGAGCAAGGCACACGTCGAAGGCCTTGCGCGCATCGGCCTGCTCGACGCGATGGAGTGCGAGGGGCTGTTGCGTGAACTCGATGCCGTGGCCGCGGATTTCGCGAGCGGCGCGTTCGTGCTCGACGAGCGCTACGAGGACGGCCACTCGGCGATCGAGGCGCGCCTGACTGAACGTCTCGGCGATGCCGGCCGCAAGGTGCATACGGGACGCAGCCGCAACGATCAGGTGCTGGTCGCCTCGCGCCTGTGGCTCAAGGCACAGCTCGGCGCGGTAGTCGGCCATTGCCGCGACGCCGCGCGCGCCTGTCTCGACCGCGCCGCCGCGGAATCCCTGCCGATGCCCGGCTATACGCATCTGCAGCGTGCCGTCGTCTCGTCGACCGCGATGTGGTTCGCGGGTTTCGCCGAGGCCTTCATCGACGATGCGCGCCGCGCGCAGGACACGCTGGCGCTCATCGATGCGAATCCGCTCGGCACGGCCGCGGGCTACGGCGTGAACCTGCCGCTCGATCGCGATTTCACGACGCAGCGCCTGGGTTTCGCGCGGCTGCAGGTCTCGCCGGTCTATGCGCAGCTCTCGCGCGGCAAGTTCGAAATCGCCGCGCTCGATGCGCTGGCCTCGGCGCTGCTGGACCTGCGCCGGCTCGCCTGGGACCTGAGCCTGTTCACGACCGCCGAATATGGCTTCGTGCACCTGCCGGCGGCGTATACGACGGGTTCGTCGATCATGCCGAACAAGCGCAATCCCGACGTCGTCGAACTCATGCGCGCCAGTTATTCGGCGGTCGCGGCGGCGCGCTGCGAAGTGGAACAGTTGCTTTCGCTGCCTTCGGGCTACCAGCGCGACCTGCAGTTCAGCAAGGGCTCGATGATTCACGGCTTCGGCCGCGGCCTCGCCGCGCTCGCGCTGCTGCCCGACCTGCTGCGCGCGTTGGCCTGGAATGCCGACGCGCTGGCTGCCGCCATCGAGCCCGCGATGTACGCGACCGACGTCGCGATCGAACAGGCGGCGGCTGGCGTGCCGTTCCGCGAAGCCTACCGGCGCGCGGCCGAAACCGCGGCCAGCGCGGGGCAGGGACGCAGCGCCGCGGCGAGTCTCGCTGCGCGCGTTTCGCCGGGCGGCGCGGCCGATCTGCGTCTGGCCGAACTGCAAGCGCGCTGGGCCGCGCTGGAAAGCGCGTCGTGAACGCGCGCCGGCACGACGAGCAGGAGCTGCCGCGCTGGCGGCGCGCCGTGCTCAAGGTCGGCAGCAGCCTGCTCGCGGCCAACGGCGGCGGGCTCAGCACGCGCTATGCGCTCGGACTGGCCGAGTTCATCGCCGCGAGCCATCGCGCGGGCCGCGAAGTCGTGCTGGTCTCCTCGGGGGCGGTCGCCGCGGGCCGGGCGCTCGTGCGTGCGCAGCCTGAAGCGGCGCACGGCCTCGCGGCGCGCCAGGCGCTCGCGGCGATCGGCCAGACCACGGTCGTCGCGCTGTGGCAGCGCTTCTTCGACCGGCCCGTCGCGCAGGTGCTGCTGACTCACGACGATCTGCGCAACCGCCGGCGCTATCTCAACGCGCGCGCGACGTTGCGCGAGCTGTTGAGTCTCGGTGCGCTGCCGGTCGTCAACGAGAACGACACGGTCGCCGTCGACGAACTCAAGCTCGGCGACAACGACAATCTCGCGGCGATCGTCGCGGCGCTCGTCGATGCCGACCTGCTCTTGATCGCGAGCGACATCGACGGACTCTATTCGGCGAATCCGCGTACCGACGCCGCGGCCGAGCCGATCGCCGAGGTACCGGTCGTCACGCCGGAGGTGCTCGCAATGGCCGGCGGCGCCGGAACTGCGGCAGGCACCGGCGGCATGCGCACGAAGCTCGAAGCGGCAACCAAGGCCGCAGCCGCGGGCATCGCGACCGTGCTGTTCAACGGCACCGACGCGGCGTGTCTGCGGCTGCTCGCGGCCGACCGTCTGCGCGGCACGCGCTTTCGCGCGGGCGCGACGCGGCTGCACGCGCGCAAATACTGGCTGCGCCATGCGCCACTCGCCGGCGGGCGCCTGCACGTCGATGCCGGTGCGGCGCGTGCGCTGCTGGCCGGCGGCGCATCGCTGCTGCCGGGCGGCATCACCGGCGTCAGCGGCGAATTCGCGCGCGGCGACATGGTGGAGATCGAAGCCGCGCACGGCGACGAGACGCGGATCGTCGCGCGCGGCATCACGCAGTATGCGGCCGGCGAAATCCGCCGCATCGCCGGACGCCGGTCGGTCGAGATCGAGGCGCTGCTCGGCTACAGCTACGGCGAGACCGTGGTCCATCGCGACGATCTCGTCGCCCTGAGCGGAGCCGATGCATGACGACCGGTGTGCGCGATCAGGCCCTGGCTTGCCGGGCCGCGGCGCAACAGGTCGCCGAACTCGACGCGGCGGCGCGCCGCCGGCTGCTCGACGCGATGGCCGACGCGCTCGCCTCCGGCGAGGCCGCGATACTCGCGGCGAATGCGCAGGATGTCGACGCCGCGGCGGCGCGCGGCACCGCCGCGGCCATGCTCGACCGCCTGCGCCTCGATCCGGCGCGCGTCGCGGCCATGGTCGCCGGCGTGCGCCATGTCGCCGGTCTGCCCGATCCGGTCGGTGCGGTCACGCGACGCGAACAGCGGCCGAACGGCCTCGTGATCGAGCGCGTGCGCGTACCGCTCGGCGTCGTCGCGATGATCTATGAGGCACGTCCGAACGTGACCGCCGACGCCGCGGCGCTCTGCATCAAGGCCGGCAACGGCGTGATCCTGCGCGGCGGCTCGGAAGCGCAGCAGTCCAATCGCGCGATCGCCGCAGCGATCGCGCGCGCGTTCGATGCCTGCGGTGTCGATCCCGGCGCAGTGGCCGTGCTCGAAGATCTGCGCCGCGACAGCATGATCGAGCTGCTGCAATTGACCGACATCGTCGACCTTGCGATTCCGCGCGGCGGAGAAGGCCTGATCCGCTTCGTCGCCGAACACGCGCGCGTGCCGGTGATCAAGCACTACAAGGGCGTCTGTCATCTCTACGTCGATGCCGATGCCGACGACGATCTCGCGCTCGACCTCGTCGTCGACGGCAAGACCACGCGGCCGGCGGTCTGCAATGCGCTGGAAACACTGCTCGTGCATGCCGCGATCGCGCCGCGCTGGCTGCCGCGCGCCGCTGCCGCATTGCGCGCGCGCGGCGTCGAACTGCGCGGCTGCGCGCGCTCGCGCGCGCTCGTCGACGA
Source organism: Tahibacter sp. (assembly GCF_035481375.1). Classification (GTDB taxonomy): domain Bacteria; phylum Pseudomonadota; class Gammaproteobacteria; order Xanthomonadales; family Rhodanobacteraceae; genus Tahibacter. The sequence goes on from NZ_DATIGT010000320.1 coordinate 13,329, forward strand.
GATGGCCGAGGCCGGCGAGGCCGACTACGCCGCGGAATTTCTCGATCTGATCCTGGCCGTGCGCATCGTCGACGACGTGGAGCAGGCCGTCGCGCATATCCGCGCGTTCGGATCGGACCACACCGAAGTCATTGCGACGCGCGACGCCGCTACGGCCGAGCGCTTCATCCGCGCGCTGCGCTCGGCGGTCGTCATGGTCAATGCCTCGTCGCGCTTCAGCGACGGCGGCGAACTCGGCCTCGGTGCCGAGATCGGCATCTCGACGACGCGGCTGCATGCCTACGGCCCGATGGGCGCGGAGTCGTTGACGATCGAGCGCTACGTCGTCCGCGGCGAAGGACAGATACGGCATCCGAAAGCGCCGTAGTCCCTGTTTCGCGTTCGTACGGCAAGGCGTGCAGGAAGGACGTCAGGTCGCGGCGCGCCCGCAGGCACGCATGCGCCAGGACGTGCGATCCATGCCATCAGTTGGGTCGAATGCACGCAACTGTCGTCCGCTCCGGCGCATCCAACGTCAGGCAAGTGCAGCAACCCTGGAGCCTGCCATGACGTTCTACCGCCTGATGTCCTCGTCCACATTGCCGCCGAAGTTTGCGGTCGCCTGCGCCGCCGCCCTGGGCTTCGCCGCCGTCAACCTGTTCTTCGGCCCGTCCCGGATCGCGCCGGCCGCGACGCCGGCAACGCCGCTCGAAATCGTGACCTTGCCGACGATCGTCGTCGTGCCGACCGCAGCCGACTGGACTGCCGCCGCGGCGCTCGACACGATCGCCCAGGCGCCGCGCAAGCGCCTGGACGAAGTCTGATCACGGCGCGATGCGCTGCATGCCGTCGGCGAACAGCCGGTCGATCGCGACCGGATCCCAGTACGTGCCGCTCATGACCAGGAGCGACAGCAGCGCGACGCTGTCTTCGTAATAGCCTTCCTGGCGCGTGCGCACGCTGTCGTAGACCGCGTTGAGCCAGCTCTGCTGCGTCGGCGCGGTCATTGCCGCGACGCCGATCGGCGCGGCGAAGAAGCTCGTGAAGTAGTTCGTCGCGAGCGGCGTGCCGTCGAGCCGGTAGCCCGGACGGATGTTCGTCGCGACGCCGCCGCTCGCGGCCTGCGACCACGACGCGATGCGCCGCGCCTGGCGCGCGGCGTCCGCGTCGCCGTGCAGCAGCGCGTGCGTCGCGAGCCGCAGCGGCACGCGGCCCGCGTTGTAGGCGTAGTCGCCGTCGTTCGGACCTTCGAGAAAATCCGGCGGCGCGGGTTTGACCTGAGCCGAACCCGCACTCTCGCGCACGACGAAGTCCGGTACGAGGCCGGTCGCCGGCGCGTAGGTCGTCTGCAGATGTTCGACCGCCGCGCGCATCGCGACGATCGACTGCGACCAGATCGGCGCGCCGCCGGCCGCCGCGGCGAAGTTCAGCGCGTGCGCCGGCATGAAATCCGACGGACGCACGCTGTACTGGTCGTAGGTTGCACCATCGGGCTCGACCCAGTCGCCGAGCAGCGGCAGCTTCGATGCCGGACCCGTCACGGAACCGGCCTGGCCCGCGAGCACCTGCAGCGCGTTCGCGCGGAAATCCACGGGCGTCGGACCCGGCCATTGCGCCGCGGCGATCAGCAGACCCAGCGCAAGGTCGTTGTCGCCGTCGAACGCACTGTCGTTGCCTTCCTGCGGCTGGCCGGCCGCGCTGATGTTCCAGCTCATCAGGCGATTGTCGATGCCGCTCGGATGCAGATCGGCATAGCGCCAGAGTCCGGCGGCGATCGCGGCCGCGTCGGGATCGTGGCCGGCCATGAGCGCGACGATGACGAGGCCGTAGCCCTGGCCTTCGGAAACCGTGTTGCCGTTGCCGTCGGTGTTGCAGAGCACGCGGTACAGCGGATTGCCGCCGCCGTCGGTGCCGGCCGTGCGCAGATAGGCCGTCTTCCAGCGCGCATACGCATCGCGCACGTCCTGGTCGAGCTGCGCCTGCGTGCGATGGCTGACGCGCAGGCTGCCGGCCGCATAGTTCACATGTTGCGGAAACGGATGAAGCGGCGTTTGCGCCGCGGCCGGCACGGCGGCGCAGCACAGCATCAGGGCGAGCAGGGTACGCATTCGGTGCCTCCGAAACTCGACGGAGCGATTGCAGTCGACGCCGGCGTTCCGTTCGCTCGAACGCGTCGCACGACGGCCGATGCCGACCAAGGTCGACATCGGCGATCGGCGCTCACGCGTCGCGCACGACGAGCAGGCGCAGCTCGGTCATGTCTTCGATCGCGTAGCGGATGCCTTCGCGGCCGAGGCCCGAATCCTTGACGCCGCCGTAAGGCATGTTGTCGACGCGGAAGCTCGGCACGTCGCCGACGATGACGCCGCCGACTTCGAGCAGGTCCCACGCGCGCGTCGTCTTGCGCAGGTCGAAGGTGAACAGTCCGGCCTGCAGTCCGAAATCGCTGTCATTGACGGACGCGAGCGCCGCATCGAAATCGCTCCAGCGCTGCAGCAGCACGACCGGTCCGAACGCTTCCTGGCAGGACACGGCCTGCGTCGCGTCGACGCCTTCGAGCACGGCGGGTTCGAGCATCGCGCCGTCGCGGCTGCCGCCGCAGAGCAGCGTCGCGCCGGCGGCCACGGCGTCGCGGATCCAGCCTTCGAGGCGCTGCGCTTCCTTGACGTCGATCATCGGCCCGATGAAGGTGTCTTCGTCGCGCGGATTGCCGCACTTGAGCGCTTTGACCTTGGCGACGAGGCGGTCGCGCAGGGTGTCGTAGAGGCTGTCGTGCGCGAGGATGCGCTGAACGCTGATGCAGCTCTGGCCCGACTGGTAGAACGCGCCGAACACGAGCCGCTCGATCACGAAGTCGAGGCGCTCGCGCTGGTCGGTGTCGACGATGCAGGCGGCGTTGCCGCCGAGTTCGAGCACGACTTTCTTTTTGCCCGCACGCGCCTTGAGGTCCCAGCCCACGCCGGGCGAACCCGTGAACGACAGCAGCTTGAAGCGCTCGTCGGTCGTGAACAGGTCGGCGCCGTCGCGGTGCGCCGGCAGGATCGAGAACGCGCCGGCCGGCAGGTCGGTCTCGGCGAGGATCTCGCCGATGATCAGCGCGCCGATCGGCGTGCGGCTCGCGGGCTTGAGTACGAACGGACAGCCGGCCGCGATCGCCGGAGCGACTTTGTGCGCGGCGAGATTCAGCGGGAAGTTGAACGGCGAGATGAACGAGCACGGGCCGATCGGCACGCGCCTGGAAAACCCGCGATAGCCGCGCGCGCGTGCCGAGATTTCCAGGTTCATGACCTCGCCGCCGATGCGCAGCGATTCCTCGGCGGCGACCTTGAACGTGTCGATGAGTCGCGACACTTCCCCGCGCGCGTCCTTGATCGGCTTGCCGGCCTCGATGCAGAGCGCGACGGCCATCTCCTCCGCACGCGCGCGGAAGCGCGCGATGCAGTGTTCGAGCACGGCCTGGCGCTGGTACGGCGCGAAGCGGCGCAGCGGCTCCTGCGCCTCGACCGCGGCCGCGATCGCCGCGTCGATCGCCTTCGCATCGGCCAGCGCGACGCGCGTCGCGACCCTGCCGGTGAACTTGTCGGTGACCTCGAGATCGCTGTTCGCCGCGACGGGCTTGTTGGCGAGGTAGTAGGGGTAGGTTTCGGCGAGCACGGAGTTCCTCCTTGTCTTTAAGCCCACGATTCCGGATCTGCCTCAGAGTCGAGCTTCAACTGTCCCCCCATGCCCGCCTCTTGAACGGGCGGTTTTCCGGGAAGGAGAGCGCTTTCGTTCAGATCGCACTGCTCAACTCGCGAATCTCGCGATTGAGCACGCGGTCGTTGTCCGAATAGTCGATCGGCACGTCGATCAGGTGAACACCGGGAGTGTCGAGGCAGCGTGCGAGCAGCGGCGCGAATTCCGCCGTGTCGCGCGGCCGGTGGCCGTGCGCGCCGTAGGACTCGGCGTAGCGCACGAAATCGGGATTGCCCATGTCCATGCCGAAGTTCGGGAAATCCATATGTGCCTGTTTCCACTTGATCATGCCGTAGGCGTCGTCGCGCAGCAGCAGCACGGTCAGGTCGAGGCCGAGCCGCACCGCGGTCTCGATCTCCTGCGAATTCATCAGGAATCCGCCGTCGCCGGCGACGGCGACGACCTTGCGCTTCGGATGCACGATCTTCGCGGCGATCGCCGAGGGCAGGCCCGCGCCCATCGTCGCGAGCGCGTTGTCGAGCAGCAGCGTGTTGGGCTGGCGCGAGCGGAAGTAGCGCGCGAACCAGAGCTTGTACATGCCGTTGTCGAGGCAGAGGATGCCGTCGTCGGGCATGACCTGTCGCACGTCGGCGACGAGGCGCACCGGATGGATCGGAAAGCGCGCGTCGTCGGCGCCCTTGCGCAGATGGTCTTCGAGATGCCGCCGCACCGTGTCGAACCACGCGAAGTCCCAGTGCGGCTGCGGTGCCAGCGCTTCCTTGAGCTGCCAGACCGAGTTGGCGACGTCGCCGACGAGTTCGATCTGCGGGAAATAGACCGTGTCGACCTCGGCGCTCGAGAAGTTGACGTGGATCACCGTGCGCAGGCCGCGGCGCATGAAGAACGGCGGCTTCTCGATGACGTCGTGGCCGCAGTTGACGATGCAGTCGGCCTGCTCGATCGCGCGGTGCACGAAGTCGCCGTCGCTGAGCGCGGCGTTGCCGAGCCAGAGCGGGTGGTCCTCGTCGATGACGCCCTTGCCCATCTGCGTCGTGAAGAACGGGATGCCGGTGTGGTCGACGAACGCGTGCAGCATCTTGGAGCAGGTCTTGCGGTTCGCGCCGGCGCCGATCATCAGCAGCGGACGCTTCGCGTCGCGGATCGCCGCCGCGGCGTGCGCGACGGCCTTCTCGTCGGCGATCGGCCGGCGCCGATAGCTCGCCGGGATAAGGATCGCGTCGGATTCGTCGCGCGCGATGTCCTCGGGCAGTTCGAGGTGCGCGGCGCCGGGCCGTTCTTCCTCGGCCTGGCGGAAGCTCTCGCGCACGCGCGCCGGAATGTTGTCGGCCGAGACGATCTGCCGCGTGTACTTGGTCAAGGGCTTGAGCATGCCGACCACGTCGACAATCTGGAAATGTCCTTGTTTGGACAGTTTCACGGGCTTCTGCCCGGTCAGCATCAGCATCGGCATGCCGCCGAGCTGCGCATAGGCCGCCGAGGTGACGAAGTTCGTCGCGCCGGGGCCGAGGGTCGCCAGGCAGACGCCGGCGCGGCCGGTCAGGCGGCCGTAGGTCGCGGCCATGAAGCCGGCGGCCTGTTCGTGGCGCGTCAGGATCAGGCGGATCGACGAGGTGCGCAGCGATTCGAGCAGATCGAGGTTCTCTTCGCCGGGAATGCCGAACACGTATTCCACGCCTTCGGCTTCGAGCGCTTTCACGAACAGGTCGGACGCCTTCATGACCGCTCCTCGGTAGTCCGCTGCGATTCTCGGCAGCGCGGCGCGACGGGTCAACGGCGGATTGCGGGCGCCGAGGGTCGAGGAGTGAGAGGTGAGAGGTGAGAGGTGAGAGGTGAGTGGTGAGTGGTGAGTGGTGAGCGCCGGCCGCCGTGCCACTCGTTTCTCACCGCTCCCGGCTCATTCCCGCTCTTTAGATTGGCGGATCACTCCACGCGCACGCGCAGTTCACCCTCGGCGAGGCGTGCGCGCAGCACCGTGCCTGTCTGCGTGTCGGAAGGTGCGCGAATGACGCGGCCGTCCTGAGCGTCCTGCAGCAATGCATAGCCGCGCGCGAGCACGGCCAGCGGGCTGACCGCGTGGAGCGCGCGGGCCAGCGCGGTCAGGCGCGCGCGACGTGTGTCGAGACCGCCGCGCAGCCGGTGCTGCAGCAGCTCGCGCTGATGCGCGAGCGCGAGCCGTGCGCGCTGCAGGCGCTGTTCGGGTGCCTGACGCCAGAGCCGCGTCGCGAGCCCCGCGAGGCGCTCGCGGCGCTGCTGCCGGCCGTGCAGCAGCGCATGCCGCAGGCGCAGATCGAGCGCCGCCAGGCGGCTGCGCCCGAGCGCGAGCCGCTGCGCCGGACTGCGTGCCTGCAACTGCGCCGACAGGCGGTCGAGGGTCTGCTGACGCTGCTGCAGGCGGCGCTGCAGCAGCAGCTCGATGCGCTGCACGCGCTGGCGCAACTGGCGCGACAGCTCGCCCGTGTCCGGCGCGATCAATTCGGCCGCGGCCGACGGCGTCGGTGCGCGCAGGTCGGCGACGAAGTCGGCGATCGTGAAATCGGTTTCGTGCCCGATCGCGGAGACGATCGGCAGCGGGCTCGCGTGGATCGCGCGCGCGACGCCTTCGTCGTTGAACGCCCAGAGGTCCTCGATCGATCCGCCGCCGCGCGCGATCAGGATGAGGTCGTGGCGCGCCGCCGCGGCGATCCGGCGCAGCGCCGCGACGATCGCCGGCGGTGCTTCCCTGCCTTGCACGGGCACCGGCACGACATCGACCGCGAGCAGCGGATAGCGCCGTCCGAGCACGCTGAGAACATCGCGCACTGCCGCGCCCGTTGCCGATGTCACGACGGCGAGGCGGCGCGGGAAGCGCGGCAGCGCGCGCTTGCGCTCGGCGGCGAACAGGCCTTCGGCGGCGAGCGTCGCCTTGAGCCGCTCGAACTCGCGCCGCAGCGCGCCTTCGCCGGCTTCCTCGAGATGTTCGACGATGAGCTGGAACTCGCCGCGCGCCTCGTAGAGGCTGACGCGTGCGCGGGCAAGCACCTGCATGCCGTCGGCCGGACGGAAGCGCAGCAGCGCGCTCTTCGGTTTGAACATCGCGCAGCGCACCTGCGCGCCGCCGTCCTTGAGACTGAAATACAGATGCCCCGACGCGGGACGCGCGAAATTGGAAATTTCGCCTTCTAGCCAGATCAGGCCGAACGCGTCTTCGAGCAGGTCGCGGGCGCGGCGCGTCAGCTGCGACGGCGTCAGCACCTCGCGGCCGCTGGCATAGGCGATGCGGTCTTCGGACATCGACGGAGCAGGACAGGCCGGCGGCGACGCCGGGCGGGGCGGCAGTGTAGGCGTGCGCGCAGGCGTCGGCAAACCGCATCGCACCCGCGGCAGCGTTCAGCTTCGTGATGGTGCGGGCGCTCGCGCATGGACGCGCGTCGAATCGCTATAGTGGCGTCGCGGCGACGGATGCCGCGGCAAGAACGCTCTTCCACCATTGCTCAGGGGTAATGACGAAGAACATGGCTCAGACCAGCACCGATGCCGAAGCGGCGCGTCGCGCGCCGGCCGGCGAACGAGCACTGCGGCAGCGACTCGACGCGTTCGTCAGCGAGTGGCGCAACAGCCTCGGCGATATCTGGGACGGCGCGAAGGCCGGCCTGCTGCACGAAGAACTCGAGAAGATCAACGCCGAAGCCGAAGCGCAGGACGTCGGCGACATCGCGACGCCGACGCTCGAGCTCATCGTATTCCTGTGCTCGTTCATCGAGACCGGCGCGATACCGAGCACCGTGCAGCGCCAGGCGCTGGCCGGACTCGTCGACGGGCTCAGCCAGTCGGCCGAAGCGCCGCGGACGGCGCCGCGTGCGGTCAAGCGCGCAGTGGCGAGCACCGTGCGAGGGCAGGTGCACTATCTCGCCGCCGGCGCGCGCGTCATCGAGGCGCTCGCGCCGACGCTCGGCGCGCACCGCTTTCTCGTGCGGCCGTTCGACGAGACCGCGCCGCTGAGTCTTGCGATGACCGAGAGCCCGCCCGACGTGCTGCTCGTCGACGACGCGTTCGTGCCGCAGCTTCACGGCCTGCTCGAATCGATATCGCGCGCGCGCGACACGCAGCGCGATCCGCCGGTCTGTCTCGTGCTGTCCGAAGCAGCCGACCCGGCACGCATGCTGTATGCGCAGCGCGCCGGCGCCGACGCCGTCGTGTCGAGCCGCGATCCGGTGGAAATCGTCGCGCGCATCGAGGAAATGCTGGAGCAGCGCCGCAGCCTCGGCTACCGCGTGCTCGTCGTCGAGGACGACCCGCCGCAGGCGAAGTTCTGCGAGTCGGTGCTGCATCACCGCGGCATCACGACGCGCGTCGTCGCCGATGCGACGAGCGTGATCGCCGCGGTCCGCGAGTTCCACCCCGATCTCGTGCTGCTCGATTTCTATTTGCCCGACGGCAACGGCATCGAGGTCGCGCAGACGATACGTGCCGAACCCGGCTGCGCGTTCCTGCCGGTCGTGTTCCTGTCGGGCGAGCAGGATCTCGACCGGCGCTTCGACGCGATCTCGATGGGCGGCGACGATTTCCTGACCAAGCCGGTCAAGCCGAGGCACCTGCTGCTGACCGTCGAGAGCCGCGTGCGGCGCGCACGCACGCTGATCGCGACGACCGGGTCGGCGCGCGGCGAGCGCCGCGGCACGCTGTCCGGCCGCGACGTGTTTCTGCAGGAGCTGCAGCTGCTCGCCGACAGCAGCGGCGACGCCTGCGTCGGTCTCGTCTACATCGCGGTCGACGACATCGAGAACGTGCGCGAGCGCGTCGGTTTCGTCGCCGCGGGCACGCTCGGCCAGCAGCTCGCGTCGGCGATCGCTTCCGAGCTGCCGTTCGCACGTCCGATCTGCGCCTACGGCGAATACACCTTCCTCGCGCTCGCGCAGCGCGACGACGAACTCGCGCTGCGGCAGGCGCTGGAGCAGGCGCGAAGCCGGCTCGCGGCGCGCGCGTGGCTGTCGGCCGACGATCCGCTGCGACTGAACTTCACACTGTCGGCCCTGCGTGTCACCGGTCCGTCCGAGCGCGCCGAAAGCCTGCTGCGCCGTGCGCGGCAGCAGGCGCTGATCGTGCAGTCGGCCGGCGGCAACGACGTCTCGATCGATCTGCGCGACCCGAATGTCGCGAGCGAGGATCCGCGCGTGCGGCTGGTACGCGCGATCCTGCGTTCGGCCGCCGACCTCGGCAATTCGCCGCTGTCCTACCAGCCGTTCGCGCCACTCGCGGGCAATCTCAGCGGACAGTATCTGGCGCGCATGCAGCTCAAGCCGCCGCGCAGCTCGCAGAGCATCCTGATCGATCCCGCCGAATACCTGCCGCTCGCGCGCGCGCTCGGCCTCGCGACGCATGCGGACCGCCGCCTGATCCGTCTCGCGCTGCGCCAGATCCATGCGCGCGGCAACACGGCGGACGAGCTGCGCGTGTTCCTTCCGCTGACCGCCGAATCGCTGCTCGACACGGCCTTCGCACCGTGGCTCGCGACGGAGCTGCGCGCGCACGCGGTGTCGGCAGCGTCGATCGCGCTGGAGTTCGACATCGCCGACCTCATCGAGCAGCAGCCCGCCGACGGCGCGATCGAGACGCTGCAGCGCGTCGGCGCGCGTTTCTGCCTGCGCGCGAACGACGATTCCGAACGCGCGCAGCGCTGGCTGAACCATGCGGCGTTCAGCGTCGTGCGCTTCGAACGCCCTGCGGCGAGCGGCAGCGGCTCGCCCTGGGCCGCGCTCGCGAACCGCTTTGCGACGGTCCGCGGCCTCGGCAAGATCATCGTCGCGAGCGGCGTGGACGACATGAGCGACATCGGCGAACTGCTGCGCAGCGGTACGCACTACGCGAACGGCGCCGCGGTCTGCGACTGGCTGCGCGACTTCGATTTCGATTTCGCCGGCGCGGTGCTGTAACGGACGACGGCGGCGCGAACGCTAGGGCGCTTCGGCTGGCTCGTCGCGTTTCTCGCCGCGCGGCACCGGGGCTTTCGCGCGCCGCCGCGACTGCAGATAGCGGCTGAGCAGGCTCAGGCCCAGCAGTCCCGCGGCCATGCTGAGCGGCCAGGCCAGCAGCCACGGCCAGCGCAGGCCGAGCACGGCCAGTGCGAGCAGGCTGGCCGCGGCCCAGGGCAGCGAGCCCGCCTCGGCGCGGCCGAGCACGCGCTGGTTGCCGAGCGCCGAACCCACGCTGTGCGCCAGGCGCATCACGCCGGCCGCGGCGCGGCTCGAACTGCCGCCGCACACGCGGCCGTTGCGCGGTGCGGTTTTCTGTACTTTGCGGCGTTTGAGCACGATCTCGGTCGCATTGTCGAGATCGATCAGATACTGGCGTTCCATGCAGGCGGCGAAGTCGCGGTCCTCGACCGCGAGGTCGATCTCGCAGTTGCCGATCCAGCTTGCGATGTTGAGATTGCTCGAACCCACGCGCGCCCAGCGCGAATCGGCGACGGCGGTCTTCGCGTGCATCATCGATCCGTTCCACTCGAACACGCGGATGCCGGCTTCGAGCAGCGGCCGGTAGCCCGACTGCGAGATGCGCGCGACTGCGGGAATGTCGCTCGTGCCGGGAACGAGCAGGCGCACGTCGACGCCGTCGCGCGCGGCGGCGGCGAGCGCCTGCACGTACGGCGGCAGGCCGACGAAATAGGCATCGGCGAGCCACAACCGCTCGCGCGCCATCGCGGCAATGAGCTGATCGAGGCGGAACAGGCCGGCCGTGCTCGGCTGCGTCGCGATCACGCGCACGTCGGTCGTGCCGGCATCGGCCTTCGACGCCTGCAGCAGTTCGGCGCGCAGCGGCGTGCCGAGCTGGCTCCAGAGGTCGGCGAACACATGCACGAGTTCAGCGACGGCCGGACCGCGCAGGCTGACTCCGGTGTCGCGCCACGGCGGAACTTTTTTTCGCGGATCGCCGAGCCATTTCTCCGACAGACAGACCCCGGTAATGCAGGCGTACTCGTTGTCGACGACGAGCAGCTTGCGGTGGTCGCGGCTGATCCAGCCGAGCGGACTCGAGAAGCGCGGCGGGTTGTACGAGCGGACCTCGCCGCCGGCATCGGTCAGCGGACGCCAGAAGCCGCCGCCGTCGAGACCGAGGCAGCCCAGCCAATCGCGCACGACGCTGACAGCGACGCCGGCGGCCGCGCGTTCGGCGAGCGCGTCGCGCAGCCGGCGGCCGATCGCGTCGTCGCGAATAATATAGTTTTCCAGAAATATCGACCGGCGCGCCGCCGAGACGACGCGTTCCCACTCGTCGAAGTGCGCCTGCGCGTCGATCAGCAGTCCGACCGCGTTGCCGCCGATCAGCGGCGCTCCGGCCGCGCGGCTGAAGGCCTGTTCGGCCATGCGGCGCCAGGGCGAAGCGGGCAGTGCGGGCGGCGGGCAGGCGGGCTCGGACATGCGTTCGAGTGTAGCCGCAGCGCATGTGCAGCGGATGTGCTCGCAACCGCGCGGCCGCGCGGCCAGCCCGGCGCCGCATTGTGAGACGCCGGCCGGCGGTGTAGCGTTCGCGGGTCGTTCGTCCGGAGACCTGCATGGAACTGGCTGTCGAACACGACCGCGCCGCGCGGCGATTTCACGCGACCGTCGACGGTCATCGCTGCGTGCTCGACTACACGCTGAGCGGCGATCTCATGAGCATCGTCCACACCGGCGTGCCGGCCGAGGTCGGCGGCCGCGGCATTGCCGCCCGTCTGACCGAGACGGCCGTCGACGCTGCCCGCGCGGCCGGCTGGAGGGTCGCGCCGCTGTGCTCCTATGCCCGCGTCTGGTTCGAGCGACATCCCGAATTCCGCGACCTGCTGGCCTGAGGCGGCGCTCATGGGCACCCGTCATCCGCGCGTCGATGCGTACATCGAGAAGTCCGCCGAGTTCGCCAGGCCGATCCTGAACTATCTGCGCGACACGGTGCATCAGCACTGCCCCGACGTCGAAGAGGCGATCAAGTGGGGCGCGCCGCATTTCATGTACCACGGCATGCTTTGCGGCATGGCCGCGTTCAAGCAGCACTGCGCCTTCGGTTTCTGGAAGGGCGCATTGCTCGTGGACGATGCGCGCAACGACGAAGCCATGGGCCAGTTCGGCCGCATCGCGTCGCTGAAGGACCTGCCCGGCAAGAACGTGCTCGCCGGCTATATCCGCAAGGCGATGGAACTCAACGAATCCGGCACGCAGCCGGTGCGCAAGACCAAGGATGCGAAGCCCAAGCCGCCGGCGGAAATGCCCGACGACCTCGCCGCGGCATTGAAGAAGAACCGCAAGGCTGCCGCCGTGTTCGACGGATTCAGCACCTCGGCGCGGCGCGAATACATCGAGTGGATCGTCGAGGCCAAGCGCGCGGAAACACGCGCGAAGCGTCTCGCGCAGGCGATCGAATGGATCGCCGAGGGCAAGCAGCGCAACTGGAAGTACATGCCCTCGGCGAAGGCCTGAGCCGCGGCCGCACGGACGGCGATGGCTGCGGCAGCACGATCCGGATTACGCTGCGGCCCATGATGGCTTCGCCCGTGCCGCAGCGATGAACGAACCGACCGGCTCCGACGCCTGCGCCGCGCCGGTCCGCGTGCTCGTCGTCGACGACGAGCCGCAGATCCGCAGGTTCCTCGACATCAGCCTGCGCGCGCAGGGCTATCGCGTCGAGACGGCCGACACGGGCGAAGCCGGTCTCGCGGCGCTCGCGACGCACGGCGCCGATATCGTGATCCTCGACATCGGGCTGCCCGATCGCGACGGCCACGCCGTGCTGCGCGAACTGCGGCAGTGGTCGTCGGTGCCGGTCATCATGCTGACCGTGCGCGCCGGCGAGGCCGAGAAAGTGAAAGCGCTCGACGGCGGCGCGAACGACTACGTGACCAAGCCCTTCGGCGTGCAGGAACTGATGGCGCGCGTGCGCACGCTGCTGCGCTGGCGCGCGGCGCCGGCCGACCTGCCGACGACCTACGACGACGGGCGCCTGCAGCTCGACCTCGCGCGACGCGAGCTGCGTGTCGACGGAGAAGCGGTTCCGCTGACGCGCAAGGAATATGCGCTGCTTGCGCTGCTCGTGCAGAACGCCGGCCGCGTCGTGACCCAGCCGCAGCTGCTGCGTGAACTCTGGGGACCGACCCACCAGGAAGACACGCACTACCTGCGCATCCTCGTCGGCAAGCTGCGCCAGAAACTCGGCGACGACGCCGCGGCCCCGCGCTGGATCGCGACGGAGCCGGGCGTGGGCGTGCGGTTCGTGGATCGGCGCGGGGACGCAGGAACGACAGGGGAGCAGGTAGGAACCAGAAGGGAGTAGGCAGGAACTAGAGCGGGCGCTTCTCTCCAGTTACTGCCTCCTCACTCTATTTATCCATATCCCCTTGCGACCGACCCGCAACGGCTACGGCGCCCGATCAATCCGGAACACCGGATACAGGTTCATCTGCTCGTCCCACGACGCATGACGGCGCGCGAAGAACTGCAGGCGCGCGGCGGGACTGCGGACGAACTCGGCGTCGGTCGCGAGCCTGCGCTGGAATTCGGCGGCGAGCGCGGGATCGCGCTTGAGCTGTTCGCGCGCGACGTCCTCGGCGACGTATTCCTCCATGTATTCCTTTTGCTCGAACGCGTTGTTGAACCAGCCCCAGGCGGCGAGCGAGTCGGGCGCCTGCGGTTCGAGCAGGGCGACGGCGATGCGCGAACGCGCCTGGGCGAGCGGTACGTACAGCGCGCCAGCGGCGAGGTCGCGGGTCTCGCTGCTCCAGGCGCCTTCGAGGGTCGCGCGCTGATGGCTTTCGACCGACTCGCCGGCGAGCGTCGCCTTCGTCGCGCGGAACGTCTGCAGCGGCAGGCGCGTCAGCGGATCGGTCAGACGCTTGTAGGCGACGCCGTGCGCGTCGAGGCGCGCCGCGACCGCGTCGGCCCAGGCGACGGGCACGAGATAACCGGCCTTGGGCGCTTCGACGAGCACCGTCGGCTGCACGTCGTCGCGCAGCGGCACTTTCCAGACCTGCGGCTTGCGCTCGTCGTAGCGCGTCATCAGGGCGCCGGAAATCTCCGACGGCGCGCGCGTATAGGCATAGCCGCGGAATTCGATCTCGCGCGCCTTGTCGGTCGCGCGGTAGTCGAGCGCGACGCGCGTGCCGCCGAGCGTCGCGGCGCGCTCGTCGGCCGTGAGCTGCTCGGCGCGCCAGTCGCGGCCGCGTTCGCCGACGAGCTGCATCACGTCGAGCAGGGTGTTGCGCGTGATCTTCACGCGCGTCGGATACGGCTTCCACGAATGCGTTTCGACGAGCACGGCGAAACGGTTGCGCAGCGGCACGTAGCCGGTCGAAAAGCGCGGCGGCGCGACCGCGTCGGCGAAGCCCGAGGCCGGGTCGTCGGTCACGACGAAGGCCGGATAGAAGCTGACCGGCAGCGAGCCCTGCTTCGTCAGACGCGCGATCGTGCCGTCGCGCAGCTCGCGGCCGAGCTTGCGCAGTTCCTCGTCGCCGGAATAGACCGGCTCGACCATGACCGCGACGTCATGCTCGAACTTCGCGCCGTCGGTCACGTGCAGGTCGACGTACACGGTCGGGTCCCAGCGGTTCATCAGCGCGAGCATCGCGCGCATCTCGGGCGCGTCGGCCTTGAGATAGTCGCGGTTGAGGTTGTAGTTCTGCGCGGTCGTGCGCCAGCCCATCTGTTCGGGCCCGCGCTGGTTCGGCCGGTTCCAGGCGGCGAAACGCTCGTGGCCGTCGACGTTGAACACGGGCACGAACACCATGACCTGCTTGTCGAGCAGCCCGGCGCCGGTCTTGCCCTGCAGCAGTTCGCGCAGCAGCAGGAAGCCCGCGTCCTTGCCGTCGATCTCGCCGGCGTGGATGCCGCCCTGGAACAGGGTGACCGGAATGCCTTTCTCGTGCGCGGCCTCGGGCGTGCGTGCGCCGCTCGTGGTCGCGACGATCGCGATCATCGGGCGGCCTTCGGGCGTGCGGCCGAATTCGTCGCAGCGCACCGCGTCGGGCCAGCCCTTGGCGAAGCGCGCGCAGAGATCGACGACTTCGTCGTAGCGGCCGGTGCGCTTGAAGCCCGACTGCTCGGCGACGGTACGCAGCGTGTCGGCGGCGGCATGGACGGAGGTGGCGGCGGTCAGCAGGGCCAGCAGGACGGCACGACGGATCATGGGCGGCACCGGAAGCGAAGGAGCGTGCAAGCATAGCCATTGCCGCGACCCGCGCCCACGGCATGTGCCGCAATCCGCGTCAAAACCATGGAATCAGCAAAAGCAGCCCGACCGCGAACCAGCCGGCACCGAGCAGCGCAAAGATCAGCCACGGCGCGTGCAGTTCGAGCGGGCTGTCGACGACGGCTTCGCCGGGGTCGTCGGGGTCGTAGAGCACCGCGACGCGGCGACCGCGCGCATAGGCGCCGCCGGGCAGGCCGAGCCGCGATTCAAGCGTGTGCACGCGGCCGTCGTCGGTCGTGAAACGCAGGCGCGAGTGGTCGCTGCCGCCCGACAGCGCGCTCGTGCGCGCCGTCGCATCGCCGACTTCGGCCTCGGCGCGCGCGGCGCGCGCGAGAAAGCGCAGCGTGCGGCGGCGCAGATGCAGACCGAGCGCAAGAAAGCCGGCGCCGCCGGCCGCGAACAGTCCGGCGACGAGGTCCATCAGATCAGCCCGGACACGAAGGCGAGGCCGAGTTCCGCGGCCGCGGCGAGCGCCAGCACGAGCGACGCGGCAGCCCAGCTCCACGGCGACTCCTTGAGGACGCTGCGGGAAACCGCCGACAGCGCGAATCCGCCGAGCGCGCTGAGACCGAGGTAGAGCGCGACCGCGACCGGAATCGCGTAGGTCGTGCCGACTGCCATCAGCAGCATGAGTCCGACCACGAGCACGATGAACACGATGGCCGCGGCGAACACGAGAAACAGCAGAAGGAGGAGCGTCAAGGCGAGTCTTCCGGCACGCGCGCGAAGCGCCGCGCCGCGTAGGTTGCCGGCGCGTGCGGCCCGCCGCAACCGGTCACGCGTCGCGCAACTGTTCCTCGATGCTGCGTGTGCGTTCGCTGACGACGTCGCCGGTGTGGGCGGTGTCCTTGTTCTCGATGAGCAGCAGCAGGCATTCCTCGTCGGCAATGGGCAGGTGCTGTACGCCCCTGGGCACGACGAACAGTTCGCCGGGTCCGAGTTCGACATCGCGGTCGGGCAGCCGCAGGCGCAGGCGACCCTGCAGCACGAAGAACAGTTCGTCCTGTGCGTCGTGGCTGTGCCAGACCAGTTCGCCGCGGACCTTCGCGACCTTGATGTAGCTGTCGTCGAGCGCGCCGATGACGCGCGGCGACCAGAGTTCGGCGAGGCCGGCAGCGAGCGCGCGCGGATCGACCGGATCGGGTTTCAGCATACGAGCGCTCCGAGTTGACGCGCGAACATGGTTTCGCCCCAGCGCAGCCAGAGCAGGGTCAGCGAGGCGGCGACGAGCAGGACGATCATCATCGCGCCGACGCGGCGCCACGACCAGGCGTTCACGCGGTTGACCCGGCGGTCCGCAGCACCGGCGTCGCCGCCGGCGTGTCGCGCGTGACGTAGCTGATCGCCGAGGCGGCGACGCCGAGCACGATGCTCGCGATCCAGACCGTCATGTAGCTGCCGGTCGTGTCGTAGAGCCGGCCGGCCGCCCAGGCGCCGATGAAGCTGCCGACCTGGTGCGACAGGAACACGATGCCGTAGAGCGTCGACAGGTAGCGCACGCCGAACAGGCTTGCGACCGCACCGTTGGTCAGCGGCACCGTGCCGAGCCAGAGGAAGCCGAACACCGCGGCGAACGCGAGCGCCGAGAACGCGCTGAGCGGCGCGAGCAGGAACAGCGCGATCGCGAGCGCGCGCGCGCCGTAGAGCGCGGCGAGCAGGCGCGGACGCGAATGGCGTCCGCCCCAGAGGCCGAACAGGTACGAGCCGGCGATATTGAACAGGCCGACCAGCGCGAGCGCCGAGGCGCCGACGCTCGCCGGAATGCCCTGATCGACGAGATAGGCCGGGAAGTGTGTCGCAATGAACGCAATGTGGAAACCGCAGACGAAGAAGCCCGCATTGAGCAGCCAGTAGTGCGGATGCGCCGCGGCCTGGGCGAGCGCGCGCGAGAGACCGCCGTCGTCGGCGGCGGCGACGGCGGCGCCTTCCTGCACCGGCCGGCGGATGCCGAAGGCCGCGACGATGACGACGAGAATCAGCGCGCCGAGTCCGAGCATGGCGCCGCGCCAGCCCCAGCCCGCGATCATCGCCTGGGCCATCGGCACCACCGCGAACTGGCCGAACGAGCCGCCCGCAGTGACGAGGCCGAACGCGAGGCTGCGCTGTTCCGGACGCACGAGGCGCGCGACGCCGGTCAGCACGACGACGAAAGTCGTGCCGCTCAGGCCCAGCCCGACCAGCACGCCGAGGCTTGCCATGATGCCGCCCGGCAGGAGGACGAATGAGGCGGCGACGAGTCCGGCGGCATAGACCAGCGTGCCGACGACGAGGACGCGGCGCACGCCGTAGCGGTCGGCGATCGCGCCGACGAACGGCTGGGCGAGACCGAACAGCAGGTTCTGCACGGCGATTGCGAAGCCGAAATACTCGCGGCCGATGCCGAAGTCGCGGCCGATCGGCTGCATGAACATGCCGAAGCTCTGCCTCACGCCCATGCTCACGGTGACGATGAGCGCACCGCAGGCGATCGCGAGGATCGCGGCGCGGGTCCAGGTCGTGACGGGAGCGGTCGTGGCGGAGCCGGTCGTGGAGGAAGCGGCGGTCGGCTGCATGGAGGACGACGAAAGTGGCGCTGTGCGCGAGGTTAGTCGCCGTCGTATCGTCGTGACAGTAGCGACGCGGCCGATTCTGTATCAATGCCGGATTGAGAATCGGCCGCTGCGCACGATGCCGCCGCGAGCCGATCTTCGATGAGCGAATCCGTTTCCGACATTGCCGTGTTCGTCGCCTGCGCCGACAGCGGCCGGCTCAATCAGGCCGCGCGCTCGCTCGGCGTCACGCCGGCGGTCGCGAGCGCCGCGCTGAAGCGGCTCGAAGCGACGCTCGGCGCGCGTCTCGTGCTGCGCACGACGCGCAGCCTGCGCCTGAGCGAGGAGGGCGAGCGCTATCTGCCGCATGCGCGCGAAGCCCTGTCGGCGCTGAACGCGGGACGCCTCGCGCTGAGCCGCGACGGCGACGAAGTCGACGGGCTCGTGCGCATCACTGCGCCGGCGGACTTCGGCCGCAACCGGCTCGCCGGCTGGCTCGACGATTTTGCCGTGCGCCATCCGCAGGTGCGTTTCCAGATCACGCTCGACGATGCCGTCGCCGATTTCTTCTCCGCGCCGGTCGACCTCGCGCTGCGCTACGGCGCGCTCGGCGATTCGAGCCTGATCGCCGCACCGCTCGCGCAGCTGGTGCGCGTGGCCTGTGCCGCGCCCGGGTATCTGCAACGCCGCGGCACGCCGCGGACGCCGCAGGACCTCGGCGACCACGACGCGCTGTGCTACATGCGCCAGCAGCGCGCCGTCGATCGCTGGTCGTTCACGCGCGGCAGCGACAGCGTCGACGTGACGGTCACGCCGCGCTGGATCTTCAACGACGCGGAAATGGTGCGGCGCTGGGCGATACGCGGCCGCGGCATCGCGTACCGGATCTGGGCCGACGTCGCCGAGGACGTCGCCGCCGGGAGGCTCGTGCGCGTTCTGCCGGACTGGCTCGGCGAGGCCACGCCGCTGAGTCTCGTCTACACCGCGCGCCGCCTGTCGCCGGCGCTGCGCGCGGTCATCGATTTCCTGCTCGAACGACGCGCGGAACTCGAAAATTGCATGCCCGCGTAGGTTGGGCTTCGACCGCGGCTCAGCCCAACCTACGGATTGCCTCCGCGAAACGCGGCGAGTCCGCGCGCGGCTTCCGCACGCACCTTGCCCTGCAGGAACGGCGTCCACCCGAGCAGCAGGCCGGCGGGTCCGAGCGCCTGGCGCGACCAGCGCCAGAAATCGAATGTATCCACATGTTCACTAATGAGTCCGTCGCGGAAGCGGAACTCGGCATGGATCACGTTGTGGACGGGGCGGCCGGTCTTGCTGAAGGTGTACCAGGCCTGCCAGTCGGCGCTGCCGCGGTCGCCGTCGGCGCGCACGTTCGCGAATTCCAGGCGCAGGTCCTTGCCGCGCTCGCAGAGCATGCGCCACATGCGGCCGATGTCCTCGCCGCGCAGGTCGAACGCGGGATCGCGGAACGTCGCGTCGGGCGTGTAGCAGGCGGCCATCGCGGCACCGTCGCGGCGCTGGAAGGCTTCATAGAACGTGGCAATGCGTTCGGCGGGTTGCACGAGGGGCGGGCTCCGGTCGGGTGGCCTATGGTGCCAGCGCGATACCGGCCGACAGGTGGCGGGTTCGTCGCGTGGCGGATTTCGCACCGGCGGCGGCGCGTCCGCGCAGCTTGCTACGATCGCCGCCATTCCGCGCGGAGTCTCCGATGGCCGGCACCGGCAAGCGCACACAAAACAGCGAGGTCGACGCGTTTCTCGCGTCGCTGGAGCATCCGGCGAAGGCGCTCGTGATCGCGCTGCGCGCCGCGGTGCTCGGTGCCGACGCGGCGATCGCCGACGGCATCAAGTGGAACGTGCCGAGTTTTCGCAAGCGGGACTATTTCGCGACGATGCACCTGCGCGCGAAGCAGGGCGTCGGCCTGATCCTGCATTTCGGCGCGAAGAAGACCGCGATCGCGACGAGCGGCGTCGACATTCCGGACCCACAGGGACTGCTCGACTGGCTCGCGAAGGACCGCGCGATGATCGTGTTC
>NZ_DATIGT010000321.1:0-47258 GCF_035481375.1 Tahibacter sp.
GTTCTAGAAACCGCCTCCGCCGAAACCGAGGCAGGCATCGATCCGGCCGGCACCCGAGTTCGCGAGTACGTGCGCGCGCACGTCGGCGCCGGGCACGGCCGTATACGCATAGGGCGGCACGTAGCTGACGGTCGATGCGATCTGTCCGCCGTTCTGCACGGTGCCCGGCGTGTTGCCCCAGGCGCAGGGATTGCTCGTGCAGTTGGGTTCCGGCAGCGCGGTCCAGGTGACGTTCTGGAACACGTTGTCGCCGTTGGTATCCCAGTAGCCGATCTGGCTGCTGTCCTGCGAGATCACGACGTTCGTGGAATCCTCGAACTGCGAGCTGTCGATGCGGATCTTCGCGCCCATGCGCGAGTTGATCGCGGTGCGCTGGACGTTGCGATAGTAGTTGTTGAGCACGTGGCCTTCGCCGAAGCGGAACAGCGGCAGGCGCGACATGACGTTGTCCCAGCGATTGCCGATGAAGCTGATGCGGCGATTGAAGTTGTCGGTGTCGCTCGATCCCCAGAGCGAGGTCTTCCAGCTGTCGTGCAGGTAGTTGTACGAGAGCGTGATGTTGTCGATGCTGCCCTTGCCGCTGACGAGTTCGTCGTAGAAATCCTGGTCGACCTCCAGCGAGTTGTAGAACTCGTTGTGGTCGATCCAGATGTTCGACGAGGGGCCTTCGATGCTGATCTGGTCCTTGTCGCCGATGTTCACGTAGCGCATCGTCAGGTTGCGCACGATGACGTTGTTCGCGCGCCAGATCTTGATGCCGATGCCGTCGAACAGCGAGCCGGGCCGGCCGATGATCGACACGTTGTTCATGTCCTTCACTTCGAACTTCGTGACGCTGCCGCTGTTGGCCGGCGTGATGATGCCGTCGATGTAGATCGTCAGCGGCTGCGCATTGCCGACCTGGCCGGCCAGTTCCGTCACGAGCTGCGCGCCGGTGGACACGGTCGCGCTGCGGCCGCCGGCGCCGCCCGTGGTTCCGGGACCGAGCGAGGCGAAGCCCGGCACGGTGTTGGCGACTTCGCAGGTCAGCGTGCCCGGTCCGCCGCTCGACGACGAACTCGAGCTGCTCGACGAGCTGCTGCTCGACGAACTCGAACTCGACGAGCTCGACGAGCTGGAACTGGACGAACTGCTCGAACTGCCGGAACCCTCGCAGCTCGCGCCGGGCGTCGTGCCGCGGTCGATGCGCAGGTTGTCCAGCACGACCGTCGTGCCGCTGTTCGTGCGCAATTGCAGGAACGAGGTCGCCGTGCCGACGTTGCCGGTCACCGAGTACACGGTGCCGGGCACCATGTCGGCGACCGGGAATTCGCCGAGACGCGACGCCGAGCCGAGCGGCGAGTTCGCCGAGGTCGTCGTGTTGTTGTCGATGTAGACGTAGAAGAAGCCGCTGTCCGAACGCGACACGACGCAGAACGAAATCGTATACGGCAGGCTCAGATCGAACGCGCCGGGCGGCGCGCCGGCCGCGCTCGTGAGCTGCGCCGGAATCGTGTTGCCGATCGTGAAGCGCGCGCCGGTCATCGACAGCGTCTTCTCGTTCGTGACCAGCAGTCCGCTGCCGCCGCCGGTCGCCGTATACATCGGCGTGTCGGACTGTCCCGGAATCGCGCGGTAGGCCGCCGACCAGAAATTGCTGATGCTGCCGCCGCTGCCGGCGCCGGCCGTCGCCTCGTCGAAATTCTCGGCGAGCAGCGGCAGCAGCGGCCCGCCCTGCGCCTCGAAGCCGTTTGCGAACAGCCGGTCGGCCGGGCCGTCGTCGAGCGGGTCCCAGCCGATGCCGCCGCCGTAGGCGGAAAATATTTGTGCACGCGTGGAGAATTCCGCCGCGACCTCGGCCGGCTGCAGCAGGTAGCCGCCGATGCGCGACGCCAGATTGACCGGCGTGCCCGACAGATCGGTCGTGCCGTATTCGCGCCAGCCGCTCGTCGCGGTCGGCACCGCCGGATTCGGCGCGGGCTGGCCGTTGATGCCGGCCGAGGCCCAGCCGACGGTCGCGACGTGCGCATCCATGCGCGTGTTGATGAACGCCACATTGTCGAAATACGCCGCGCTGCCGCCGCTGCGCGCGAGATACGTCGTGCCCGGCGGCACGTCGCCGGCGAGCGGTCCCGGACCCGGGCCGTGCGTCAGCGCGCTGTTGAGGAAGACGAAGCCCTTGTCGTCGGCCGCGACCGAGCGCGCCTGTAGCACATAGCCGCCCTGGCTCGGATTGAAAGTGTCGCCGACCGAGCGGATCTCGCTCTCCTCGAACAGGCTGACGCGGTTGGCGCCCCAGATGAAGTCGACGTTGCCTTCGACGAGGCTGCGATAGATCCAGGCATAGGACTTGAGCTGCAGCGTGTCCTGTTCGCTCTGGAAGCGCGCGTATTTCGCGATCAGGCGATGCGTGCCGTCGCCGTTGAAGTACAGCGTCTCGGCCTGGCTCGGCGACGCCGAGCGCAGCGTCGTGTTGCGCACGGTGAGATTTTCGAGCGTCAGCAGATCGGCGTTCTCGATCAGAAATACGCTGCGTCCGCCGTTCGCCGCGCCGGGGCCGGGCGCGCGGCTCGTGCCGGTGCCGGCATTGATCGCCTCGGAATTGCGGTACTGCACGACGACGCCGTCGCGCGTCTCGCCGACGAGCGACAGGTTGTTCTTGCCGCGCAGGTACAGCAGTTCGCGATAGTCGCCGTTGCCGATCATCACCGACACCGGATCGTTGCCCGGGAACTGCTGCACCGCGAAATCGATTGCGCCCTGCACGGTGCGGAAATCGGCCGGACCGTCGTCGTCGACGACGAGGTGCGCCGATGCGGCCGGCGCGCTGCGCGTGGTGAAGCGCCAGCCCGCATTCGGTCCCATGCCGTCGAACGGCGTGCCGTTGAGCGTGGCGCCGGTGATCACGCCGTTGTCGACGAGCACGCGGTATTCGGTGTCGTAGGCCAGCGCGTGGCTGTGCGGCGCGATGGTCACGGCATTGCCGCTGACCGCGATCGCGTCGCGCTTGATGACGCGCACGCGGTCCTGGCCCGGATGACCGAGCGCATCGGTGTCTCCGGCCAACGGAATCGTGTCGACGATCGCGCCGTCGCTGACGCGCTCGATGCGCACGGCGCCGGCCGTGCCGAGCGCCGGCGCCGCGTCGAACTGCAGACGCAGGCGCGTGTCGGCATGCACGTTGCTCGCGAGCGCCGCGGGTTCGGCGACGCCGTTCAAGTCGTAGACCGTCGTCGACGGCGCAAGCACGGTCGCGGCGATCGTCTTCTGCACGGTCGGATCCGATCCGCTCGTGAACGTGATCGTCGACGTGCCGGCGGCGAGCGGCGTCAGGGTCGCGACGTTCGCCGTCACCGCCACGTCGACGGCCGCGGGATTGCTCGACACGACACCGAAGGTATCCGGGTTGCCCGCAGCCGTGATGGCGGTGACCGCGACGGCGCGCGCGGCGCCGCCGGCCGGCGTCGTCCAGCTCGCGTCGGGCGGATCGAGCGTGAGCTGCGCCTGGCCGGGCGGCGGGCAGGTCGCGCTGCCGCTCGCGCCGTAGTCGATGCGCAGATTGTCGATGACGACGAGCGCGGCGCTCTCGCTGCGCAGCTGCAGGAACGCCGTCGGCGTGCCGACGGTCGAGGTGACCGAATACGCGGTGCCGGCGCTGAGTCCCGTCACGGCGAGATTCGCGATGCGCGAGGCGCCGCCGAGCGGCGAGTTCGCCGAACCGGTCGTGTTGTTGTTGACATAGATCTGGAAGTTGCCCGAGCCCGACGCCGACGCGAGGCAGAACGACACGGTGTACTGCTGGCTCAGGTCGAAGATGCCCGGCGGCGAGACGGTCGACGTCGTCGTCACGGTCGTGTCGGTGTTGCCGATCGTGAATCGCCCGTTGGTCAGGCTGAGCCGTCCTTCCGGCGTGATCGTGATGTTGCTGCCGCCGCCGGTCGCGAAGTACAGGGGCTTGGTCGCGTCGCCCGGCAGCGGCCGATAGCCGGCGGTCAGGAACGTCGCGGTCGTGGCCGCATCGAAACTTTCGGCGAACGGCACGTTGGCCTGGGCCATGCCGATGACCGGCACGCCAGCGAGCAGCAGACCGGTCGACATCGCCGCCGCCCGGGCGGCGCATCGCAGTGATTTCACGACAGTCATGGGGACTCCCGGAGCAAGAACGCGTGTGGGGACGTTGCCGCCGTCGGCGGGTTGTCTATTAGTGGCTTAGTGGAGATGTTTCCGGTGCGGCGATGAGGCGCGGCGCGGAATCTGTCGCGGCGGGCGCCGAGCAATGACACCGGTAGCATTCGCAGGCAAGCGCATGGCCGCCCGCCCGGGCGAAGCCCGCACGCCGGCAGCACGCGCGATCAAACGGCGCCGGCGTCCCGCGCGACGAGCGCAGACGCCGTACGAAAACCTGCTTCGCGCAGCACCTTTCCCCCGATCGGTGCCGCGTACCGCGAGAACGCAGCGCGTCATCTCAGCCCTCCCAGACTGCGGCGAACGACGGCTCGAACGGCCCGTTGCGCCGGCGGCGGCGACCTTGATCCGTTCTGTCACCGGTGTCAATCTGCACCGCAGCGAGGGACAGGCCTGTCCCACGGACAACAGGCGCGCCGGGCGCGATCGATCGGATGAGCAATGACGGCAACGACTGACGGCACCGACACGCAGGCGTCAGCGGCGCGGCACGGGCGACTCGCCGACGCGCTCGCGCCGCTGCTGTTGCTGGCGCTGTCCGTCGTCACGATCGGCGCGCGCTACTGGGAGCCGGACTCGCTGTTCTGGGACGAGAACTATCACGTCACCTCGGCGCAGAAGCACCTCGACGGCGTGATGTACATGGAATCGCATCCGCCGCTCGGAAAAATGCTGATCGCGCTCGGCGAACGCGCGGTCGGCGCGAACGACGGACGCGACGCGAGTGCCCTGCTCCACGCCGACCGCGTGCAGCAGGCGCAGCTGCCGCCGGGCTATTCGTTCGCCGGTGTGCGCCTGGCCTCCACGGTATCGGCGATCGCGACCGTGCTGCTGCTCTATGCGGCGCTGCTGTTCGCGACCGGGCAGCGCCTGCTCGCGTTCGTGTTCGCGGCGCTGCCCGCGCTCGACAACGCGCTCGTCGTGCATGCGCGCTCGGCGATGCTCGAAGGTATACAACTCGCATTTGCGGCCGGCGCGATCGGCGCGCTGGCCTGGAGCCTGCGCGCCGGCGTGCGCGTGCGGCTGCGGCACTACGCCGTGCTCGGCACGCTGGTCGGGCTCGCGGTCGCGGTGAAGCTCAACGGCGCGGTGCTGCTGTTGCTGCCCGTCGCCCTGTTCGTCGCCGAGCAATGGCCGGCGCTGCGCGAAGCGCGCGGACTCGCGGTCGCGCGCCGCCTCGCCGGCGCGGTTCCGGCGTTCTGCCTGCCGCTGCTCATCGTGTTCCTCGGCAGTTTCTATGCGTTCATCGCGACCTCGACCACCGTCGTGCCGGAGCATGCCTACAAGGCGTCGCCGGAATACCTGCAGCATCTGCGCGACGGCACGACCTGGACGGCGTCGGGCTTTCGCGTGGGACTGCGCGACCATCTGCGCTACATGGCCGAGTACGCCGACGGCGTGCCGCGGCTCGATGTCTGCAAGCCCGGCGAAAACGGCAGCCACGCCTCGCGCTGGCTGCTCGGCGGAAAGACCATCAACTATCGCTGGAACCGCGCCGATGCGGGCGGCGTCAACCGCGTCTCATATACCTATCTCGTGGCCAATCCGGTGGTCTGGTTGAGCGTGCTGGCCGGGCTGGCGCTGTCGGTCAGTCTCGTCGTCGCGCGTGCGGCGTTCGGGCTCGCGGTCGCCGATCCGCGCGCGTTCGGCTGGGTGCTGCTGTTCACGAGCCTGCATCTGGCCTATCTCGCCGCGATCCTGCAGATCGAGCGCGTGATGTACCTCTATCACTATCTGCTGCCGCTGCTGTTCGGCATCGCGAATCTCGCGGCGGTCTGGAATTATCTCTACGGCGCGGGCCTCGCCGCGGGCCAGCCGCATCCGCGCGTCAATCTGCTGCTGTTCCTGCTGCTGGCCGCCGCCGCGTTTGTATACTTTGCGCCATTGACCTACGGCTGGCCGCTGACCGCCTCGGCGGTGGAACACCGCGCCTGGCTCGACGCCTGGCAACTGGAACCGGTGCGCTGATGCCCCGCCTGCGCAGCGACTGGACATTGACGATCGTGCTGCTCGCCGCGGGCGGCGCGCTCGCGCAGGCGATGTGGCCGGTGCAGGTCGCACCCGTGCTGCGCCTCACGATCGAACGCAACGCCGAACCGATCGCGCACCTGGATCAGCCGCGAAAGATCATCGAGACGCGCGAGGTCGTCGTCGACCGGCTCGACCTGTCGCGCGACGGGCGCCTGCGCCATGCCGAACTCGGCGACATCGGCTACGCGGAACAGTTCTTCGTGACGCTGCGCAAACGCTTCGCGGTGCTCGGCGACGGCGACTACCGCTTCCTCGTCGGCAGCGACGACGGGTTTTCGCTGCGCATCGACAACCGTCCGGTCTGCGCGGACCCGCGGCCGCACGCGATGGCGCTGCAGCCCTGCGACATCCGGCTGGCGCACGGCGAACACGAATTCGCGCTCGACTATTTCCAGGGCTCCGGGCCGTCCGGCCTGTCGGTGCAGTACCGCCGCCGGGACCGCAGCCGCAGCTACTGGTTCGGCGAGGATTCGGATCTTTTCGGTTTCGCGCGCGAAGCGCGCTAGCGTTCCCGCCACTGTCCCGGCGTCGTGCCGAACCAGCGCCGCGCCGCGCGGCTCAGGCTGCTCGCGTCGTGATAGCCCAGGCGGCGCGCGGCCTCGTCGAGCGACACGCCTTCGTGCAGCAGCGCCTTCAGCGCGTCGCGCCGCGCGCCGTCGACGAGCGCGGTCCACGACTCGCCTTCCTGCTGCAGTTGCCGCTGCAGCGCGCGCACGCTCGTGCCCATCGCACGGGCGAGATCCTCGACGCGCATCGCGCCGCTCGCGCGCACGGCGAGCCACTGCCGGGCGAACGCGCCGACCGAGCCCGCGCGCGGCAGGTCGGCGAGCTGCCGGTCCAGAAGTTCACAATGCACTCGATGCAGGTCGGCGTCGGCCTGCGGCAGCCGGCGCACGAGATCGGCGGCGGCGAGCTGCAGACGATGTGCCGGGGCGTCGAACCGCACCTCGCAGCCGAACAGCCGCCGATAGGCATCGGCATCGCCCTGCGGCCGGTGGCGGAACGCGACGGCCGTCGGCCGCAGCGCGCGTTCCGCGAGCCCGCGCGCGGTCACGAGGATGCCGCCGACGATCGCTTCGACCTGCTGCGGAAACAGCCGCACGCGCGCGAGTTGTTCGGCATAGACGATCGCGACGTCGCCGCCTTCGCAGGATTCGGCGGTCAGCGATCCCGATTCGCTGACGAGCCGGTAGCAGCGCAGCATCAGCGCGAGCGCATCGCGCAGCGACGCGCTGCTCATGGCCGCGAGCCCGACCGCGCGGAACGTCGCGGGCTTCGCCGCCTCGGCCACCTTGAGGCCCAGCAGCGGATCGCCGGTCGCCGCAAGCGCGCGTTCCCAGATCCGGTGCAGCGTTTCCGGCGCGATGCGCCCGTTCGGATCCTCGAGCATGGCCGCGTCGAGCGGCAGTCCGGCCAGCAGCACGCGCAGATCGACACCTTGCGCGTCGAACACGCCGAGCAGCGTGCGGACATAGGGATTGGCGACGGTGCGCGGGTCGAGCATGGCGTGGTCCGGACGGCTGGCGCGAAATGTCAATCCGGCGCGCCGTCCTGTCAATGCATGCATCGCGCGCGCGGCGGATCATCGCGGCAACGACACGGATACCGCCGATGGCCCACGACACCGACGCCTTCCGCCTGCGCTACCGCGCCGGCATCAGCCGCTGGTACAACGCCTGGCTGCACGGCGGCTTCGTGCTCGTGTCCGGCGTGGCGGTGCTCGCATGGCTGCTCTCGCGGCTCGACGCCGTGCGCGCCTGGGAGTGGCTCGCGATTCCGCTCGGCCTCGTCGTCTTCAACTGGGGCGAGTACACCGCGCATCGCACCTTCGGCCACCACAAGCACCGCATCGGCGCACTGTTCTACAAGCGCCACGCCGGCGATCACCACAGCTTCTTCGCCGACGCGCAGATGCCCTACGAACAGGCGCGCGACTGGCGCGTGATCTTCTTTCCGGCCTGGCTGATCGTGCTGTTCTGCGCGGGGCTCGCACCGCTCTACTTCGTCGTGTCGCAGGTCAGCGTCAACGCCGCCGCGCTGTTCTGCGCGACGCTGCTCGGCGGCTATCTCACGTATGAAATCTTCCACGCCTGCGAACACCTGCCTGCGCGGCATCCGTTCGCGCGGCTGCCGTGGATACGCCAGATGCGGCGGCTGCATCAGCTGCACCATCGCCGCGACCTGATGCAGGCGCGCAATTTCAATCTCGTGTTTCCGCTGATGGACTGGCTGCACGGCACGCTGCACTGGGAACCCGAAGATCCGCATCCGCGCTGAATGCACTTTCTCAACCGACTCGCCGGAACACGCCATGCCGATCCATGTCAGCCACACCCCGCTCGCCGCGACGCCGGAACAGGCCTACGACTACCTCACGATTCCCGCGTGCTGGCACGAGTGGCATGCCGCCTCGCTGGGCACGCGGCCCGACACGCCGGTGCCGCTGATCCACGGCGCGACGTTCGAAGAGGACATCCGCACGGCGGGCTTTCGCCGCCGCCTGCAGTGGCGCGTGATCGCGTCGCAGCGCCCGCACCACTGGGAAGCACTCGCCGCGATGGACGACGGCAGCCGCGTGCGCCTGCGCTACGACTTCGCCGCCGACGGCTCCGGCACGCGCTTCACGCGCACGCTCGACTACGACGTGAAGCCGCTGTGGCTGCGCGCGATCGACGCGGTGTTCGGGCGCTTCCGGATCCGGCGGGAATCGGCGGCGGCGCTGAGTGCGCTGCAGCGGCGGTTCGTGGATGGCACCGGGGTCTGAAGGCGACGGCAACGGGGTGGCTTTTTGCTTCTGTTCTGCCCGTGCCCTGTCTGCGCGAAAACCGGATGCTGCACAGAACTACAAGGCCGCGCCGCCGAGCCGCGCCATTCACGGAGACCGATCCGTCACGGCCCCCCGCAACGCCTTCACGAGCAGATTCACCGACGCGGCCGCCGATCCGTCGCCGGTCAGCGCGACCGCGACGAAGGCGCGATCCTGCGGCGCGTAGATCATCAGCGCGCCGGCGCCCGGCGTGCCGCCGGCGTGGCCGATCCAGAGCTGCCGGCCCCCGCCGTCGGGAACGTCGAACACCATGAGGCCTAGGCCGTAGTACAGGCCCGCGTCGAACATCGGATACAGCGTGGCCGACATGGCGTCGACACTCGCGGCCGGCACGAGGCGACCGTCGAACAGCGCCGCGAGAAAGCGCGTCATGTCGACCGCGTCGGCCGCGATCGGACCGGCGGCGCCGGGCCAGCGCGGGTCGATCGGCGTTTCCTTCGCCGACGCGAGCGGCGCGATGTCGCGCACGTCGCTGTCGGCGCGCAGCACGCGCGTGCGCTCCAGCGCGAGCCGCGCGACGATGCGCGCCTCGATCGCCGCGGCCAGCGGCCGGCCGTCGACGCGTTCGACGATCGCGCCGAGCAGGTCGTAGCCGGTATTGCTGTAGCGCCAGTTCGCGCCGGCGCAGAACATCGCGCCGTGACGCCGCGCGATCGCGAGGTTTTCCTGCGCGCTGCGGTAGCGCGGCGAAGCCCGTGCCTTGAGATCTTCGTTCGCGCTGAACAGGCCGCTCGTGTGCGCGAGCAGGTCGCGCACGGTCACGGCGTCGCCGTTGGGCACGTCGTCGATCCAGCGCGAGACCGGCGCGTCGAGGTCGAGGCGGCCTTCGGCCGCGAGCTGCAGCACGACGACCGCGGTGAACGCCTTGCCCGCGCTGGCCCAGTACAGCAGCGGCGCTTCGCCGAGCCGGCGCGTCCAGAGGCCGCGCCCCGGCACGGCGACGGCCGCACTGATCGCCGGTGCCGCGGTCGCCTGACTCAGGGTCGCGAACGCCGCGTCGAGGCGCTGCACGGTCGCCTCGTCGAATGCCGCGTCGACGATCGCGCCGGGTCCGCGGTCAACGCGCACGGGCGCGTGCAGCGGCCGGCCCGCATAGTCGGCACGCGCGTCGCAGCGCACGGGTTTGTAGTCGGCCACACCGGCGACCGGGGACAGCACGAGAACGAGCAGGACGACGGCGGAACGGACGAAGACGGCGCGCATGCGTGGTGACCCGGGGCGGACAGATCCGTCCCGCGAGGTTACACAAGCGACATGACCGACGACGCTGCGGAACCGCCGGCCGCATCACCGCAGCGAACCGCCGTTCAGCGAGCCGCCGCACGGCGCGGTGATCCGCGGAGCGCCGTTACCGCGCTTGCGTAGAGCAGGCCGGGCCTGCCACCGCCGTCCACAACGCCGACAGCCAACAAAGGGGACAACCATGACTCAGCGCCAGATCACCCTCGTCAACAATTCCACCTCGCCGACCTCGCTGGCCGTCGTGCAGAACGCGAACGAACAGGGAGGCGTCGTCGCCTGGCTCGTGCGCTATGTCTATCCCGGCGCGCAGGTCCGCTTCACCTGGAACGACACCGATTACTGCTTCGTCTGGTCGGGCTCCGGCCAGATCTCGCCGGGCGTCGTCATCGACGCGTCGCAGACCGTGTCGACCTCGCTCAACGAAGGCAACCTGATTGCGCTGTCCTACGACAGCAAGAACCGCACGTTCTATTTCCACGACCAGCAGGACGCCCCGCAGATGGGCACGCTCGTCATTCGCGCCGACAGCAGCCTGCCGGTCAATGCCGTGGCCGCCGGCATCGGCATGTCGGGCAAGCCGACGCTGGTCATGCAGGGCCAGCCGAACATGAACTATGTGTTCACGCCGCGGACCAGCTATGCGCTCGCCTTCGGCACGATCGCGCAGAGCCAGATCATCGACCCGGCCGTGATCCACTGCGAGCCGGTCGAGTTCCCGCCGAACGTCTATGCGCTGACCGCCACGCTCGGCGCCGACAACACCTGGGCCGTCGTCTCGGACATCCTCGCGACGGCCGACGTCGAAGAATGATCCCCGGCGCGCGCCGCCGCTTCCGGCGCGGCGCGCGACGCGGCACGATGGCGCCATCCGCCACCGGAGACCGACCATGACCGCCAGAACCGGATTCGTTTGCGCCGTCGCCGCCGTTCTGCTGCTGCTCGCCGGCTGCTCGACGCCGCTGCCGCCGGAACGCGCCGCCTATGCCGGCGTCTGGCGCAACGGCGCGACCATGCTCGCGATCTCGCCGCAGGGCCGCGTGATCTATCGCGTCGAACGCGGCAACGGCTTCCGCAAATCGATCGAAGCGCCGATCCAGCGCTTCGAAGGCGACAACGTCGTCATCGGCCTCGGCCCGATCTCGACGACGTTCGTCGTCTCCGCGCTGCCGAAGCAGCAGCCCGAAGGGCATTGGACGATGACGGTGGACGGGGTCGAGCTCACCAGGGAGTGAGACTGGGTAAATAGTGAATAGGAGCGAAGAACCAGAGAAAACGGCACTGCTGACCGCTCGCCAGTTGCTCGCCCCCCTATTTACTTCTTTCCAACTTCCCCATTTACACAACCGGCGAAGCAGTCGAAACAAATTCCCCTCCCGCGTGATCCCTCGCTTCCCCTTCTCCGTATGTGATGACGACACCGCCGGAATGACCGGCGCTCATCAACGATAGATACGGAGGGTAAGACCATGAAGTTCGATACGATTCGCGGAGCGCTGCTCCTGATGCTGGGCATGGGTTGCGTCGACGGCGCGTTCGCTGCCGGCGGCCGCACGATCGAGGCGGCGCCGGGCGCCGACATGATCGTCGACGTCACGGCCGGTCTGCCGGGCGCGACGGGATTCACACAGGAAGTCTGGCGCGCCGACGGCACCGCCCGCTTCGCGCCGGCCGACGCCAAGTCCGCCGAGATCGCCTGGAAGGAACGTCTGCGCACCGGCGACGACAGTGTCGATGCGAAGAATGCCGGCGACGACAAGACCGTCAGCACGGGCGACCAGTACTGGACCGCGGTCAATGCGAAGACCGGTGCGAAGTACCGCGTCGAGATGCCGCGCGAACTGGCGCATGAGCTGCACCGCCTCGCGCTGCAGTCGGGTGCCGCCTCGGGCGACGCCAAGGGCGCGACCGAAGCGCTCGCCGATATCGGCGGGACCAAGGGCTGGAGCGACGGCGTCGACACCCGCACGCGCCGCTTCGACAACACCGCGTTTCCGTACCGCGCGATGGGTCAGATGGGCGGCGGCCCGACCTCCGGCTGCTCGGGCACGCTCGTCGGCCGCCGTCACGTGCTGACGGCCGCGCATTGCCTCTACAACCGCGACGACGACTACTGGTACTCGCTCTCGGCGACGCGTTTCCGCCCGGGCCGCGAAGGCACTTGCGCCGGCGACAGCTGCCAGCCCTACGGCGCGCACGACGCCACCTGGTACTTCACGCCGGAACAGTTCCGCGCGAGCGACACCGACTGGACCTACGACTACGCGATCATGGTGCTCGACACGGCACCGGGCGACGAAACCGGCTGGCTCGGCTACGTCGCGATCGGCGAAGACAGCCTGCGCGACTACTGCGACGCGAATTCGTTCAGCCTCGGCCAGTGCTTCAACCGCGGCTATCCGGCCTGCGGCCTGTCGAATGCGCCGGTGCGCTATGAAACCTGCCAGCAGGGCTGGGCGTATCAGGATCCGAAGCCCTGCAACATCGGCGGCTTCGGCAGCACCGGCAGCGACGGCTGGAAGTCGCGCTTCTCGACGAACTGCGACCTGTCGGGCGGCCACTCGGGTTCGGCGGTCTACACGAATCGCTGGGCCGGTGCCAACAACGTGGTCGTCGGTGTCGTCAGCACGCAGACCTGCAGCACCTGCACCGCGTCGGACGATTATCCGAACGGCATCCGCCGCATCACGCCGGACGTGCTCGACGCGATCAGCTACTTCAAGTCGACCATGCCGTAAGTACCCCGCAAACCATCGCCGCAACTGACGAAGCCGGGCGCAGGTCGCCCGGCTTCGCTCGTTTTCCTCTCGGGAATCTGCAACGGCGTGACGTCATCGGCACCGTGACGTTGCGGTTCGCTGCGCTCACCGGCAACCTACGATCCCCTTCCGGAATGCGCGCCATGCATCGTCTCGTCAGCATGCTGCTGCTCGTCGTCGCCGTGATCCATCTGCTGCCGCTGCCGGGCGTACTCGGTACCGAACGTCTCGCCGCGCTCTACGGCATCGATGCGGCCGATCCGAATCTCGCCCTGCTGCTGCGTCATCGTGCCGTGCTGTTCGGCCTGCTCGGCGCGGGCTGCGCGATCGCCGCGTTCCGCCGCGACTGGCAGACTGCGGCGCTGATCGCCGCCGGTGCCAGTACCGTTTCCTTCCTGTGGCTCGCCCTGTCCATCGGCAACTACAACACGGCTGTCGCACGCGTCGTCACCGCCGACATCGTCGCGATCGTCTGCGTGGTACTCGCCGCGATGCTGCGCATACTTTCACTCCGCCACGACCGAGGCCACCCATGAGCGAACTCCAGGCCATCGAGATCAAAGCCTTCGTCCCCGCGCGGGACATCGAGCTGTCGCTGCAGTTCTATATCGATCTCGGTTTCACCGCCGAACGGCTGTCCGACGACATGGCGTTCCTGTACGTCGGCAGGTCGAGCTTTCTGCTGCAGCGCTTCTACGTGCGCGAGCACGCCGAGAACTTCATGATGCATATGCTCGTTCCCGACGTACAAGCCTGGTGGCGCCGCGTCGTCGAGCAGGACATCGCCGCGAAATACGGCGTGCGCGCCCTGCCGCCGGAAGACCGGCCCTGGGGCATCCGCGACTTCTGCCTCGACGATCCGACAAGCGTGCTCTGGCGCATCGGCGAGGAAATCCGGGCGCCGGCAACGTGAGCACGATCGAGCGCGCCATCGAGATCGCCGCACGCGCGCATGCGGGCCAGCGCGACAAGGCCGGCGCGCCGTACATCTTTCATCCGCTGCGCCTGATGCTCGCCGTGCGCGGCGACGAGGAACGCATGGCCGCCGTGCTTCACGACGTCGTCGAGGACACGCCGCTGACCTTCGACGATCTGCTGCGCGAAGGCTTTTCCGAACCGGTCGTCGACGCCCTGCGCGCATTGACCAAGCACGACGGCGAATCCCGCATCGACGCCGCGCATCGCGCCGCGGCGAATCCGATCGCGCGCGCCGTGAAACTCGCGGACGTCGCCGACAACATGGACCTGAGCCGGATACCGTCGCCGACGGAAAAGGATCATGCGCGGCTGCGCGAGTACGAGCAGGTTCGGGCGATATTGCTCGCATCCGTGCAATGAACGCCTCGTTGCCGCTGCGGTCCGAGGCTGAACCCGAACTCATCGCGACGCCATGACCGGCATTCCGTCAGAGACACCGGAGCGTCAGCAGGCTGCACCACCGCGGCGCCGACGCCGGCGCGCGCTGATCGCACTGTCCGTCGTGATCCTGCTCGGCCTCGGCATCCCCGAACACGCGGTCGTCCCGGTGCGCAACGCCGGCCCGCGCGACTGGAACGCGCAGTCGTTCTGGTACGCGCCGTGGGGCGTTTCCGGCGTGCACAAGGGCATCGACATCTTCGCGCCGAAGGGCCGCGACGTCGTATCGGCGACTTACGGCATCGTGCTGTTCCGCGGGCAGCTCGCGCTCGGCGGCAACGTGATCGTGGTACTCGGTCCGCGCTGGCGGCTGCACTACTATGCGCATCTCGACACCGCTGAAGCCGGCGCGTTCTCGCTGCTCGCGCCCGGCACGACGCTCGGCACGGTCGGCGACAGCGGCAACGCCGCGGGCAAGCCGCCGCATCTGCATTACACCGTGCTGTCGCTGCTGCCGCTGCCGTGGCGCGCGACGACGCAGACGCAAGGATGGAAACGCATGTTCTTTCTCGATCCGGGCCGCATCGTGAATCCGCGCGGGGCGCAGCGATGAGGCGCGCGATCGCCGCGACGGCGCTGTTCGCTGCGGGCATCGGCGTCGCTCTCGCCGGGCGCCCGGTGCGCGAATCGCTTGCGAGCGTCGCGGTGCGCGCGCAGCGCATCGTCGTTGCCGAGGTCGTCGCGGTCGACGACTTCGACGAAGGCGGCGAACGCATACTCGATGTCGAAGCCGTGCCCGAGCAGTTGATGGCAGGACCGGCCCTCGAATCCGGCGACGAGGAAACCCTGCTCTGCCGCTACACCGAACAGCGCGTGCAGCGCCGCGGCGACGCCGTGCTGTCGCCGCTCGTCAGCGGCTCCGGCGAAGAATTCCGGGCGCGCCGCGGCGACCGCGTGATCCTGCTGATTTCGATGACACCGGAAGCCGAAACCGCGGCGCCTGCCGCCGAGGCATCGGCATCCGGGGAACCCGACGACGTCGACGCGCCGATCGAATCGCCACCCGCCGCGCCGGTCTGCCGCCTGCTGCGCATCGAATCGCTGCAGAACCGCATCGCGATCCTGCGCCACCTGCGGCACGCCGCCGAGGCACAACAACAGCGTCCGTAGGTTGGCGGTGAGCCCAACGGGCGAACCCCGAACCTGCGCTACGACCCTTTCCGCGTCATCGCACCCTCGCGCTCATCGCAACGTTGCGACCACACGTCGCAAAGCCGAGTTCATCCGCGCGCCCTCACTGACGATCTGTGCGCGCCTTCGCGGCAGCCGGCGGGCGCGTGACGCTAGGGTTGCGCCCCGCTGCCGCGCTGCCGGCCGATTCAAGGAAAGAACATGCCCGCTCTCCGTTTCGCGGCCCGCGTCGCCGCGGCTGCCGCGTTGCTCGCCGCCCCGTCGGCCCAGGCGTTCGACACGATCTGGCGCAACGGCTTCGACCGTCCGGCCAACTATGCCTCGCCGCTCGGCACGAATCTCGACGGCGTCGTCGACTATTCGACGAGCTACAACTTCGTCGACGTGATGAAGCAGTCGCGGACCTGGATCACCGCCAACACCACGGGCGGCGGGATCTTCGACACGGAGGACGCGGCCTGCCTCGATCTCGACGCCGACGGCTACGTGCGCTCGCTGACGCCGCAGACCGGCAATCCGGGCTGCACGTCGCCGAACTACACCGCCGTGTCGACGCTGTTCTTCTTCGGCGAATTGGCCGGCCACTATCCGAGCGGCCGCTACGTCGTGACCTACGACGGTGCGGGCGACATCAGCTATCACTTCGCCGCGACGAAGAACGTCGCGCTGTCGACGCCGGGACGCGACGTGCTCGACGTGAATGCGGCCAACGGCGGCTGGATGATGCGGCTGAATGCGATCGCGCCCGGCAACCATCCGCGCAATATCCACGTGTGGATGCCGGGCTTCGACGAGCACTCGGGCCCGTCGCAGCTGTTCCATCCGGATTTCCTCGCGCTGATCCGGCGCAACAAGGTGCTGCGCTTCATGGACTGGATGGGGACCAACAACTCCACGCAGCAGACCTTCGCCGCGCGCCCGCGGATCGACGACGTGCGCTGGACCGACGGCAACATGCCGCTGGAAATCATGGTCGAACTCGCCAATCGCACCGACGCGAATCCGTGGTTCACGATGCCGCACCGCGCCGACGACGACTACATGACGCAGTTCGCGCTGGCCGTGAGACGGCTGCTGCGGCCCGACCTCGAGGTCTACGTCGAATATTCCAACGAAGTCTGGAATGGCCAGTTCCAGCAGGGCGCCTACGTCGAGGAACAGGGCACCGCGGCCTACGGCAACCAGGGCTCGGGTTTCGATCGTCGCCTGAACTGGCACGGCCAGCGCACGGCGCAGATGTGCGATCTCTGGAAGGCCGCGTTCGGCACGCAGGCGTCGCGCGTGACCTGCGTGCTCGGCGCGCAGGCGGCGAACGACTACACGCAGACGCAGGCCGCCGACTGCCCGCTGTGGGTCGCGGGACGTCCCTGCCATGCGCACGGCATAAGCACCGTGGCGATCGCGCCCTACTTCGGCGGCTATCTCGGCTCGCCGGCGCACGAGTCGACCGTGCAGGGCTGGAACGCGACGACGCTGTTCGCCGAAATCAACTCGGGCGGCCAGGTGACCGGCGGCCCGGCCGGCGGCAGCCTTGCCGAAGTGCAGCCGTGGATAACGCGGCATCGCACGGCGGCGACCGCGCGGTCGCTGCACCTGGTCACCTACGAAGGCGGCCAGCATCTCGCCGGCGTGCTCGGCGTCGAGAACAACACGGCGATCGCGACGCTGTTCAACAACGTCAACCGCGACGCGCGCATGGGCACGGCGTATACCGATCACCTGAATTTCTGGAAGACCGCCGGCGGCGAGTTGTTCATGCATTTCACCGCGTCGAGCGGCTACGGCAAATTCGGCAGCTGGGGTGCGGTAGAGCACCTCGACGACATAAACACGCCCAAGCAGCAGGCGCTCATGAACTTCATCGGGGCGAATCCCTGCTGGTGGAGCGGCTGCACGGACTGAGCACGGCCCGGCCTCGTGTCCGGTGCCGCGGCGCCGGCACGTCCTCTGCATCGGCACTGCGGAGAGAGGCTGAGCCGGTGCGGCGGCCGGAACGGACGATCCGCAGCCGCCGCCCGACTCCCGGCGTGCAGCGACCGCGAGGCGATCGTCCGTCCTTTCCGCACCGACCCAGCCTCTCTCCGAAGCGCAACCACAAGGACGACGAAAGGTTCCGGATCCCCTCACGGGCGTGACAAGAAAAAGCTGGCATTTTTTGTCACGCAGGGAACCGGGATCACGCAGGGAACCGGGAGGGAGCGGGGAACCGGCAAGGCGCGCACGCTGCGGCGGTCCGCTGTCGTTCGAAAGGCTTCCGATGCTGCGCGAGCGGCCGACTGACCGCGTAGGGCACGACAAGCACGGCGCATTGCGCCATCCCCGGATCGCGAGACGCCGTCACCGGCCGCGAGGCGAACCGGACACGGCGCACTGCCCTTCGGTTATTGCGCCCACTGCGAGACGGCAGGCGCAGGAGCGACACGTGTCCGCATCAATGCGCAAAGCGCGCCGCTTTTGCTTCTACGATTCCCGATTCCCCGCCCCTCAATACACCCTGCTGAACTGCAGCTTCGTCGTGTCGTAGCCGAGGGCGCGGGCGCGGTCGACGAGGGCTTCGCGCTGCGCAGCGTCGATGTTCTGACGGCGCGTGAGTACCCAGAGGTATTTGCGGTCCTTGCCACCGACGATGCTCCATTGATAGTCGTCGTCGAGCGCCACGATGCGGTACTCGGCCTGCGTGAACGGCAGCCAGCGCAGGCCCTTCGGCATGAAGGTCACATCGAGCAGACCCGGCTGGCGCGGATCGTCGACCTCGGCCTTGCCAACAGCGGAATCGCTCGTGCCGTTCTCGCGCAGGCAGCGGTTGAGCACCTCGACCGAACCGTCGGCCTGCGGCGTGTAGGTCGCCGAGACCTCGCGATGGCACTGCTTCTGGAACCGGTTCGGCAACCGCGCCTGCTCGTACCACGTGCCGGCATAACGCTGCAGGTCGACCGTCGGCACCGTGGGCACGTCCGCATCGCCGGGCACGGCCGGCGCGAAGCCGGCCATGGCGAGTGCGGCGATCCCGGCGATGCGGGTCAACAGCGATGGCATCTGCATGGCCCGGTCCTCAGGCGACGTTGCGCAGCGCGAGGCGGCGCGTCGCGTCGCCGGCGCGCTGGATCGCCTGCACATGGCGCTTCAGCGCGGCGCGCACGCGCATGTCCGGATAGTTCGCGAACAGCGCTTCCATGCGCGCAAGCAGTTGCGCGTCGAGCGCATGCAGATCGCGCGCGGCGTTCTGCGGTGCGCGGCCGTCGAAGCGGCCGGCGACGCCGGCGAATACGGAAGGTGCCTCGACAGGCTGCTCGCGCGTAGCCGTCAGCGCCTGGTGCAGCGATTCCAGCAGCGCCGCGTGGGCTTCGGCGGAGAACGCGAACGCGCCGCGGATTTCACGGTCGACGGCCGAACGCGAGGCGTGCAGGTAGAACTCGCGCGCGTCGGCAAGGTGCTTCAGGGTTTCCTGCAGCAGCGACTGCGGATCGGCCTGGTGATACGGCGAGCGGATCGGATTCATGACGACTCCTGCGTGGATACACGAACCGGTACGTCTCAGGCTTCGTGCCAGCGCGGCGCGCTCATGCGATCAATGGCTTGCAGGCGTTTCTCACACGGCCTCGACGGCAGATTGCAAGAAGCGCGCGAGGGGGTGTGCAGGGTGCACGGGGGATGGTGAGGCCGGGGCACACCCCGGCAGCGCGGTGCGGCAAGTGGAAGTTACGCGGAGTGGGAAACGAGCGCGGTCGGCTGCACTCATTTCTCCTCATTGCTCATTCCTCCGGCAAAAGCACGGACCCGACTCTCACCCTTCAAGCTCCCCCCACCGCGCATACGCCGTATCGAGTTCGGCCTGCAGGTCGGCGAGGCGCTGGTTCGCGGCGACGATCGCGGTCGGCGGCTGTTGAAAAAATGCCGGTTCGTTCATCGCAGCGCCGATCTCGGCGATCGTCGTCTCGAGCTGCTCGATGCGTGCCGGCAGTTGCTCGAGTTCGCGCTGGTCCTTGTAGCTGAGCTTGCGCTTCGCGGCCGGTGCTTCGGCTGCGGCGGCGGCCGCGGGCTTGGCTGCCGTCGCGGCCGGCTTCGCGCGCGGCGTCGGCCGCTGGCGCAGCCAGTCGCTGTAGCCGCCGACGTATTCGGCGATGCGGCCTTCGCCTTCGAGCACGAATGTGCTCGTCACGACGTTGTCGATGAACGCGCGATCGTGCGAGACCAGCAGCAGCGTGCCGGCGTAGTCGGCCAGCAGGTCTTCGAGCAGCTCCAGCGTCTCGACGTCGAGATCGTTGGTCGGTTCGTCCATGACGAGCAGGTTCGACGGCTTGGAGAACAATTTCGCGAGCAGCAGGCGGTTGCGCTCGCCGCCGGACAGCGCCGTGATCGGCGCGCGGGCACGATCCGGCGTGAACAGGAAGTCCTGCAGATAGCCGACGATGTGTTTGCGCGAACCGTTGACCTCGATGTACTCGCGGCCCTCGGCCACGTTGTCGAGCGCGTTGAGGTCGTCGCGCAGTTGCACGCGGTGCTGGTCGAAATACGCGATCTCGAGATTCGTGCCGAGCTGGATCTCGCCGCGGTCCGGCTCGCGCGTACCGAGCAGCAGCTGGATCAGCGTGGTCTTGCCCGAACCGTTGGGACCGATGATGCCGATGCGGTCGCCGCGCTGGATGGTGCAGGAAAAATTCACGACCATCGGCCGGCGCTCGAACGCGAAGTAGATGTTCTTCGCCTCGACCACGCGCTTGCCCGAGCGCGCCGCGTCGGCGAGCTCCATGCGCGCGTTGCCGCCGAGTTCGCGGCGCTGCGCGCGCTCGACGCGCATCTGCTTGAGCCGGCGCACGCGGCCTTCGTCGCGCGTGCGCCGCGCCTTGATGCCCTGGCGGATCCAGACCTCTTCCTGCGCGAGCAGCTTGTCGAAGCGCGCGTTCTCCTGCGCTTCGGCGTGCAGGCGCTCTTCGCGGCGACGCAGGTAGTTGTCGTAGTCGCCGGGCCAGCTCGTGAGCTTGCCGCGGTCGATCTCGACGATGCGCGTCGCGAGCGCGCGCAGGAAGCTGCGGTCGTGCGTGATGAAGACGATGCTGCCGCGGAACTGCTTCAGGAACTCTTCCATCCAGGCGATGGACTCGATGTCCAGATGGTTGGTCGGTTCGTCGAGCAGCAGCACGTCGGGCGCCTGCACCAGCGCCTGCGCCAGCAGCACGCGGCGCTTCATGCCGCCGGACAGCGCGGCGAAGTCGAGATCCTCGGGCAGATCGAGCCGCTGCAGCACGTCGCCGACGCGGCGGTCGAGATCCCAGCCGTGCGCGCCTTCGATGCGCGCCTGGACCGCCGCCAGCGCGTCGGTATTGCCGGGAACGTCGAGCGCATGGCTGAGGTGATGGAACTGCGCGAGCCAGCCGCCGAGTTCGCCGAGCCCCTGCGCGACCACGTCGAACACGCTGCCCGAAGTCGCCTGCGGCACTTCCTGCGCAAGACGCGCGACGCGCGTGCCGCCTTCGATCTGGATGACGCCGTCGTCAGGGCGGATGTCGCCGGCGATGAGCTTCATCAGCGTCGACTTGCCGGCGCCGTTGCGGCCGACCACGCAGACCCGCTCGTTCGCCTCGAGCGAAAAATCGATGCCGTCGAGCAGCAGGGGACCGCCGACGCTGTAGTCGACCTGGCGAAGTTGCAGCAGGGGCATTGCGGGGACTGCCTGAGGAGAGGGGCGCGAAGGATAGCGCGTGGCGCCGCGATGCTGCGGGGCGACATGCCGCGGCATGCCGATGTCGGCATGAAAGCCGTGATCGGTTCGGGAATGCGCATGCCTCGAAATTGCCGATCCCGAGGCCGGAAAGTGGGATCTCTCAACCGAACCGACGGCCCGCCGATAGCCCGGCTGCCGCCATTGCGCTTTCACATTGCTGACTCGCTGCGTTGCGGCTGGACGGGATTCGCAATCGAACCTAAACGTGACGGGTTTCACGGTGCGCCCGGTTGGGGATGACCGGCGTTCCGTTCGGCGCAGCCGCCGGGCCGCGCCAGTGCTACGACCATTGGGGAGTCCAAGGTGCGATCGATCGCCGGTATCCGGGCCGGTATCCGGGCCAGCCTCGCGCTGGCTGCGCTGTTCGTCACCTCCTTCGTCGGGCTGGCCAACGCCGACGATCAGACCTCCGCCCGTTTCGATGTCGCCGGCACTGGAGCCGCCGACCGCGGTCCTGCCGCGCTGCCCGACACGAACACGCCGGGTCTCGACGTGCAGCGCCTGCCTTCGGCGCCGCAGGCGATGACGTCGAATCAATATCCGGCGGAAGTCGAGCCGAACGACACGTCGGCGACGGCGACGCCGGTTGCCGGTTCGTCGGCCACGCGCGAGGGCAACATCTTCGGCAACGGCGACGGATCGCCGACTGCGCGAGCGGCACGAACTGCTGGAAGACCGACCTCGACAACACCTACGACATCAACTCCAACCAGACGCTGATCTCGCCCAACATCAACCTCGCCGGCCTTACACCGCCGGTCGTCGTGCGCTGGTCGCAGAAATTCAACGTCGAAGCCGCCCAGTTCGACACGTTCTCCGTCAACCTGCGCGAAGTCGCGACGCCGACCAACGCGGTGCGGATGTTCCAGCACCTCGGCGCGACCATGACCGACAACGTCGGCAATCCGGCCGTCGCCGTCGAAGAAGCCGCGGGCTGGGGCCAGGTCACCGCGCGCGCCGACGCGCTCGCCGGTCTCAATGTGGAATTTGCAGCAAACCTGGTCAGCGACAACACCGTGGTGAAGGCGGGCCTGGGCATCGACGACGTCAGCGTGACCGCGTGCCGCGCGGCGAGCGCCGATCTGTCGATCACGAAGACCGACGGCGTGACCACCGTGACGGCAGGCGGTTCGACGACGTACACGATCACCGCGGGCAATGCCGGGCCGAGTGCGGCAGGCAGCGTCACCGCCGCCGATACCTTCCCGGCTTCGCTGACCTGCACCTGGACCTGCGCCGGCGCGGGCGGCGGCACATGTGCCGCAGCGGGCAGCGGCAGCATCAACGATACGGCCAGCCTGCCGGCCGGCGGCAGCGTGACCTACACGGCTGCGTGCACGATCGGCCCCGGCGCCACCGGCAGCATCGTGAACACCGCGACGGCGACCGTCGGCGGCGGCGTGGTCGATCCGAACCCGGCCGGCAACAGCGCGACCGACACCGACACGGTCACGCCGGCGGCGAACCTCGGCATCACGAAGACCGACGGCGCCACCCAGGTCGCCCCGGGCGGCACGCTGAGCTACACGATCGTCGCGAGCAATCCGGGCCCGAGCGGCGTTACCGGAGCGACCGTCGCCGATACGTTCCCGGCGTCGTGCACCAGCGTGAGCTGGGCCTGCAGCGGCACGGGCACCTGTCCGGCCAACGGCACCGGTGCGATCACCGCGCTCGTCGATCTGCCGGTCGGAACGCAGGTCACGAACGAGAGCAGCGGCGTGAGCGACGAACCCGGCCGTCACGGGCGCGGGCAACGCCACGGTGTTCGGCGTCGCGCAGATCGTCCCGGTGCCGGCGCTCGGCATCCCGGGCCTGCTGCTGCTCGCGCTGGGCGTGTACCTGATCGCCGCGACGCGCCGCCGCGCGCTGGCGGCTTCTCGCTGAGCACCGAGCCACTGCCGCGCGTCGCGCGGCGGTGGCCGGCGAAGCCGCGCAGCGATGCGCGGCTTTCTTGTTCCTCGCCCATTCCCGATTCCCCGCAAAAGGCCAACTCCGCCGCCCGCGCAGTCCTTTCCGCATTTACGCGCGCGTTGCCGTTTGGCTATGGTCGGACCCGACCTCGGCCACTGACACGTCCATGACCGCTCCGCTGCGCTGGTTCCTCGTTCTGCTCCTGCTCTGCTCGGCCGCACACGCCGAACGCGGGCCCGACCCGCTCGCCGGGCTCGAACGCAAGGATGGCTTCTTCGAAATCTGGACCGATCCGGGCAAGGGACGCCTGCTGCTCGGCATCGAGCGGCTCGACACGCCGCTGCTGCTCGTCACGGCGCTGCCGCACGGGCTGGGCTCCAACGACGTCGGCCTCGACCGCGGCCAGCCGGGCAACGTGCGCGAGATCGAATTCCGGCGCGCCGGGCCGCGCGTGCTGCTGGTCGAGCGCAATACCCGCTACGCCGCGAGCGCCGCGAATGCGGCCGAGCGCGCCGCGGCGCACGACGCCTTCGCCGAATCCGTGCTCTGGGCCGGCGACGTGATCGAATCGCCGCGCAGCGAACGCGTCATCGTGGATTTCTCCAGTTTTCTTACTTCGGACCGGCACGGCATCGCCGACCGGCTCGAACAGGCCAAGCAGGGCAAGTACGCCGTCGACGAGAAACGCAGCGCGGTGCTGCTGGCCGAGGCGCGCAGCTTTCCCGACAACACCGAACTCGAGGCGCTGCTGACGTTGCAGGGCCCCGGCGAAGGCGACTTCGTGCGCCAGGTCAGCATGGATCCGACCGCGCTGACGATGCGCCAGCACGTGAGCTTCGTGCGCCTGCCGCCGGAAGGCTTCCGGCCGCGCCGCTACCACCCGGCGTCCGGCGCGTTCAGCCAGGGCGTCGTCGATTTCTCGCAGCCGCTCGCGGCGAGTCTCGACGTGCGCGTGCAGCCGCGCTTCCGGCTCGAGAAGACCGACCCGGCCGCGGCATCGAGTCCGGTAAAGAAACCGATCGTGTTCTATCTCGATCCAGGCACGCCCGAACCGGTGCGCTCCGCCTTGCTGGAAGGCGCGAACTGGTGGAAGCGTTCGTTCGAGCGCGCCGGTTTCCAGGATGCGTTCCGCGCCGAGCTGCTGCCCGAGGGCGCCGATCCGATGGACGTGCGCAACAACACCATCCTCTGGGTGCATCGCGCGACGCGCGGCTGGTCCTACGGCGCGGCGCTGACCGATCCGCGCACCGGCGAAATCATCAAGGGCGCGGTCACGCTGGGCTCGCAGCGCGTGCGCCAGGACATCCTGATCGCCGAAGCGCTGCTCGCGCCCTACGGCCGCGAAAACGGCGACGCGCTCGCGCAGCGCGCGCAGGAGATGGCGCTCGCG
Organism: Tahibacter sp.; assembly: GCF_035481375.1. Lineage (GTDB taxonomy): Bacteria > Pseudomonadota > Gammaproteobacteria > Xanthomonadales > Rhodanobacteraceae > Tahibacter. Next base: position 24,591 of record NZ_DATIGT010000321.1, read on the forward strand.
CGGCTGCGCCAGCTCGCCGCGCACGAGGTCGGCCATGCGCTGGGCTTCGCCCACAATTTCGCCGCGAGCCGCAACGGCAACGGGTCGGTGCTCGACTATCCGCACCCGATGCTCGATCTCGCCGACGACCAGGGTCACGTCGCGCTGCAGTCCGCCTACGGCGAAGGCACCGGGCCCTGGGACGACTTCGTCGTCAAGCATGCGTACGGCGAATTCCTGCCGGAGCAGGAATCCGCGGCGCTCGCGCAGTTGCGCGCCGATGCCGCCGCGCTCGGACTCGAATACGTCAGCGATGCCGATGCGCGCAGCCCCGGCGCCGCGCATCCGAACGGACTGCTCTGGGACTACGGCGTGTCGTCACTGCAGACTTTCGACAACCTGCTGAAGCTGCGCCGCCGCGCGCTTGCCGATTTCGGGCGCGGCGTGCTGCCGCCGGCGCGTCAGCTCGGCGAGATCGAGGCGCGGCTCGTGCCGCTGTATCTGCTGCACCGCTACCAGACCGAAGCCGTCGCGCGCCTGCTCGGCGGTGCGCGCTACCGCTACGGCCTCGCCGGCGACACGCCGCCCGGCGCGACGCCGGTCGCCGCGGCCGACCAGCGCGCCGCGCTGGAGCGTCTGCTGCGAACCTTGAGCGCGGCCGAACTCGCGCTGCCGGCCAACGTGCTCGACAGCACGACGCCGCCGGGCAACGAGTACGAACGCACGCGCGAATATTTCGCGACACGCAACGGTCCGCTGTTCGATCCGCTGTCGGCGGCGAACGCCGCGAGCGCGCAGACCCTGCAGTTCCTGTTCGACGCGGCGCGTCTGAACCGCGTCGCCTGGCAGCATGCACGCGACACCGGTCAACCCGGCATCGCCGACGTCTTCGACGGCGCATTCCGCGCGACCTGGCAGCGCGACGTCTCGGCCGACACGCTGCCCGCGGCCGCCGCCGTGCAGCTCGCGATCAACTGGACCACGCTCGACGCCGCGCTGAACCTGCTCGACGCCGGCCAGCTGCATGCCCAGACCGATGCCGACGTGCGCGCACAGCTCAAGCAATGGCAAGGCTGGCTCGCGCAGAACGCGGGCGACGGCGCCGCCGCCGCGAGCCGTCGCGAAGCCGCCACGTTGATCGGCCGCTACCTCGCCGATCCGAAGTCCGTGAAGCTGCGGCCGCCGCCGCCGATTCCGCCGGGCGCACCGATCTGAGAAATCGTCGTTGCGGTGAGCCGCAGGCGAACCGCAACGTCGAGGTGGTCGGTCAGGGCGAGCGCCGGGCGGAGGAAGTCGTCGCCGCGCCGAAGAGACCTCGCGGCAAGCGAGTTCCTGCGGCACGGGTTCTTCGCAGCGTGTCCATCGTGATGCCGTGGCGCGTTATCGCGAGTAGTTCCACGCCTGCATGCGCCCGTCCTTGTACGGCATCACGCCGTGAAACGGGCGCGGGTCGGCGTCGAACACGAGCGGCAGGAACTGCCGGTCGCCTTCCCACATCGGCAGCTCGAACAGCCGGTCGCGCGCGACCCATTCGAGCGTGCCTTCGGCATTGCGTTCGAGCGGCGTGCCGGTGAACGAGGTGATCAGGAACAGGAAGCCGAGCCAGTCTTCGCCGTGCTTGCCGAAGCCGGGCCAGCTGATCGTGCCGCGCAGGGTGAGATCGACGCATTCGATGCCGGCTTCCTCGCGGATCTCGCGGCGCATGCCCGCGAGCACGTCCTCGTCGGGCTCGACCTTGCCGCCGAGCCCGTTGTACTTGCCGAGGTGATGATCGTGCTCGCGCGCGTTGCGATGGATCATCAGCACGCGGCTGCGGTCCGGCGAAAGCACGTAGCCTAGCGTCGCGACGATGGGGGTGTAGGGCATCGTTCTATCCATTCTTCCAGAAAGCAATTCGTAGGTTGGGTTGAGCCGCAGGCGAAGCCCAACATCGAAGCAGTCCCGCGTCGAAGCACCCGTGCCGGAGGAAGATTCGCTGCAGGTTTCGAATGCGCCGCAAGGTATGTGTCTTCCGCCGGAAAATCGCCGCACGGAATCATCTCGATGTCGGGCTTCGCCTGCGGCTCAACCCGACCTACGGTTTCTCGTGGCGCATCAGATAGAGCCCGCTCGCGACGATGATGCCCGCGCCGACGAAGGTGACAGTGTCGCGAAACGTGCGCCACAGCGTCCAGTCGATCAGCAGCGCCCAGAGCAGCGCGGTGTATTCGAGCGGCGCGACGATCGCCGCGGGCGTGTTGCGGAAGGCTTCGGTCACGCAGTACTGGCCGATCGCGCCGCTCAAGCCCACGCCGGCGAGCAGCCCGATGTCCTCGCCGCGCAGGCTGCGCCATTCGGGCCAGGCGATGATCGTCGCGAAGATCGCCAGCAGCGTCAGCATCCAGAACACCATGGCCTGCGTCGTGTCGGTTTTGCCGAGCAGGCGCACGCTGACCGCGCTGATCGCATAGGCGAGCGCGGAGACGAGTACCGCGACGCCGCTCAGCGACAGCATGCCCTGCCCGCTCGGCCGCAGGATCACGAGCGTGCCGACGAGGCCGACGCCGATCGCGGTCCAGCGGCGCCAGCCCACGTGTTCGCCGAGCAGCGGCACCGCGAGCGCGGTCACGAGCAAGGGGGCGACGAAGAACAGCGAATACGCTTCCGCGAGCGGCAGGCGCTTCAACGCATAGGCGAACGCCGCGAGCATCAGCACGGCGAGCGCGCCGCGCAGCAGATGCAGGCTCCAGCGCACGCGCACGAGCTGGCGCGGCCCGCCGTCGAGCAGCACCCAGAACACCACGAACGGCCACGAGGCGAGACCGCGCAGCGCGGCGACCTGGGTGGCCGGATAGTGTGCCGCGAGCAGCTTCATGCCCGTGTCCATCAGGGCGAACGTCGCGACGGCCGCGAGCATGCAGAGCACGCCGCGCAAATGAGCGCTCATACGGAAAGTCTTTCGCGGAAACCGTCGAAGTATATAGACGCCGGAGATCGCCCGACGCGGACGCAATCCGCCTGCCCGGACCGTGGCGGCGTTCAACGCGCGGCTAACGCCGGAACGGGCATGCTCGCGTCTGTCCGTTTTCGCGAGAACCTCATGACCTTCCGCTTCGTCCTGCTGCTTGCCTGCGCCGCGCTCGGCGGCTGTGCCACCTCGTCGTTCGTACGCGAACCCGAGACGCCCGGGCTGCGCGCCGATGCGGACAACCGCTACGAACCGGTCGCAGGCCGCGACGCGTCGGTCATCGATCCGCTGCGCGCCGGCGCACCGCCCGAGCAGACGCCGGTACTGCCCGGCCGCACGCCCGCGGCCGATCAGGAACTGCTGACGCCGCAGGCCTTCGTGCTGATCGGCAACAGCCGCCACCGCCGCGACGACGACGACGCGCGCCGCTGGATCGCCGAACAGGCGCGCGCGATCGGGGCCGACACGGTGCGCTGGTACGTCGTGCCCGACACCGGCGGGCTGGCCGCGGCGTATTTCGTGCGCGTCAGACTCGTGTTCGGCGCGACGTTCCGCGATCTGAATGCGACCGAACGCACGTCGTTTCCCGCCGGCGGCGTGCGCCTCGGCGAGATCGTCGGCGACAGTCCGGCCTCGCGCGCAAACCTGCGCGCCGGCGACATCGTCACGGCGCTCGACGCCTCACCGGTGAAGGATCGCGTCGAATTTCAATCGCTGCTGCGCGAGCACATGGGCCGCACCGTCGAGCTCAACCTCGCGCGCGGCAGCGAGACGCTGCGGCGCAAGGTCCAGCTCGGCCGCACCTTCGCCGCCACGCCATAAACCGCCGGGCAGCCTGCACGGGCACCCCGCAGGGCAAGGCGTTCTGCCTGAAAACGCCGTGCCCGGCTGCGAAAAATCTGTTGCACGCCCAGTGACTTGGAAGCGCCTTCGCGCTGGCACGAAAGCTGTCGTGTCAGCTCGACCATCGCAAAGGAGTCGGGTCATGGTGCGAAAGACAGTGTCCAACGGAACCGCGGCCGCGAAGAACGCCACGAAGTCCGCCACGGCGCGCAAGAGCGCGCGCAAGTCCGCCAACGGCGCGAGCGTCTCCGTCGCGGCGAAGAAGTCGACGGAAATCACCCCACGCCGCGCGGTCATCGCGCGCACGGCCAAGACGCTGAAATCGCCCAAGGTCCTCGTGCCGCTCGCGGTCGCGGTCGGCGTCGGCATCGCCGCCGTGCGCAAGGCCGTCATGGCGTCCAACGGCAAGTCCAAGGTGCTGCCGCGCATCGCCAAGGAGGTCTCGCCGCGCTTCAACGAAGCGGTGCACGCGCTGGCCGAGCTCGGGCGCGAGCTGCGCGCCAAGATTCGCTGACAACACCGGCCGAGAGGTGAAGCAATGAAAGCACTGATCGCTATCGCACTGTGCGGCGCGGCCGCCGTCGCGTCGGCGCAGGGCACGTCGGACAACCTGCGCGAGATCCGCTATTCGGATCCGCGCGGCGACACCATCCTGCGCTACGGCCAGCCGGCCGCGAAGCCGGCACAGACCAAGCCCGCGTTTGCGGCGCTCGACGGCAACGGCGACGGCGTCATCGACGAACGCGAGGCCAGCGGCTTCGAAATACTCGCGAACGATTTCGAGTTCGCCGACAGGAATCGCGACATGCGCGTGTCGCAACGCGAATACGAGCGCTGGTAAGGCGCCCGAAACCAGGAGCCCCGTCATGAAACTACAGGCTGTGATACTCAGCGTCGCGCTCGCCCTGCCCGGCATCGCCGGGGCGGCGAACCGCCACGACGCCGAACTCGCGATGACCGCGGCGCAGAGCGCGCTGGAAGCGGCCGAACGCGCCGGCGCCGCGCAGTACGCGATGGAAGACCTGACCAATGCGCGCAGCGGCATGGCGCATGCGCAGGGTCTCGCCAGCGATCGCGACTGGACCGAAAGCATGCTCGCGTCGGAAAAGACCAGCGCCGACGCCAATCTCGCCGAAGCGCGCAGCCGTCAGGCCCGCGCCGAAGCGACCACTGAGGAAGTCGAGGCGGCCGTGCGCACGCTGCGCGCCGAGCTCGGCCGCGCAGGAGGCTGACCATGAAGTTCCGTAATGCAATTCTTGCCTTTTCCCTTGCGGCCGCGCTCGGCGCCTGCGCGAGCACGCCGCGCGGTCCTGCGCCGGAAGTGATGCGCCTGCAGTCCGAGCTGCAGCGCCTGCACGGCGACCAGCGCATCGCCTCGACCGCGAGTGCCGAACTGGCCAAGGCCGACGACGCCGTCGCCACGCTCGCGCGCGATGGCCGCCATCTCGATCGTGAACTGTTCGATCACGGCGTCTACGTGGCCGACCGCCTCGTGAAGACCGCCGAAGCCGAAGGGCTGGCGCGCTTCGCCGAACAGCATGCGCAGAACCTCGGCCGCGAGCGCGAACAGCTGCTGGCCGAAGCGCGCTCGCGCGACCTCGCAATCGCGCGCGCCGACGCGAACGACGCTGCGGCCGCAGCACGCGAAGCGCAGATGCGCGCCGATCAGGAACGCCTCGCGGCGACCGAGGCGCGTCTCGACGCCGAGTCGGCACGCGCCCAGCTCGCCGAGCTGCAGGCCAGGGAAACCGAACGCGGCACGGTCGTGACGCTCGGCGACGTGCTGTTCGAGACCGACCGCGCGGAACTCAAGCCCGGCGCGACGCGCAGCCTCGACCAGCTCGCCGACGCGCTGCGCAGCGACAACCGCGGCGTCGTGGCGATCGAAGGTCACACCGACGCGACCGGCTCGCGCAACTACAACGTCGACCTGTCGCTGCGCCGTGCGCAGTCGGTGCAGGCCTATCTCGTGAGCCACGGCGTGTCGCCCGCCCGCATCACCGTGCGCGGCATGGGTCCGGACTTCCCGGTCGCCGACAACAACTCGACGAGCGGCCGCCTGCAGAATCGCCGCGTCGAGGTGATCGTGCAGAAGGCCGTGGCGGTGCGGTGAGCAGGAATGAGGGATGAGGAGTGAGAAACGAGAGGACGTGCGCTCTCGCTCGTTTCTCACTCCTACGCTCTTTTCCACATCGCGGCCGGAAGAGGCGCTGGAAACTACGGACGAGCGCCGGAAATCCAGCCACGATCTCCCGTCACTCGATTCTCGCTCCCTCCCGCCCGTTCCTCAGTGATGCCCGTAAACCCCGCCGCCCTTGCCGTCCGGCAGGACCACGCGCACGTTCTGCATCATGCCCTGGTCCTCGTGGTCGAGGATGTGGCAATGCAGCACGTACTCGCCGATGTAGCGCTCGTAGCGCGTGCGCACGTAGAGCCTGAATCCGTTCTTGACCCAGAGCGTGTCCTTCCAGGTGCCCTTGAGACCGTCATACGAGGTGTCGCCGCTGCCGGGCACGCTGACGTCCTTGTCGTTCGCATCGAGGATGCGATCGATCTGGAACGGGTTCACGTGGATATGGAACGGGTGTGAGCCCGAGATTGACGTGAGCAGCCATTCTTCGCTGCGTCCGAGCACGAGCGTGCGCGCGGTCTTCGGATCGTAGGGATTGTTGTCGACCTGGAAGCGCGTTTCCTTGATCGTCTTGGTCGGATCGGCCGGATCCGGAATGTCGACGGTCTTGATGCTGAATTCCATTTTTTGACTCGGTTCGTCCGGGGCCGGCCGGGTCAGCTCCGACGCGGTCACGTCCGGATGCGGCACGAACGACTGCAGGCCGAAGCCGGCGGCGAGATCGGTCTTGATCGTCGCGGCGATGTCCGCTTCCTGCGTCGCGTCGGCCATCGTCGACAGCGCTTTGATCAGGTGCGCCTGCGCATCGCCGCTGACGGTTTCGCCCTTGCCCACGCTGACCTTGCCGAGCAGCTGGCGGCTCTCGGCCGTCCAGCTCACGCTCGTGTCGGCCGACGCGTCGCCGTCGATGACGCAGTATTCGCCCTCTTCCGGAAACACGACGAGCACGTCGCTGCGATAGCCGGGCTGCAGGATGTTCGCGGTCTTGCGGATCGCCCTGGTGTGGGTCAGTCCGTCGCTCGCGATCTCGAACTGCGGCAGCAGCGGTCCCGTGCAGTTCGCGTCGATCCAGCTCTGCTGTTCGCCGACCTCGAGCCGGTCGAACGCCTTGGCGGCGGACTTCATCTTGCGGAACTGCAGGTTCACGCTGTTGCGCACGCCCGCATGCACGGCACGCCAGCGCTCGACCGCACCGGCACGGCCGCCTTCGAAGGTCGGCAGCACCTGGCCGTTGACGCTGGTGTAGCGGCCCGATTCCGACCAGGTGGTCTGGCCGAACTGGTCGTACCTGCTGACTTCGCCGACATCGTTCTCGTCGCAGACCCAGGCGACGACGACGTCCTTTCCGTCCTTCTTCACCGTCTTCTTCTTGATGTTGCCGTCCTTGTCGCGGCAGGCGTACTGCACCTGCTGCAGCTGCACGACGCGTTCGGTCACGCGCTGGCCGTTCTCCATCAGCAGCGTGTCGATGTCGCCGGTGTGCGCGTCGGTGGGCCGGCGGCTGCCGCGCACGATCAGCGTCCCGGCCATGCCGCTCGCGACCTGCAGCGCGGTCGAGCCGTGCATGTGCGGGTGGTACCAGAACGTGCCGGAAGGATGATCCGGCGGAATGTTGTACTCGTACTCGAACTTCACGCCGGGCAGCAGCGCGATCAGCACGTTGTCGCTGTTGCCGGCCGGGCTGACCCAAAGCCCGTGCGAATGCAGGTTCGTGCTGTTGAAGCAGTGCGGGATGTTGATGTTGCTCACGCTCTTGGCGCAGTCGGGTTCGGGAGGCAACTGGTTGTCGAGCGCGATGCGCACGGTCTCGCCGGGCTGTATCTCGATCAGCGGCGCGACGAACGGAACCTTCGGCTTCGTGCCCGGACTCCGGTACGAGCGCAGCTTCACGCGGTCGTTCCGACCCGTAGCCGGGTTGTAGATCGTCGATTCGGTGTAGTCGATATCGAGCGCGAGCTTCGCCTCGTGCGGGGCGACCGCCGGCAGACGCCGGCCCTGCAGGCCGGGTGCGGCTTCCGCCGCCCCCTTGCGCAGCAGTTCCGCGGAACGCGCGATCGCCGCCGGCACCGGCGGCGCGTCGACACGCTCGGCCGCCTGGGCCAGCGCCGCCGCGGACAGCAGCAGGAGCGGCACCGCGGCGCAAACGACCGGTTTCACACGCGCAGCCGAACGCCGCGCATCGAATGCACTGCTCGAAGTCATCTGAATTTCCCCTAGGAACGGTTCGAATCGACCGGCGCGCGCGGGTGCGCGAGCGCCTCCCCTGCTGCGGCGCCACGCTAACACAATCGCAAAATTGCGACAAAAGCTATCAGGCGGCGCGCGGGCGCGCTGCCTGAGGAATCGGGAATTGGGAATGGGGACGGAGGAGCAGGCCCTTGGCCTCTCCCCCAGGCTTGCTTGGGCGAGAGGGTCGGATGAGGAGGAGAACTACCGGCAACTGCGGAGCGGCGTCATCGCGACGCCGACGAAACATGCGTGCATGCCTTGGCTCCTACGACTCCCGGTTGGCCATTCCCGACGCTGGGCGCGCTCGCGTGCCTAGCGTCGGAAATCCTCGTTCAACACCACCGATGTCGACACTGCCGCAACTTCCGCCTGGATCGCGAGCCAGTCGCGCAGTTCGTTGAGCGCGGGCATGGAATCGGCGCTCGCGGCGATCAGCAGGTCGACGTCGCCGCCGATCGAGCAGCAGCGTTCGAACTCGCGGCGTTCGCGCAGGCGCCGGATCAGCGCGTCGGCCGGTGTGCGCGACAGGCGTACGTTGAAATAGACCTGCACCGCGCCGCTGGGCTGCGGCCAGGCGACTTCGGCGCGATAACCGCGAATGACGCCGCTGCTCTCCAGCCGCGCGACGCGTTCGCGCACGGAGCTGCGCGCCAGGCCCACGCGCGCGGCGATCGTCTTCAGCGGCAGGCGCGCGTTGCGATACAGCAGATCGAGCAGCAGCCGGTCCTTGGAATCGAGGGTGTGCATGGCGTCTCCGGTCGAAATGGCGACGTCCAGGTCCGAAATGGCGGCGGTGCCGGAGACCGCGATCGCGTCCAATGGAACCGGCCTCGCGACTGTCGCGCGGCCGCCGCTGCGTGTCATGCCGTAACCGTCGCGGCACGCGGCGATTTCGGTATGAGACCGGCGATCCGTGACGGCCCGCGCAGACGGCCTCTGCCGCTGCGACGCGGTGCCCCGGTCCGCCGTTCCGGCCTTGCACGCCGCAGTGCAGGCCACTCTATTTTTCCATTTCAAGACTTTTAGCCGCCCCGGCGGCGTCGAAATCCGCCTATACGCATCCGCTCGAACGGTGCGACGAATCTGACAATACGACGGCGCAAGCCCTTCCTAGATTCGCCGCCGCGCCGGCCGCTTTCGCCGTGCCGGTGCGCAGGGGAAAACCAACACTCGGGAGGGAAATCAGATGTCGAGCTTCACGCGTTACCGAACGTTCGCCGCCGTCGCCGGGCTCCTCGCCGCCGCGACGCTGTCCGCCGCGGCTGCCGCCGCGGGCCACACCACCGCAGATCGCGCCGGCAAATCGGCATCGATCGAATCCGCGGCGCTCGCGCCGCATCAGCATCGCGAAAACTATCAGCCGACGCGGCTGCGCCCGCCGGCTTCATCGCTGCGCATGCTGCATCGCTCCGACTACGACCTGCCTGACAGCGACGCGCTCGCGCCGGAGCGCCCGTCCTCGCCGTTTCGCGCGAAGGCCGCCTGCGACAGCGCGCAGTTCGCCGCGCTGAGCGGCAGCGCACTCGTCGACGCGGTCAAGGCGGCCGACACCGAATGCGTGAACAGCCTGTTCGGCCTGAGCGGAAACACCGCGTATTCCACGTTCCGCGAAGCGCAGATGACGACGATCGCGACCGCGCTGCGAAGCGCGGCGGCGAGCTACAACGGCACGAACGCCGGCCGTGCGCTGCAGCTGATCCTGTTCCTGCGCGCCGGCTACTACGTGCAGTACTACGATCCGTCGACGGTCGGCAGCTACGGTGCGACGCTGCGCAACGCAATCCGTCCCGCGCTCGATGCGTTCGCGGCCAATGCGAACTTCAACCGTGTCGACGACGCGCACGGCGAAGTCCTGTCCGAATACGTGATCCTGCTCGACAGCTCGGCGGAAAACGCGCGCTATCTGTATGTGGTCAAGCGCGTGCTCGGCAACTACAACCCGACGACCTTCGCGCCCTACTACTGGATGAAGGCCGCGACGAACAACGCGTACACCGTGTTGTTCCGCGGCCACCAGGACGCGGCATTCGCGAGTCTCGTGCAGTCGGACACCTCCATCGTCGACACGCTCTACACCTTCGCGAACACGCATTTCGCGCGGCTGGGCCAGGACGACGGCTATCTCGTCGCGAACGCCGGGCGCGAGCTCGGCCGCTTCCTGCGGTATTCGGGAACCCTGCAGACGCTCGCGCGATCGCGCGCGAAGACCCTGCTCGACCGCAGCAGCGTGACCGGCAGCACCGCCGCGCTCTGGGTCGGCGTCGGCGAAATGATCGACCACTACGACAAGGCCAACTGCAGCTACTACGACCTCTGCGATTTCCAGCAGCGTCTCGCCGCCGCCGTGCTGCCGATTTCGCACCCGTGCAGCGCGACGCTGCGCATCCGCGCGCAGTCGATGAGCCAGAGCGAACTGCAGGGCGCATGCACGAGCGTCGCCGGACAGGAGAACTATTTCCACGCCCAGGTCGCGAGCAATCGCGTACCGGTCGCCGACGACAACAACAGCGCGCTCGAAATGGTCGTGTTCGACAGCAGCGACGACTACGGCACCTACGCCGGCGCGCTGTTCGGCATCGACACCAACAACGGCGGCATGTACCTCGAAGGCGATCCGTCGGTCGCCGGCAACCAGGCGCGTTTCATCGCCTATGAGGCCGAGTGGGTGCGCCCGGCCTTCGAGATCTGGAATCTCACGCACGAATATGTGCACTACCTCGACGGCCGCTTCGACATGTACGGCGATTTTTCCGCAGCGATGTCGCAGAAGACGGTCTGGTGGGTCGAAGGCTTCGCCGAATACATGTCCTACGGCTATCGCAGCCTCACGTACAGCGATGCCGTCGCCGAAGCCGCGGCCGGCACGCATGCGCTGAGCACGATCTTCCAGAACGACTACGACAGCGGCACGAACCGCGTGTATCGCTGGGGCTATCTCGCGGTGCGCTTCATGTTCGAGAAGCATCGCGGCGACGTGTCGGGCATCCTCGGCCACTTCCGGCCCGGCAACTACACGGGCTACGCGACCTTCATGAACGGCATCGGCGCGCGCTACGACACGGAATTCCGCAGCTTCCTGGCCTGCGTCGCGAACCCGGACGGCAGCGGCTGCAGCGGCGGCACGAACGTGCCGCCCGTCGCGAACTTCAGCTTCGCCGCGAACGGGCTCGCCGTGACGTTCACCGACGCGTCGAGCGACAGCGACGGCAGCGTGGTCTCGCGCAGCTGGAGCTTCGGCGACGGCAGCACGTCGACCGCGACGAATCCCGGCAAGACCTACGCCGCCGCGGGCAGCTACACGGTGACGCTGGCGGCGACGGACAATCGCGGCGCGACGCACAGCGTGTCGAAGACGGTAACCGTCGCTGCGCCGCCCACCGGCGGCGAGCTGCAGAACGGCGTGGCGCGCACGGGGCTGTCCGCAGCACAAGGTGCAAAACTGTACTTCACGATCGACGTGCCTGCCGGCGCGACGAACCTGCGCGTCGCACTCGGCGGCGGCAGCGGGGATGCCGACCTGTATCTGCGCTACGGCAGCGCGCCGACGACGACGGCCTACGACTGCCGGCCGTATCTCGGCGGCAACGCGGAAACCTGCACGGTTGCGGCACCGCAGGCCGGTCGCTACCACGTGATGCTCGACGCATATTCGGCGTTTTCGGGTGCAAGCCTCGTCGCGAGCTTCACGCCGCCCGCGGGGCTGCCCGAATGCGCCGGCAGCGACGTGCGCGTGCTCGGCAAGAACTGCCAGCGCAGCAACCTCGCGGCGGCCGCGGGCAACATCGCGTATTTCTATCTGCAGATCCCGGCCGGCACGACGCAGCTGCAAATCCGCGCGAGCGGCGGCAGCGGCGATGCGAACCTCTACGCGAATGCGGCGGGCTGGGCGACGCCGACGAGCTATCAACGGCGCTCGATCAACGCCGGCAACGGCGAAACGCTGACGATCGCGAATCCGCCGGCGGGCTACTACTACATCAGCCTGCATGCGGCGAGTGCGTTCAGCGGGGTCACGCTGAGCACGGAATACTGACCGCCGACGGATGACGCAGCGGCCACGGACGGCCGATCCTGACCACTGCCGCGACCACGACCGGGGCGCGCCTCGCGTATGATGCGCGCCCCGGTTTCCTGCCGCCGCGCGCGCTTTCCGTGTCCGATTCCTCCGCAACGCTCGTCGTCGTCGGCGGCGGTCCCGCCGGCCTCATGGCCGCCGAAACCGCGCGCGCGCACGGCGTCGCCGTGCACCTCTACGATGCGATGGGCTCGGTCGGCCGCAAGTTCCTGATCGCCGGCAAGGGCGGCCTCAATCTCACGCACGCCGAACCGTTCGCCGGCTTCGTCGCGCGCTACGGCGAACGCGCGCCCGAGGTCGAACGCTGGCTGCGCGAATTCGATGCCGACGCGTTGCGCGCCTGGGCGCGCGGCCTCGGCGTCGACACCTTCGTCGGCAGCTCCGGCCGCGTGTTTCCCGTCGATCTCAAGGCCGCGCCGCTGCTGCGCGGCTGGGTGCGTCGGCTGCGCGAACAGGGTGTGCAGTTTCATGTGCAGCGCCGCTTCACGGGCTGGGATGCGCAAGGCCGTCTCGCCTTCGTCGATCGCGACGGCGCGACGCATCACGTGAACGCGGACGCCTGCGTGCTCGCGCTCGGCGGTGCGAGCTGGCCCGTGCTCGGTTCCGACGGAACGTGGGTCGATGCGCTCGCCGCGCGCGGTGTCGAGATCGCGCCGCTGCAGCCGGCCAACTGCGGTTTCGACGTGAACTGGAGCGAGCACTTCGCAGGCCGCTTCGCCGGCGAACCGCTGAAACCCGTCGCGCTGCAGTGGACGCGGCGCGACGGCGCGCGCGAAACGCGTCAGGGCGAATTCGTGATCACGGCCGGCGGCGTCGAAGGCAGCCTGATCTATGCGGCGTCGGCCGACCTGCGCGAGACGCAGCGCCGCGACGGCTTCGTCGATGTCGCACTCGATCTCGCACCCGCGCAATCGCGGGAGCACCTGGTGCAGGCCCTGCGCAAGCCGCGCGGAAAACGCTCCGGCGGCGATCATCTGCGCCGCCAGACCGGACTCGACGGCGTGAAGGCCGGACTGATTTTCGAAGTGCTCGGCAAGCATGCGCTCGACGATATCGACCGCGTCGCCGGGACGATCAAGTCGCTGCCGCTGCGCCTGCAGCGTCCGCGTCCGGTCGACGAAGCCATCAGCACCGCCGGCGGCGTGACGCTCGAAGCGCTCGACGGGCATCTGATGCTGCACACGCTGCCCGGCGTGTTCTGCGCGGGCGAGATGCTCGACTGGGAAGCGCCGACCGGCGGCTACCTGCTGACCGCGAGCTTCGCGAGCGGCCTGATCGCCGGCCGCGGCGCCGCACTATGGCTCCGGGAAAATCGTCGGGCGCAATAAGCGCATTGCGCCTTCTCGATGCAAGGCGACACTTTCCTTTGCGGCCAATCTCATCGCAAAGCGACATCGCAAGCGACATCGCAAAGCGACACCCTGCAACGCCGTTGTTGGAGCGCCGCAAGGGTCGAGACGGCGCAATGCCCTTCGGTTATTGCGCCTTACGTCGGTGCTTCGCCTTGAAGCCCGCCGCCAATCCACGACTCACGTTGTCATTCTCAGCGCGCGCACAAAGTGTGGCCGCCCGGCGGCAGCAGCCATCGCCACACCACGGCGATGCCCCATAAAATTCCGCAACATACGCGCGACATTTCGCTCCGGGACTCAATTCTTTGACGGAAGCGCGCGTCATTTCAGGCCGCGCGGTTTGCCGCAATGCAGCAGAATCCACGTTGTGTGAAGTTCTCCGCAAGTCTTGTTCGCGCAATTGTTGACAACGTTGTCAGTCGCGCGCACTGTAGGCGCCGCGTCGGGCTGGCGGTTGGTGCCGTCAACACGGAGGTCGTCGCGAAATGCGGCGGATCGTCGGCGGGATCGCCGGCCTGGATGAAGTTTCGACGCTGCGGCGAAGACCGCGCATCCGCGTTGCGCCTCCTGCAGGCGCGATGCCCACGGAAGGAAAAACGCCGACCGCAACTGCGGCGAGCGGAAACGGCCGGAACGACCGGCCGCAGCGAGGGCGCGGGGGCGCCGATCGCGGACGGATGCGACAACGCGAATCGCCGCAGTCGATGTGTCCGGGGAGGACGCATCGGTACTGCATTGCCGCCGGATCCGTTCCGGCCGGTGCTGTCGAACGGTCTGTCGCGGCCCTGCGCCGCTGCGCCGGCGGTCCCTGAAACCGCCCGCGCAGGAACGTTTCGTCATCGCACTGCGTCAATGCGGCCTCGCCGCTCCCCGGTTTCGCTCTCCGCACTCACTCGCAACGGAGTCAAGGACATGCGCTTCCGATCGGCTTTTACCCATCTGCTGTTTGTTGCACTTTCCACAACCGCCTGGACCTCGGCGCACGCGGTCAGCTGTGCCGGCGTCGCCGCCTGGAACCAGTCGACGATCTACAACGCCGGCGACAGGATGGTCTACCAGAACCGTCTGTACCAGGCCAACATTCCGATCTGGAATGCGCCGCCGACCCACTGCCCCAGCTGCGGCTGGTATACCGACCTCGGCGCCTGCGACAGCGGCCCGGGCGACACCACGGCACCGAGCGTGCCGGCCAACCTCGCCTCGCCTTCGCGCACGAGCAACTCGATCACGCTGAGCTGGAGCGCGTCGACCGACAACGCCGGCGGCAGCGGCGTGGCGGGTTATGACGTGTATCGCGGCACGACGCTGGTCGGCAGCCCGACGGCGACGACGTATACCGACACCGGCCTCACGGCGAACACCACGTATACCTATCGCGTGCGTGCGCGCGACGTCGCGTCGAATGCGTCAGCGCAGTCCTCGCCGCTCAACGTGACGACGAATGGCACGGGCACCTGCACGACGGTTCCGTCGGTGCCGGCCGGCCTGACCTCGCCGAGCCAGACCACCAACAGCGTCAGCCTGAGCTGGGGCGCGGTCGCCGCCGGCGCGAACTGCACGATCAAGTACCGCGTGTTCCGCGGCGGCGCGCAGCAGGGTGAAGTCACGGCGACGAACTTCACCAACAGCGGACTCAATCCCGACACGAACTACAGCTTCACCGTCGCGGCGGTCAGCGAGGCCGGCGCCTCGGCGCAGAGCGCGCCGATCACCGCGCGCACCAAGCCCGTGATCGTCGGCGGCGCGAAGACCGTGCTCGGCTACTTCGTGCAGTGGGGCATCTACGGCCGCGGCTATCGCGTGCAGCACATCGACACGAGCGGCAGCGCCGCGAAGCTCACGCACATCAACTACGCGTTCGGCAACGTGCGCAACAACCGCTGCGAAGTCGGCCTGACGATTCCGTCGGATCCGAACACCGGCGCCGGCGGCGACGCGTTCGCCGACTACTCCAAGGCGTTCTCCGCGGCCGAAAGCGTCGACGGCGTCGCCGACACCTGGGACCAGAAGCTGCGCGGCAACTGGAACCAGCTCAAGGAGCTCAAGGCCAAGTATCCGAACATCAAGGTGCTGATCTCGCTCGGCGGCTGGACCTGGTCGCGCGGCTTCTCCAGCGCCGCACGTCCGGAAAACCGCCAGGCCTTCGTCGCCTCGTGCATCGACGCCTACATCCGCGGCAACCTGCCGGTGACCGACAACGCCGGCGGCCCCGGCGCGGCGGCCGGCGTGTTCGACGGCATCGACCTCGACTGGGAATACCCCGTGGCCTGCGGCATCGCCTGCGGTTCGCCCGAGGACAACGCGAACTTCACCGCGCTGCTCGCCGAGTTCCGCCGCCAGCTCGACCAGGTCCGTCCGGGCCTGCTGCTGACGATCGCGGCCGGTGCGGGCATCGACAAGATCCGCGTCACCGATCCGGGCACGTATCACCAGTACCTCGATTTCATCAACGTGATGACCTACGACTTCCACGGCGCGTGGGATCCGCAGACCAATCATCACTCCGCGCTGTACGGCTCGCCGTCCGATCCGTCGACGGGCGACCAGCGTTCCTACAACTCGCACGATGCGATCCAGGCGTTCCGCAACCGTGGCGTCCCGGCGGCGAAGCTCAACCTCGGCATCGGCTTCTACGGCCGCGGCTGGCAGAACGTGTCGTCGGCCAACAACGGTCTCTACCAGAGTGGCAGCGCCGCACCCGGTACGTATGAAGCCGGCATCGAGGACTACAAGGTGCTGAAGAACCGCGCGGGCTCGCATCACACCGACGCGACCGCGCGCGCGCACTGGCTGCTCAGCGGCAATCAGTTCTGGAGCTACGACGATCCGGCGCTGGTGTTCGAGAAGATGCAGTACGTGAAGAACCAGAACCTCGGCGGTGCGTTCTTCTGGGAATTCAGCGGCGACGATTCCACCGGCTCGCTCGCGAAGGCGATCAAGGACGGATTGCAGTAAATCGCCATCCGCAACGTAATGAGAAAACGGCGCAGGCAACTGCGCCGTTTTTCTTTTGTGCACATTGAAACACGCGCTGCTGCAGTTTCGCGACAGCACGGCGAGGTTTCGCCGTCCGACACGCAACCGTCGCATGACAGTCTCGCGCCCCACACGGCATCGCAGTGCCGACGACATTGCGATGCAACATCGCGCAGGCACGCTTCGCGCGCTTTCAACACGGCCTGCAGGGGGCACACGTGATCACGCGATTCATCGGCCAGGGACTCGCCGGGCTTCTCATGCTCGCCGGCGGCATCGCAGCGAACGCCGCCGCCGCAGCGACCGTCGCCGGCGCGGGCTCGACCTTCGTCGAACCCGTGCTCACGCGCTGGGCGACGCAATGGGCGCAGCAGCAGGGCGACACGATCCGCTACGACGGCGTCGGCTCCGGCGCCGGCATCGAACAGCTCAAGGCCGGCAAG
This sequence comes from Tahibacter sp., assembly GCF_035481375.1. GTDB lineage: Bacteria > Pseudomonadota > Gammaproteobacteria > Xanthomonadales > Rhodanobacteraceae > Tahibacter. The sequence goes on from NZ_DATIGT010000321.1 coordinate 41,566, forward strand.
GTCGACTTCGCCGCGACCGACGCGCCGCTCAAGGACGAAGAGTTGCGCGCCGGCGGTTTTCGTCAATTCCCGATCGTCGCCGGCGGCATCGTGCCGGTCACGAACCTGCGCGGCGCCGGCCGCAAGCGCCTGCGCCTCGACGGCCCGCTGCTCGCGCGGATCTTCCAGGGCAAGATCGTGCGCTGGAACGATCCTGCGTTGCAGGCCGTCAATCCGACCTTCGCCATGCCCGACGCGCCGATCACCGTCGTGCGCCGCAGCGACAGCTCGGGCATCACCTACAACTTCACCGCGTATCTGTCCAAGACGAGCCCGGAATGGGCCGGAACGATCGGCACCGGCAAGACCGTGAAATGGCCCGTCGGCATCGCCGCCGAAGGCAACACCGGACTCGGCCAGCGCGTCGTCGAGACGCCCTACTCCATCGGCTATGTCGAATACGGCTATGCGCTGCAGCATGAACTGCAGATCGTGAATCTCTATGCGACACCCGAACGCGCGATCTCGCCGACCCAGACCACGATCCGCAACGCGCTCGAATCAGCCGACTGGCTCGGCGCCTCGCACTTCAACCTGCTGCTCGTCGGCATCCAGGGCAGCGACACCTGGCCGATCGCCGCAAGCACCTGGATCGTGATGCCGCGCAGCCTGCGCGGCGCCGAGCGCGAACGCATCGCCATGACGTTCTTCGGCTGGGCACTCGAACGCGGCGGCGAAACCGCCGATTCGCTCGGCTACACGCCGCTGCCGCCAGGACTCGTCGGACTCGTCAAGGAATCCTGGAAGCGGTGAAACGCACGCAACGTTGGGTGCAATGACCGAAGGCATTGCGCCGGCATTGCGCCTACGTTCGCGATGCGTGGCGCCATCGCTTGCGCAAACAAAAAAATGCGGACCGCGTATTTCGCCGACAATCCAGCGGCGACGCCTAGGACGGAATCGGCGCAATGCCCTTCGGTTATTGCGCCCTACGCGGGCCCTGGCGCGCCTTGAGCGCCGCAAGTATGTCTTCGCGATGCGGCAACTCATCGTGACGCTTCACGCGTACCGCGAGATTCTCGACATCCTGCCGCTCGCCGAGCCGGTCCGCGAGCACGGCAAGCGCCGCGGCCGACGGCACCGAGCTCAACGCTTCGGACAGCACCCACTGCGCCTCGATGCGCACCGCGATCGGCAGCAGCGCGTCCTCACCGATCGCCGCGAGCCCTTCGAGCTGCAGCCGCAGCCGGCGCACGCGCCGCCGCCAGCGATGACGTATCGCGGCACGCGGATGCTCGCTCGCCTTCTGCTCGGCCTTGGCCATTTCCGCCGCACTCGCGCGCAATGCGCGAACGACCGCCTTTCCGCCGAGCCCCGAGAAATCGATCCCGGCGAGCGCGCGTGCCGCCCGCACCGCACGACGTCGCAGCACCGCAAACTCCGGATCGTCAGCGAGCGCACTATCGAGCAATTGTCTGCGCTCGCGCCGCAGCCACAGATCGAGCGCCAGCCAGATCGCTTCGCGCCCGTCACGCCGCCGCACCGAAGCCGCCGTCCCGACGAGCACGTGCGCATCGCGCAACGCCGACAACCGCTTCCCGACCCGCCGCACGCGCTTGTCCAGCGCATCGAATCGTTTCGGCGACACGTCGACACAGAGCGCCAGCATCGACCGGAACCGCCGCACCGCCTTGCGCACCTCGTGTATCGCGCGATGCGGATGACGCCGCTCGCCGAGCTGGTCGTCGATCTGCCGCAGCTGAGCCAGCATGAATGCCTGTATCGCCGCGCCGAAATCCACGGCCTCGCCGCCGTCGATCGACGGCAACGCTCCCGACACACTGGAGGCGGGCAGGTTCATGGTCCGGCTAGCGTAGCCGGGCTGTGTGACTTCTGCACGGCGGCAACAAAACGTCGCAGTTCGCGAGGAGAACCAAGGATGGTCTTCCTTGGCTCAATCCACCAACTCGAGCTTCTCAATGTCCTTCCAGTCGGGAATGCGGCCGAGCGATTTCATGAGCTTGTCGAACGTCGTTCCCGCCTGATCAGAAACCAATTGGTTGTCAAGCCACACGGAATCGCACTCGAAGCACATCGAGAACCGCTCGCACGAGGTTTTTAGACGGACGCGCCAAACGACATCTTCTTGGCAGAAAGGACAAATCTTCATCTTGGATAGGCCGTAATAACTTCGTTTGTTCCGTCGCGGACTACAATCTGAACAGAAGTCTGACCACCCGTCCCGACTTGACGCCCCATATTAACGACCCAGAAACGGTTGCCGTTCGCCTGCAGCGTACCGGCCCCACTCTCGCAGTCCAGGCTTCGTCGACAAGGCCCAGAATCTCATTTCGATTCACACTAAAAACGGAATGAACGCTCTTAGCTGGGTTTGGTGCTGCGTGATCGAGCACATGCCGTACTCGATTTCCGTGAGTTGAGCCTTCGCCATAAACACGTCCGGCCGGGGATGTCCATGTGCGAGCAACTCTGTCGAATGTAAGAGGCGTGCCCTTCGACGCTCTGCGAATCAACGGTAGCAACGTGGTGCCGGCGGAGGCTGCACCGCTCGCCACCCTTCCTAACGGCAATGGGACGGTTGCCCAAGCCTCGATCGGGTATGGACCTAATCGGTAGCCTCGTTCTCGAAAAAAGCCGCTATCGTCGGGTCCATGAAATACGCCGATGAGCCAAAGAAGGATGCGTTAGGCTTGCTTCAAACCGGAATACTCGCGTACTTGCTGTGTGTGCGCGAAAAACAACGAGTTCGCTCGATCCGACCTATTCAACTGTGAAGTGCAACTGACACCGACCGGAAGCGCCGCTACGACCGTCCATCGTCGATAGACATGCGTCCTCTGACCTTCATGAATTCATCTTCGAGCAGCCAGTTCTTCGCCTGCTCATACGTACCCGCTTCGAACACGACCTTCATCGCCAGTGCCGGATCGCAGATCCTGAACTTTGCCGCAGGAACGTCCACGCTCAGCAACAGCAGATAAGGCGGTGTCGAGCTCTCGTCGGCCCAGACTTCATACCAGGCCGCCACATCGGGCCGCTCGGCTTCGGGCTCCGGCACGAAGGAATCAAGCTGCCGGGAACGCACGAGCCAGTCCACGGCCTCCTCCATGCACTCCCGCGTGACCGACCGCACGACCAGCAGATTCGGTTCGAAGAACGTACCACCGCGCTCGAGCTCACTCTCGATCTCCTGCCCCAGCCGAACCGTGTCGTAGAACACCAGCCGATAGCGCTGCCCGTCCACGGTAATCGACGCGCCGGAGAAACACCCTTTCGCAACGACTTCCCAATCGTAATCAGCAAAGTCGGGCGGCAGCTCAAGAACGGGATCGGCCGAACTCATCTCATCTCCGTAGAAAGCAGAATCGCGCGTGCCGCCGGCACACACGGCACGCAAATATCCCGCAGCGCCGAATCGTTGAGTTCCGGGACGTTCATAGCTCGATGTCCCCCACCTCGACGACGACGCCAGAGTGCCGCCGAAACCTGTCGAGCACGGTTTCGCCATCCGATGCGATATTCCAGCTTGAGCTGTCGGCAGCGCGCAGCACCAAATCGGTAACGCATCACTTTGCCAAAACCTGAGGAACTCGCCGTCGATCACCTGATCGATGCCATTCGCCAGCGCACGACTTCATGAGCTTGTCGAACTTCGTTCCCGCCTGTTCAGAAACCAATTGGTTGTCAAGCCACACGGAATCGCATTCGAAGCACATCGAGAACCGCTCGCACGAGGTTTTTAGACGGACGCGCCAAACGACATGTTCCTGGCCGCATGCATACTGCGCGTACGACTCCATCACCCGCAGATTCATCCGCATAAAGTGAGCCACCGCACCAACACGCGCAACTTCGGATCGAATACTATATACATTTATTATATCATAATTGCACAAAACTAACATTATTAGCGCGGAAGCCGCCAACCCTGATATGACACGAAACGCAGCCCAAATGGCAAATTATTGAAAGTCCGTCCAAAGTCCAACGGCCAATTATAATCAGGGCGAGGTGTTGGAATTCGCAAAGCAATCTGAAGCGACTCACTATCGTATCGCCAACCACTCAGCTTCGGAGATCGGCTGCCAATCAGGCCCGGCAAGCTTTTCAACATAAAATCTTCAAACCATTTTCGAAGACCGCTTTGCTGTTCAAGCGTTATTGGATTTTCTAAAAAGAAAACGTGCCATCCATCACCAGTATTTTGCGCATCTTCTCGCTCCAGTTCGTCGCGCGAGACTACTCTGTAGAACCCTGCAAACTTCTCGATTCTGTCGAGCAATCTGTCGACAGAAAACTCCGTACCATAATCGAAAATCGCTCGTATTGCAGGCCGCTCAAAGTGATTCGCGATACGGACGTAATACGCCCGACTAGTGCACTCAAATCTATTGTTCCGAGCAGCAACTTTTATTGCCGGTAACGGATCGAATGTTGCGCAATAAGCTCTCATGTGTTCGTAAACGAAGTCGGCATTAGTTTCAGCGGCCGACTCTTCATAAGACACGAGCCTGGGATCCAACTCCATAACAAGAAACGGCATTAATAATCCACCTCGAAAATTTTTATAATTTTCTCGAAATCGCTGAGCGCACCCGGATGAATTAATGTCTCTGTCTGCCCAGGCGTCGGCGGCTGCGGCATGGACCGTTCAAAAGACATGGAGTGCTTCTTCATGAACCGCAAAAAATTAGTTCGTGCCCGCCGCATTCAACAACTATGGCGCAATTCGCTTCGCGTATTGCGCCCTACGAGGCTGGCACAAAATTTCGCCGGTTGTCGAGGAGGAAGTGTCAGTACAGAACCCTCCCCCAATGCACACCGTCTGCCTCAATCTGTACATACTTATCGCCGACCTGAGATTCTGAAACGTCAAGCAACAACCTATTCATCAAGTCCTTTGTTCTGAATGCAATCAATTCGCCCGTGTTAGTTCCAACTCCACAGTCGAACTTGATGCTGCTGATCGATGACACGAGCAAGAGACCGCAATAAATCGAGTGTTCTGACCAAATGTACACGGATGACCGATTCGCTTCCTGAAGCCTGCCGATGAAGTTCGTGAATCGCTCATCTCCCAGCGCAGCGATCGGCATCTCGACCCTTGCGCCTTCCAATAGAGTGGATCGGCTCGCTTCTGCGCGATACTTCACCGCATCATCTGGGCTTCCAAGTTCATGCGCCTCGACGGGCCGACTAGTCAGTGCAGAAAGCTCGGCCAAATAGCTCTTCAAATGCAGGTTTCGCTGCAACTTTGCCGCTAGCGACTGTGAGGTCATCAGTAATCCACCTTGGATTTACCGTTCATGAGCGCAGGCCTGTCGTATTTGTTCATACGCACATGTCCGGCATCATCGACGTTCACCCGTCCGGCCTCCCGATGGAGCTGATCGGGATGACTCCGATCTTGCGTTTGCTGCTGAACCGACATTCGCTGAGTTCCACCGCCGGGCGCCGGTACGTCATAAGAATACTCACGACCAGACACATTGCGCGACTGCGGCGAGGTTTGCGACATCCTGCCGCTCGCCAAGCCAGTCCGCGAGCACGGCAAGCGCCGCCGCCGACGGCGCCGTGCTCAACGCTTCGGACAGCACCCACTGCGTCTCGATGCGCACCGCGAGCGGCAGCAGCGCGTCCTCACCGATCGCCGTGAGCCCTTCGAGCTGCAGCCGCAGCCGGCGCACGCGCCG
>NZ_DATIGT010000322.1:0-26424 GCF_035481375.1 Tahibacter sp.
GGCGCCGGTGACGGCGCCGCGCCGACGGGGGATTACGGTGCCGGCGCGATCCCGATCGCGCCGAACAGCTTGGCGCTGTCGTAGCGGCGGTCGCCGCGGATGACGGTGCGCACCTTGCGGATGTCGGCCATGTTCAGGGTCGGATCGCCGTCGACGAGAATCAGATCGGCGACATAACCCGGCGCGATGCGGCCGTATTCCTTGTCGCGCTTCGTGACGACCGCCGCGTCGTAGGTCGCGGTACGCAGCGCGTCCTTCGGCGCGATGCCCGCGGCGACATAGAGTTCGAGTTCGCGCGGGATCTGCAGGCCGCCCGAGCCGTCCGTGCCGGCGACGATGCGCACGCCGCTGCGGTGCAGCAGGCCGACGAAGTCGACCATGCGCTGATAGCCGTCGCGATACGCGGCTTCCTGGCCCGGCTTGATCGGCAGACCGCCGGAACCCGAACGGATGTTGCGCTGCCAGGTCAGCGGCAGGCGCGTCATGATCGCGGCGAAACCCGGACCCGGCAGGCCGGGACGGCCAAGGAACATGTCCTCGAACGTGCTCAGGGTCGGGTCGAGCACGATGTTTTTCTGCTTGAGCAGCGCGACGAAATCGCGCACGGCCGGCGAGCCGAGATCGATGCCCGCGCCGTATTCGCCGATCGCCGTGAAGCGCGCCGGCGTGCGCGTGTCCTGCACCTTGTCGAACAGGAAATTCAGCATCAGCATGTTCGCGTGCTGGATCTCGTCGGCGCCGTTCTCGACGAACTGCCGCGCCGTCATGTAGGCCGGCACATGGCCGCTGACGCGCAGCCCCTTGGCATGGGCCATGCGCGCGATCGCCGGCATCAGCTCTACCTTGATAGAACTGTAGATCTTGATTTGTTCGTGCCCGCTCGCGGCGTAGTCGTCGACGATGCGCTGCGCGTCGGCCTCGTTGTCGGCGAGCGCCTTGGTCGGCCCGGCGAACGGACCCGGTCCGTCGATGATGCCGGCCTTGATGATGCGCGGGCCGATGTCGCGGTTGGCTTCGATCGCGGCGATGCGCTCGGCGAGCACCGGCGGATTGTTGGCGAGATCGCGCACGGTCGTGACGCCGCCGGCGATGTCGAGCACACCGTCGGCCTGGCCGAAGAAGTGCGCGTGCATGTCCCAGAGACCGGGCATCAGGAACTTGCCGCCGCCGTCGAGGACGTCCGCGTCGGCCGGCACGGCGACGTCGGCCGCCTTGCCGCTCGCAACGATGCGGCCCTTGTCGATGACGACGACGGCGTCGTCGGTCGCCACGCCGGTCGACGGATCGAACGCGCGTACGTTGCGGATCGCGAGCGGCTTCTCGAGGATCTCGGTGAAGTCGCGCGCCCGCTGCTGCGCCTGCTGTTTCTCCTGCGCGTCCTGCGTCTTCGCGAGCGTCGGCAACGCGTCGGCGTAACCTTCGCGCACGAGCGAAGACCAGCTCGAATAGTTCGCGAAGAAGCGCTGCTGGTCGTCGAGCCAGACGAAGCTCGGGGTCAGATCGAGGCCGTGCACCGCGTACAGCGTGACCTTCTTCGCGCCGGGCTTGCCCTTCACGCGCAGTTCGGTGAGCTTCTCGATGCGCGCTTCGCCGGCCGGCAGGATCAGAAGTTTCTGCTGCGGTGCCTTCAGCAGCGCGCGCGCCAGCAGCACGTATTCCTCGGGCGTGCCGTTGAGGCTCAGATAGAACGAGGGCTGTTCGCTCGTGCGCGTCTCGTTCTCCGAGGCGTTCTTCCAGGTGAAGCTGCTGCCGTCGCGCTTGAAGGTTTCGTCGACCGGGCCCTTGAAGTAGTCGTTGCCCTTGTTCGCGATCGACTCGACGCTGCCGTCAGCGGCGACCCGGAACTCGGAGTCGAGCTTCGGACCGCGGCCGCGGTCGTTGAATTCGAAATGCACGCGCACGCTGCCGTCGTCGGCATAGCGCGCTTCCTGAAAGCCGGCCTTCGCTCCCATCGTCAGCACTTCGCTGCGTTCGACCTGTTCGGCCGCCGCCGCGATTCCGAACACGCATAGCAACAGTGCGCCCGCACAGAGTCTGAGCTTCATCGCGATTCTCCCGGTGGATCGCGTCAGCCTAGAACGCGGCCCGAATTGCGGCCTGTGCCGGAAGCTGGGCGTCGGAATTGCACAAATTCTCCCAAGTCCCTGCGCCGCCGCTGCGCAATTGGCGCCCAAGGTGGATGCGAACCTGACTCAAGCCCGAGATCGTCATGTCTTTCCCCCTGCTCGCCGTCGACCGCCGCGGCTGCACCGCCATCGGTCGACGGCGCCCGAGCGGGTATTCGCCGAAGGCCAGCGGCGCAGCGGACTGATCGCGGCGCCTGCCGGAATTGCTGCTGCGCGATGTGATGCTGCCCGGGAGGACGGCCTGAACATCTGCCGGCGCGAGTTCTCCGACCTGCCGATCATCATGGTCACGGCACGCGCGGAGGAGATCGATCGCCTGCTCGGCCTCGATCTCGGCGCCAACGACCATCGGTGCAAGCCGTTCAGCCTGCGCGAACTCGGCGCGCGCGTCCGCGCGTTGCTGCGCCGGACGAAGGCGCGGGTCGCGCCTTGGCAACGACCGACGTCGCCGGCGGCATCGTGCCCGACGGCGACCGCTTCGAAGTGCGCGGGGAAAAGTATATTTTCGCAGCCAGCTGCTGGACGCGGGCTACGACCATCGCGTCGTCAGCGACTGCACGGTCGATTCGCACGTTCGCAACCTGCACCGCAGGTTCGCCGGGGGTCGGCCACGATCCGATCGAGTCGGTCTACGGGCAGGCTTCCGCTTCGAGATCGCACGCGATCGCTGAAAGCGGCGCGACTCAGCGTTCCGAGTGCCCCGCGTCGTCGTAGCCGGCGCGGCCGAACAGGCCCGGGCGGATGAGATCGACGAAAGCGCGCGCCTGGGTCGACAGGTATTTGCCTTTGCGCATGACGACGCCATAGCTGCGTTGTGGAAAATACTGCCTCAGGTTGCGGACTTCGAGCCGCGCCTTGTCGAGGTCGGTGATGCAGATGCCGGTGACGATCGAGATGCCCAGGCCCATCGCGACGTATTCCTTGATGACTTCCCAGCCGCCGACTTCGATCGCGACGCGATACGGCACGCGGCGCTGCTGGAACACGAGGTCGACGAGCCGGTAGGTCGTCAGCCGCTGCGGCGGCAGGATCAGTCCGTACGGCGACAGGTCTTCGAGCCGGATGTCAGGCTTGTCGGCGAGCGGATGGTCGCGTGGCAGGATCAGCATCGGATCGAACCACTGCACCGGCTCGTAGGACAGGTCGTGAGGCACGTCGAGCATCGAGCCGAACGCGAAGTCGACCTGATCCTGGCGCAGCAGGGCCAGGCCGTCCTTGCCGGTCACATTGTGGAGCTGCAGCCGCACGCCGGGGTGTTCCTCGCGGAATGCGCGTACGAGCGGCGGCAGCAGGTACTGGATCGTCGACGAACCCGCCGCGATCACGACTTCGCCGGCGTCGAGCCCCTGGAGCTGGCTGCGGAACTGCTGATCGAGGCTTTCGAGCCCCTCGACGAGCGGCCGGGCCAGCTCATAGAGCATCTGGCCTTCGCGCGTCAGCACGAAGCGCGGCCGCGCGCGCTCGAGCAGACGCACGCCGAGTTCGGTCTCCAGCGCCGAGAGCTGCAGGCTGATTGCCGCCTGCGACAGGAACAGCGCTTCGCCCGCACGCGCCAGCGTGCCGAACTTCACGACATGGCAGAAAGCACGCAACTGCTTGACCCGGTTGCCCTTGTAGTAGAAGCGCGGCGTCGTTTCGGCGTCGGTGCGCGTTTTCGGCTTGCGCCGCCCCCCCGAGGCGGTAGTGCCGCCGCCGCGCGCAACCGTACGCGACAACCCGGGTTTCAAACGATCGTTTGATGTCGCCATGATTTCAACCACTTGGCAAAGATTTAACGTTGTTAAAGGAATGCATTGAAATGTTTGGTTTGTCAAATGCTGCACTGCACGCATAGGCTCCAAGCACTCGCAACGCGAAGACGGAGAGGGCGATGGCAGTGGCAGCGGATCAATTCGGCGCAGCGGCAGTGGACATCCGCGCGGCCGTCAAACCTGGTTACGAGCAGATCCTGACGCCGGCCGCGCTCGCCTTCCTTGCTGCGCTGCATCGTCGCTTCGACGCGCGCCGCCGCCAGTTGCTGGAGGCGCGTACGACACGCCAGGCTCGCTTCGACGCCGGCGAGTTGCCGGACTTCCTGCCGGAGACCCGCACGATCCGCGAGTCGGTCTGGACCGTCGCGCCGATCCCGGCCGCGCTGCGCGACCGTCGCGTCGAGATCACCGGGCCGGTCGAGCGCAAGATGATCATCAATGCGCTGAACTCCGGCGCGAAGGTGTTCATGGCCGACTTCGAGGACTCCTCGGCACCGACCTGGGAGGCCATGCTCGACGGCCAGATCAACCTGCGCGACGCCGTCGCCGGCACGATCGAATACCGCGCGCCCGACGGCCGCGAATACCGCCTAAAACCCGAAACCGCCGTGCTCGTCGTGCGTCCGCGCGGCTGGCATCTGCCGGAGAAGCACGCCCGCGTCGACGACGAGGAAATTTCCGGCGCCCTGTTCGATTTCGGTCTCTATGCCTTCCACAACGCGCGCACGCAGCAGTCGCGCGACCGCGGCCCGTATTTCTACCTGCCGAAGATGGAGAGCCACCGCGAAGCGGCGCTCTGGGACGACGTCATGGCCTTTGCCGAGGCCGAGCTCGATCTGCCGGCCGGCTGCATGAAGGCGACCGTGCTCATCGAGACGCTGCCGGCCGTGTTCGAGATGCACGAGATCCTGCATGCGCTGAAGTCGCGCATCGTCGGCCTGAACTGTGGCCGCTGGGATTATATTTTTTCCTATATCAAAACGTTCCGCGCGCACCGCAGCCACATCCTGCCGGAGCGCGGCCAGGTCGGCATGACCGTGCCGTTCCTCAAGGCGTATTCTGAACTGCTGATCCAGACCTGCCATCGCCGCGGCGCGTTCGCGATGGGCGGCATGGCGGCGCAGATTCCGATTTCGGGCGATCCGGAAGCGAACGAGACCGCGCTGGCGCGCGTGCGCGCCGACAAGCAGCGCGAGGCGCGCGCCGGACATGACGGCACCTGGGTCGCGCATCCGGGCCTGATTCCGGTCGCGCAGGCCGAATTCGATGCGGCGATGCCGGCACCGAACCAGCTCGACCGGCTGCGCGACGACGTCAAGGTCGGCCGCGACGATCTGATCCTCGCGCCGCCGGGCACGATCACGCGCGCGGGCTTCCTCAACAACATCGACGTCTGCGTGCGTTACCTCGCCGCCTGGCTCGACGGCCTCGGCTGCGTGCCGATCCACCACCTGATGGAGGACGCGGCGACCGCCGAAATCTCGCGCGCGCAGCTCTGGCACTGGCTGCACCACGAAGGTCTGCGCCTCGACGACGGCACGGCGCTCGACTTCGCGCTGTTCGACGAAGCGATCCAGACCATTGCCGAGCGACTGCCGAAATCCGGCCTGCCGGGCCAGGACCGGCTGCCGCAGGCGGCCTGGATGCTGGCCGAACTGACCCACGCGCGACAGCTCGCCGACTTCCTGACGCTGCCGGCCTACGCGCTGCTGCCGTAATCACCAACACCTTTTTCCACGCACCACACGAGCAAGGTTGATGACCATGAAGAGCACTTTCGCGACCGCCGAACAGCTGCAGCAGGACTGGCAGAACAACCCGCGCTGGGCCGGCGTCACGCGCACTTATTCCGCCGCCGACGTGGTGCGTCTGCGCGGCAGCGTGCCAATCGAGCATTCGATCGCGCGCCTCGGCGCCGAGAAACTCTGGAGCCACCTGCACAAGGAGCCGTTCGTCAACGCGCTCGGCGCGCTGACCGGCAACCAGGCCATGCAGCAGGTCAAGGCCGGCCTCAAGGCGATCTATCTGTCGGGCTGGCAGGTCGCCGCCGATGCAAATCTCGCCGGCGAAATGTATCCGGACCAGTCGCTGTATCCGGCCAACTCGGTGCCGCAGGTCGTCAAGCGCATCAACAGCACGCTGCTGCGCGCCGACCAGCTGCACCACGCCGAAGGCAAGAACGACATCGACTGGCTGCAGCCGATCGTCGCCGACGCCGAAGCCGGTTTCGGCGGCGTGCTCAACGCGTTCGAGCTCATGAAAGCCATGATCGAGGCCGGCGCGGCCGGCGTGCATTTCGAAGACCAGCTCGCGAGCGTCAAGAAGTGCGGCCACATGGGCGGCAAGGTGCTCGTGCCGACGCGCGAAGCGGTCGAGAAACTTTCCGCCGCGCGCCTCGCCGCCGACGTCATGGGCGTGCCGACGATCCTCGTCGCGCGTACCGACGCCGAAGCGGCCGACCTGCTGACCTCCGACATCGACGACAACGACAAGCCGTTCTGCACCGGCGAACGCACGGTCGAAGGCTTCTACAAGACGCGTCCGGGCATCGACCAGGCGATCAGCCGCGGCCTCGCCTACGCGCCTTATGCCGACCTCGTCTGGTGCGAGACCGGCAAGCCGGATCTGGCGTTCGCCAAGAAGTTCGCCGAGGCCATCCATGCGAAGTACCCGGGCAAGCTGCTCGCCTACAACTGCAGCCCGAGCTTCAACTGGAAAAAGAACCTCGACGACGCGACGATCGCGAAATTCCAGAAGGAAATCGCGAGCTACGGCTACAAGTTCCAGTTCATCACGCTGGCCGGCTTCCACTCGCTGAACTACTCGATGTTCAACCTGGCCTACGGCTACGCGCGCAACCAGATGAGCGCGTTCGTCGAGCTGCAGGAAGCCGAGTTCGCCGCCGCCGACCGCGGCTTCACGGCGGTCAAGCACCAGCGCGAAGTCGGCACCGGCTACTTCGACGCGGTCACGCAGACCATCCAGAACGGCCAGTCGTCGACCACCGCACTCAAGGGCTCGACCGAGGAAGAGCAGTTCCACGGCAACCGTCACGCGGCCTGAGGACCGGCCCGGACCGCCGGTTTTCCGCGGAACGACGCCACCGCGCAGATCTCCTGGGGAGGAGAGGAGTGCGCCGGACCCGGTCGCAGGACCGGGCCCGGCCGTACTCTGCGGCAACGCCTTTTCATCGCCGTCGGGCGTCCCCAGATAACGCGCCGTGAACCCGGCTCCACACCGGGTCGGCTACAATTCCGCCCATGACCAATATCGTGAAATTCAAGGCGCGCGGACCGCGCGCCTACCTGCGCGAGGCGCAGGAGCAGCGCATTCCCGTCCGCGTCAAGCGCGAGGGCATAGACCCAAGCTGGGTTCATGGCATGATCGCCGACGTTTCGGCCGATTTCGTGATGATTGCCGAGATTTCCGATTCAATGCGCTTCGACGGATTCCTCGTTATCGCGCTCGGCGACGTGACCCACGCCGAAGAAGATCCGTCGCGCGAATTCGTCGAGAAGGCGCTCGTGCTCAACGCCGAAACACTGAACGCACCGGCCGGTTTTCCGCTCGACAACTGGGCCAACGTCGCCCGCTCCGCGGCCGAACGCGCACCGATCATCTCAATCAACATGCTCGACGAGGAGACCGGCGAAGCCAGCTATATCGGCAAGCTCGAAAGCGTCGGCCCCGAAGTCGTGACCTTGCGCGAGATCGACCCGAACGCGCGCTGGTATCCGGACGCCGGCGACTACGAGTACGACGACATCGGCTCGATCGGTTTCGGCACCTCGTACATGGACACGCTGTACCGCGTCGCCGGCGAACCCAGCGGTCCGCCACAGGAACCGCGACTGCACAGCACCGACCCCCGCTGAGGCCGCCGCGCAGTGAGCGCCGCGCCGCGCCCCACGGGCATCACCCTGCATCGCGCCTCGCATGTGCTCGAAGTCAGCTTCGACACGGGCGAGGTGTTTCGCCTGCCCTGCGAATACCTGCGCACGCACTCGCCGAGCGCCGAAGTGCAGGGCCACGGTCCCGGCCAGCGCGTGCTCGTCGGCGGCAAGCGCCACGTGAACGTCGACGCGATCGAACCCGTCGGCCACTACGCCGTACTGCTGCGCTTCGACGACGGCCACCAGACCGGCATCTTTTCGTGGACCGTGCTGCATGACCTGGGGCGCAATCAGGACGCGAACTGGTCTGCCTACCTCGCCGCGCTCGATCAGGCCGGCCTGCAGCGCTGACCGGGCCGGCGAAAACCCGATTCCCGCAACGGCAATTTCCGTCGCCCCTCTTTCCCCGCAGCGCCGGAAACGGCACTAATAGGCATCCGGGCACAGTGCGGGGGCACCGATGCGTCGACGATCGATTCTGGGCAGACTTCTGAGCGGCAGCGGCCTTGTCGCAGCCGCGACGCTCGCCATGGCCGCAGCGTTGCCGGGCAAGACCGAACTGCGCATCGAGGTGCGCCATGGCGACGGCACGCAGGCCATCCTGTCGCGCAGTCTCGATGAACGCGAAGAACGCCGGTTCGGCATCGACGCCGGAAGCGACACCCGCCCCGAAGCGCTCGGCGCACCGCTGCCGCCGCAACCGCCGACGACCGCGGACTATCCGCCCGGCGCCTCACAGCTCGAGTTCGTACAGCGACGCGGCGTCTGGGTGCGCACGTCGACCTTCACGCGCGGCGACGACGGCAATTGGCAGCTCGTCGCCGACACGCTCGACAACCCGCGCGACCGCAACACGCTGAGCAAGCCGCTCGTGGGGACGATACGGCCGGTGGAGTAGAAACTTCAAAGCGAGGCGAATTGCCACTGCTCGAACCCTACCCGACTGGACCGCACGCGTGCGCATACTTCATTTGTTGCCACAGGGGAGTTCGCAAGAATAAGGTGATCCTGCGCGAACAACGAGCGCAAGCAAGCGAAGGAAGCTTTATGCACAAGGCGCTTTTTTTAATATTTTTCGCCGCGCCTTTTGTGGCGATACCGGCATTCGCCGCCCAGTCCCACGATGATCATCGAACGGCGCTCGCCGAGCGCGCAGCAAAGAATGTCGTGATCACGATCACACGAACCGACCCGGACGGCGCCCGCATTACCGAAACCCGGCAACTGAGCCAAACCGAGTTCAACGCTCTTGCAGGAAGCGATGATCTCAGGATCAAAAGCGCTGCACAGATTGCCTCCGAAAGCGGCGCGCCCCCGCTACCGAATCCCCCGTTACCCGGAACGCTTCCGGATAGCACGACCAGCATCGATATTCATCAACGGCTCAACGATTGGACGCGCGACACGACCTACGGACGAGTTCCGGGTGGCGATTGGTATCTCGTCAAAGACGTCCTCGAAATGCACGGTCCGCCACCGTGCAATCCGAACGACGATAGCTGCGGCAACTTGCCGGATTGACAGAGCGGGCGAATCAGCTTCCCGCCATTGCGCAGCGGTTTCGCTATCACAACCCAACCGCGGTTCGACGCGACAGAGCGCCAGCAACAGTCGATAGTCTGCGGCGGGTGCGCTAGCATCCGCCGCATGAGCGATCAGCCCACTACGCATTTCGGCTACCGCGACGTTCCGGTCGCAGAGAAGCAGAAACTCGTCGGCGACGTGTTCACGTCCGTGGCCGAGAAATACGACCTCATGAACGACCTGATGTCGTTCGGCATCCACCGGCTCTGGAAACGGCATTTCGTCGCGATCAGCGGTCTGCGCCGCGGCGATCGCGTGCTGGATCTGGCCGGCGGCACCGGCGACATTGCGGCGCTGATGCTGCCGCAGGTCGGCACCGAGGGCGAGGTCGTGATCGGCGACATCAACGACGCGATGCTGCGCGTCGGCCGCGACCGCCTGACCGACCGCGGACTCGTTCAGGGCCTGCGCTACGCGCAGCTCAATGCGGAAGCGCTGCCGTTCCCGGATCGCAGTTTCGATGCCGTCACGATCGCGTTCGGACTGCGCAACGTCACCGACAAGCAGCGCGCGCTCGGCGAGATGCATCGCGTGCTCAAGATCGGCGGCCGGGCGCTGATCCTCGAGTTTTCCGAAGTGCGCCAGGACTGGCTCAGGCCGCTCTACGACTTCCATTCGTTCAAGGTGCTGCCGCGGCTCGGCCGCCTGTTCGCCCAGGATGCCGACAGCTATCGCTATCTCGCCGAATCGATCCGCAAGCATCCGAACCAGGAGACGCTGCGCGGCATGCTCGAGCAGGCCGGCTTCGCCAAGGTCGAGGTGCGCAACCTCAGCGCCGGCATCGTCGCGATCCATCGCGGCTATCGCGTCTGACGGTCGCGCGGCGCCCCGCGCCGCGAGCGGCTGACCGACGCAACTGGCAGCGGACGCCGGCGGTGGCATACTCGGGCTTTCCCCATCGCCCGGCCCGCCATGTCACCGATCCATGCCTTGCTGCCCGCGCTCGCCCTGATTGCCTCGACCGCCGCCGTGACCGCGCAGGCGGCGAGCGATCCGAACTCCTACGCCGAGACCGACAAGGTGCGCGTGACGAACCTCGCGCTCGACCTGCACGTCACGTTCCGCACGCACCAGATCGTCGGCAAGGCCGAACTCAGCCTCGACTGGCGCGACAAGAATGCGCGCGAGCTCAAGCTCGACACTCGCGGCCTGTCGATCGCGACCGTCGAAATCGTCGACGCCGCGGGCAAGACGTCGCCGGCCGTGTTCTCGCTCGGCACGGCCGACAAGATCCTCGGCGCGCCGCTGATCGTGAAGTTCGACCAGCAGGCGCCGAAGGTGCGCGTGTCGTACGCGACGCACCCGGAGGCCTCGGGCCTGCAGTGGCTCAGTGAAACGCAGACCGCGGGCAAGAAGCACCCGTTCCTGTTCTCGCAGTCGCAGGCGATTCACGCGCGCTCCTGGGTGCCGCTGCAGGATACGCCGGCCGTGCGCTTCACCTACAGCGCCGACGTGCACGTGCCCAAGCCGCTGCGCGCGGTCATGAGCGCGAACAATCATCCCGATGCCTCGGTCGAGACCGGCGAGTTCCATTTCGAGATGGACAAGCCGATTCCGTCGTACCTGCTCGCGCTCGCGGTCGGCGACATCGCGGCCAAGAGCACCGGCCCGCGCACGGCCGTCTATGCCGAACACGCCATGGTCGACAAGGCGGCGAAGGAGTTCGAAGACACCGAGAAGATGATCGTCGCGACCGAAAAGCTCTACGGCAGCTATCGCTGGGGACGCTACGACATCCTCGTGCTTCCGCCGAGCTTTCCGTTCGGCGGCATGGAGAACCCGCGCATGACGTTCGCGACGCCGACCGTCATCGTCGGCGACAAGAGCCTGACCTCGCTGGTCGCCCACGAACTCGCGCATTCGTGGTCGGGCAATCTCGTCACGAATTCGAGCTGGAAGGACATCTGGCTCAATGAAGGATTCACGAGCTATGTCGAGAACCGCATCGTCGAGGCGGTCTACGGCCGCGAACAGTCGGACATGGAAGACGTGATCAGCCAGTTCGGCCTGAAGCAGGAAATGGCCGAACTCAAGCCCGAAGACCAGCTGCTCATGCTCGCGCCGCTCGTCGGCCGCGACCCCGACGAAGCGCTGACCGACGTGGCCTACATCAAGGGCGCGTGGTTCCTGACCTTCCTCGAAAAGCGCTTCGGCCGCCCGGCGTTCGATGCGTTCCTGCGCGGCTGGTTCGACGCGCACGCGTTCCAGAGCGTCGACAGCGACGTGTTCGTCGCCTATCTGCAGAAGCACCTCATCGACAAGCACCCGGGCAAGGTCAAGCCGGCCGAGATCGACGCATGGCTCAAGCAGCCAGGCCTGCCCGAGACGGCCGAGCCGGCGAAATCGGCACGCTTCGACAAGGTCAACGCGGCCCGCACCGATTGGCTCGGCGGCAAGCGCGATGCGGCGTCGCTGGCCGCGGCCAAGTGGGGCACGCAGGAAACCGTGCGCTTCCTCGAAGGACTGCCGGAAAAGCTCGACGCGAAGCAGCTCGACGAGCTCGACGCCGCGCTGCATTTCAATGGCACCGCGAACGGCGAGATCGCGCAGCGCTGGTATCCGCTGACCGTGCGCAGCGGCTATGCGAAGGCGCGTCCGTCGATTGAGCAATTCCTGATCGGCATCGGCCGGCGCAAGCTCATCATGCCGACCTGGGAAGCGCTGATGACCACGCCCGACGGACTGACCTTCGCCGAAGGCGTGTTCGCCAAGGCGCGCCCGGGCTACCACCCGATCACGACGGGATCGGTCCAGGCGGCGCTGGACAAGGCCAGGAAGAAAAACTGATACAGGGGAGAACGGCACGGCGGCTGCGGCCGCCGTGCCGGGACGCGCCGCGCTAGGGCAGCGGTTCCGGATATTCAGGCTTCTGCTCGCGCGCGAGCAGCAGGCGCAGACCTTCGGTCGGCGTGATTTCCTCGTGCAGCACACGCTGCACGCTCTGCGCGATCGGCAGCTCGACGCCGTGGCGCGTGGCCAGGCGGATGACCTCGTCGGCAGTCTGCACGCTCTCGACGACCTGACCGATCTCCGCCACAGCCTGACGCAGCGGCGTGCCGCGGCCCAGCGCGAGCCCGAGGCGTCGGTTGCGCGACAGGTCGCCGGTGCAGGTCAGCACCAGATCGCCGAGACCGGCGAGCCCCATCAGCGTTTCCGCGCGCGCGCCGAGCGCAACGCCCAGCCGCAGCATTTCGTTGAGACCGCGCGTGATCAGTCCGGCACGCGCATTGAGGCCGAGCTGCATGCCGTCGGCGACGCCGGTCGCTACGGCGAGCACGTTCTTCATTGCGCCGCCGAGCTCGGCGCCGAGCATGTCGGTGCCGGTGTAGGCGCGGAACGTCGGACCGTGCAGTTGTTCGGCGACGGTCTGCGCGAAGTCGGGGTCGTCGGAGTGGACCGTGACGGCGGTCGGCAGGCCGTCGACGACTTCGCGCGCGAACGACGGTCCGGTCACGATCGCCGCCGGTTGGCCCGGCAGGATTTCTTCGACGAGCTCATGGAGGAATCGGCCGGTACCGGGCTCGAAGCCCTTGGTGGCCCAGGCCAGGCCCCGAAACCGCGACGGCAGCTCGGCGAGCTTCTCGACGAGTTCGCGGAACGCGTGGCTCGGCGCGACGACGAGGATCCAGTCGGCGTCGACGACGCTCGCGGCGAGATCTGCGCTGTAGTTCAGCGTGGCCGGCAACGCGCTCTGCGGCAGATAACGCGCGTTGCGGCCGGTATCGGCCATGGCCCGCATCGCAGCGGCATCGCGCCCCCACAGCGTGGTGTGGACGCCGTGCCGGGCGAGCAGGCTGGCCAGCGCAGTGCCCCAGGAGCCGGCACCCAGGACGGCGACCCGGGGTTGCGCAGTCATGCGATCAGGCGTTCAGTGACGGAGCGGCCGTGGCGCCTTCGGCGCGGCGCGCCATCGCTTCGGCGTACAACGCGTCGAAGTTGATCGGCTGCAGGAAGAACGGGGGGAAGCCGCCATTCTGGACCGCGTCGGACACGGCTTGGCGGGCATACGGGAACAGCACGTTCGGGCAGTAGCTGCCGAGCACCGCATCGCGGTTGGCATCGTCGAAGCCAGCGACGCCGAAGATGCCGGCCTGCTGGACTTCGCAGAGATAGGCGGTCTTCTCGCCGAGCTTGCAGGTCACGGTCACGCTGAGAACGACTTCGAAGACGTCCTGCGCGAGCGCGTTGACCTGCTGGCCGAGCTGCAGCTGGATCTGCGGCTGGCCCGGTTCCTGGAAGATATGCGGAGCAGCCGGAGCTTCGAACGAGGAATCCTTGATGTAGATCTTCTGGACGGACAGCTGCGCCTGCGCAGCGGCCTGGCCGTTGGCGGTGTTATCGGACATGACGACTCCGGATGCGGGTGTATGAATCAAAAGGAGCGGGAGTATCCCACAAGGGAAGCTTCAAAATCCGCCACTCCCGGCGGTTTCCCGGGCCGGTGAATCCGGTGCACGTTCGGGCTTCCGGCGGCACCGCGGAATTCCGGAGCTTTCGCGGTTGCCGCCGCGCCCCTGCCTGTCGGCGCGGACGACAGCGGCCGGGTTCGCTTGCCGGGCCATGCCGACCCTGCTATAAAGCGCGGCTCGCTTTGCGGCGCCCGGTTCCCGGGCCAGGAAACCCGGCACGCGTTCCGGTGTTTTCGCGCAGTACTACTGACGCAGGCGACTTCCAGCTACGCGTGGCACGACACCGTGCCGCTGGGCCGATACCGCCCTGGCCAAGGGCGGCACAACCGACATGATGAGGTACGTATGGCCCGTAAATGCCAAGTTACCGGCAAGGGTGCGCTGAGCGGCAACAACGTCTCGCACGCCAACAACAAGACCCGCCGCCGCTGGCTGCCGAACCTGCACGAGCGCCGCTTCTGGGTGCCGAGCGAGAACCGCTGGATCAAGCTGCGCCTTTCCAACCACGCCCTGCGTACCATCGACAAGAAAGGTATCGAGGTCGTCGTCGCCGAGCTCCGCGCTCGTGGCGAGAAGATCTGAGGAGACTGACCCATGGCATCCAAGCGTGACAAGATCCGCCTGATCTCCACCGCCGGCACCGGCCACTTCTATACCACCGACAAGAACAAGAAGAACACGCCGGACAAGATGGAGATCAAGAAATACGATCCCGTCGTGCGCAAGCACGTGGCGTACAAAGAAGCGAAGATCAAGTAATTCGCCGCACCTGAAGAACCCGCCGAAAGGCGGGTTTTTTTGTGCCTGAGATCAGCGCGCGGCTGGCGCGAGGTCCTGCTGGTACGGCGGCGAGAACCAGAACGGAATGCGGTAGTCGGCGCGTTTCGCACGACCGGCCGCCGCCGCGTTCCAGCGCACCCGCAGCACGTGCGCGCCCGGCGCGAGCCCGGCGAGACTCAGATATCCCTGCAGGCCGCGCTGGCCGAGATCGCGACGCTCCGCGGTGACGAACGCGGCGAGATCGGCGGGCTTGTCGTCGATCGTGACCTCCCACAGCCCGGCCAGACACCGGCGACGCGCGGCGGAATCGACCGCCTGCGGGCATTGCACGCGCAAGACGGCATTGTCGCGTTCCGGCAGGTAGGGCAGGAACAATCGCAAATGACCGTCGGCGATCATGTCGGCCGGAATCAGCGGCACGCGCGCGAGCGCGTCGCGCTCGCTGCGCAGATTCGCATAGTGCGCACTGCGCAGACCCTCTTCAGCATCGGTGTCGCCGAAATAAGAGTAGCTCGACACGAGCGCGAACTCGCGCACCGCACGTTCCTGCACGCTGCCGAACACGGCGCTCGACAGAAGCAACAGCAGGAAGGCCAGCGTGAACGTACGTCTCGGCAGATTGCTTTCGAGCGAGAGCTGTACCGGCAGCACGAGGCGCTGCGGAAACAGGATGCCCTGCAGGTAGATGAGTTTCTCGACGACCGTGCGCCGCCAGGCCGGGACGGGCCGCTGCTGCCGGCGTGCAAGCCACGCGCTGTCGAGTGCAAGCAACGGCAGCACGACGATGAGCGTCAGCACGGCGAACACGGTCGAGGCGGAATCGGTCGCGGGTTCAGCGGACTGGCCGGCCAGGGCGGCGAATCCCATCGCGAACAGGGTCGCCACGACGAGCAGGACCCCGATCCACAGCACCGACAGCGCGACCAGGCTGACCAGCGCGAACACGATCGAGGCGACGCGGTCGGCCGCATCGATCGCGGTATCGAGATCCACGACGGTGCGGCGGTGGTAGTCGCGCGTGATCGGCCCGATGCTGCGGATCTCGTCCCAGCGGATACCGGCGGGAAACGCCGCCTTGAGACCGATCAGGCCGACCCAGTAGGCGCGCACGGCCAGGTGCAGCAGGAACGCGCCGGCGAGCGTCATGCTGAGCCCGCTCCCGAGCTGGAACGCGAACGCGAGCAACAGGTGACGCTGACCCTCGGCGTGCACCTCGACCTGGACCCAATGGTCGAACAGCCAGCCGGGCAGCGACAGCAACGCGAGCAGGCTGATGCCGGAGATGATCAGCTCGAGTTCGTCGGTGCGCTCGCGCAGACTTTCGAACGCAACGCGCCGCTGTGTCGCGGCCAGCGATTCGGTCGATTCGACGGGTTCGTGGTTCACGCCGCGCTCCGGCTGGCAAACGCGGAGTGTAGCGGCAGAGCCGTCAGGAACCGGCGTTTTCGGTGCCGGCGCCGCTGAGGCGCCGGCACTGGTATTCAGTCGTCCTGCGTCGCCGCCTGGCAGCCGACGAGGTCTTCGTCGTCGATGACCCAGGTGTTGCTGGTCGCACAGATGCCGACGTCCTCGACGATGCACTCGTCGCCGTCTTCATCGACCAGGCGCACGTCGTAGGCGCGGCAGGGAACGCCGGTCAGCGTGAAGCTGTCGCCCGTATTCACGGTGTGCTTGCCGAGCTGGTCTTCGCCCCATTCGCGCTCGTCGGTCGGCGAAAGGAACAGCTGATGAATCGCCCAGGCCGACTTGTTCTTGATCACGATCTTCGAATCGGACGACTCGGCGACAACCTGACCGGAGGCGGCAACCATACCGGCGAACGCGAGCAGCAAACCAGAAAATTTGGTCACGTGATTTCCCCTCGATGCGCGACATGCGCGCGCGCATTGTGTGACGGTGATCACGAGCCGTGCAACGGGGATTTACCGGACGAAAGGCGTATGCAAATTCCCTGAACGACGAAGGCGCCATCGGGCGCCTTCGTCGACTCGTACCCGGTTGAACGCGACGGTCAGTGAGCCGGCGCCGCCACCAGCGAATAGCCTTTGAGTCGCGCCGCGAATTCCTGCAGCGCGCGGATACCGCTGGCTTCGGCTTCGCGGCACCACTGCTTGAGGCCTTCGAGCATGGCTTCGCCGTTGCGGCTTTCCATCAGTTCGTGCAGACGGCCGCGGTATTCCATGACGGTCGCCATGGTCGGACGCTGGCTGACCCACTGGCCGAGACGCTCGCGCGCTTCGCTGTCGAGCCAGCGGCCGCCGTTCGACAGCGACCGGCGCAGACGGCGCGGCAGATCCTTGAGGTTGTTGCCGGCCTGGGCCGCCTCGTCACGCAGCGTCGGCAGCGTGACGCCGCCGAAGTAGTCGGTCATAACCTGGAATTTGTGCGCGATCAGCGCCTTGATCGTGTCGCTGTCCGGCAGATGCACGTTCGGACGCACGTCGAGCGACGGCGCGACGCGCAGCACCTTGGCCATGCCGACGGACTCGAACGTCTTGATCGCCATCCAGCCGATGTCGAGCTCCCACTTGCGCAGCGCGAACTTCGACGAGCTCGGGAACGCGTGGTGATTGTTGTGCAGTTCTTCGCCGCCGATGATCAGGCCCCAGGGGCTCAGGTTCGTCGCGGTGTCGTTGCTCTCGAAATTGCGATAGCCCCACCAGTGGCCGAGACCGTTGACGACGCCGGCCGCCCAGAACGGAATCCAGATCATCTGGCAGGCCCAGATCACGACACCCCAGAGACCGAACAGCGCGAAGTTCAGGAACAGCATCAGCGTCGGGCCGACTTCCGGCATCGGCGTGTAGACGCGGCGCTCGATCCAGTCGTTCGGCGTGCCGAGTCCGTATTTGTCCATCGTCTCGGTGTTGCGGCGCGCCTGGCGATACAGGTCGACGCCGTCCCAGAGCACCTTCTTGATGCCGTAGATGACCGGGCTGTGCGGATCCTCGTCGGTCTCGCATTTCGCGTGATGCTTGCGATGGATCGCTACCCATTCTTTCGTGACCATCGCGGTCGAGAACCACGTCCAGAACCGGAAGAAGTGATTGAGCACCGGATGGAAGTCGACGCCGCGGTGCGCCTGACTGCGATGCAGGTACAGCGTCACGGAGAAGATCGTCAGCTGCGTGACGAGCACGAAGTAGGCGATCAGCCACGGCCAACTGGCCTGGAGCAATCCTCCGGTCAGAAATTCGATCACGGCGTTAAACATAGGTTAAGGAGCCAGCGAGAAAGGGGAAGGCGGAACGACGACTATACGCGACGCTGTTTGTGGGTACTACGTGAAGCAATCCAAGTGCCACATGCGCAAACGTTCGTTTTTGTTGCGATTCTGAACGCAGCGCTTGTGGCGCGCGCGGCGTCTTGGCCACAATCCGCCGCCTGTGACCGCCCCCGCCTCCGCTCCCGCGCTTCGCATCGATCGCATCTCGCGCACACTCGCGGGGCGCAGCGCCGTGAGCGCGTTGAGTTTCGAGATCGCGCGCGGCGAGGTGGTCGGCCTGCTCGGGGTCAACGGCGCGGGCAAGTCGACGACGCTGCGCATGGTCGCCGGCGTGCTCGCCCCCGACGAAGGCCGGGTGCTGCTGGCGGGCGAGGATCTCTACGACTATCCCGAGCGGGGCCGGCGCGGCATCGGCTATCTGCCCGAGCGCGCGCCGCTGCACGCGGAGCTGACCGTCGCCGAATACCTGACGTTCTGCGCGCGTCTGCATGGCCTGTCGAGCCGCGATGCGCGCGCAGCGGTACAGCGCGAAATCGGCCGCTGCGATCTCGGCGAGGTGGAGCGCCGCCTGATCGGCCAGCTGTCCAAGGGCTTCCAGCAACGCGTCGGCATCGCGCAGGCGCTGCTGCACCAGCCGGCCGTCGTCGTGCTCGACGAACCGGCATCGGGGCTCGATCCGGTGCAGTCGCTGCGCATGCGCGAGCTGATCGGCGAGCTGCGCGCGACTCATGCGGTGCTGCTCTCGACGCATCTGCTCGCCGAAGCCGAAGCCTGCTGCGATCGCATTGCGATCCTGCATCGCGGAGTGCTGCGCCATCTCGATACCGTAGCGCCCGGCGAAACGGCGCGGCTCGAACAATTGTTCCTGCGCATCGCGACGGATCTTCCGACCGAGGCTGTCGCATGAAGACGAGTTTCGTCATAGCCGGCCACGAGTGGCGAAGGCTGCGCGTGCAGTCCTGGTCGTGGCTGCTGCTCGCCAGCGTCGTTGCGCTGCTGGCCTGGGTATTCCTCGAGCGGCTCGACACGTTCCTGCGCGTCCAGGAAACCACGGGCAACGCGGCCAGCGTCGGCGCGACGGCTCAGGTCGCCGCTCCGGTACTCGGCTGGCTCGCGATCGTCATGATCGTGCTCGTTCCGCTCATGGGTTCGCGCGCGATTGCCGGCGAACGCCGTGCGCATTCGCTGAACCTGCTGCTCGCCGCCGGCGTCGGCGACGCGGCGATCGTCGTCGGCAAATGGCTCGGCCTGTTCGCCTGGCTGCTGCTGCTCACGGCGCTCGTCACGCTGATGCCGTTGAGCCTGATCGGTACGACCGACCTCGATCTCGGCCGCCTCGCTGCAAACCTCCTCGCGCTGGTCCTGCACGCGTCGGCGCTGACCGCGATCGCGCTGTACGCCTCCAGCATCACCGCGCAGCCCGTGCTGGCTGCGGCGCTCGCGCTGCTGATCAATGTGCTGCTCTGCATCGTCGATCTCGGCGCGCGCGCCGCCGGCGTCAGCAACGGCCTGATCAACTGGCTCGCGCTGCCGACGCACTTCGGCCCGCTCAGCGACGGCGTCGTCGCGAGCGTGGATCTGATCTGGTTCGTCCTGGTCACCGTCGTGTTCCTCGCGCTGGCGTCGCGCCAGCTCGCGGGCCTCCGGAGCACGGACTGATGCGCGGCGGCATGGGCCGGCTCGTGCATGCGCTGCTGGTGCTCGCGGCCGCGGGCTTCGTCGGCTTCCTGAGCACGCGCTGGAGCGCGCGGACCGACTGGAGCGACGCGCAGCGCGCCTCGCTCGCACCGCAGAGTGTCGAGCTGCTGCAACGGCTCGATGCGCCGGTCGAGGTCGTGTCCTACGCCAGCGACGGCGGCCCCCTGCGCCAGGGCATCGCGGCCTTTGTCGAACGTTATCGCCAGCACAAGCCCGACATCGCACTGACCTTCGTCGATCCGGCCGCCGATCCGGCGGCGATGCGCCAGCTCGGCGTTTCCGTCGACGGCGAAGTGGAACTGCGCCATCGCGGCCGCAGCGAACGGCTGCTGCGCCTCAACGAGCGCGAGTTTTCGAACGCGCTGCTGCGCCTGTCTCGCACGCAGGAACGCGTGGTCGCGTTCCTTTCCGGCAACGGCGAACGCCGGCCCGACGGCGTCGCCAATGCGGACCTCGCCCAGTTCACCGCCCTGCTGCTCGCACAGGGCGTGCGCTGCGTACCGCTGGTGCTCGGCAGCGGCGCGCGCATCCCCGACAACACCGATCTGCTCGTCGTCGCCAATCCGCGCACGGTCGTTGCCGAGCCGGTCGTCGCCGAAATCGTCGACTGGGTCGAACGCGGCGGCGCGCTGCTCTGGCTGGTCGAACCCGGCGAGAACGCCGGACTGAACGCACTGGCCGATGCCTTGTCGGTGCGCGTGCTGCCGGGCCTCCTCGTCGACGGCAGCGGCGCGAGCCTCGGTCTCGGCGATCCAAGTTTCGTCGTCGCGAGCCAGTATCCCGAGCATCCGATCACGCGCGGCTTCGCGCTGACCACGCTGTTCCCGCAGACCGTGCCGCTCGCGCAGCTGACCGCACCGCGCTGGCAGGTGCAGCCGCTGCTGCGCTCCGGCGCGCAGAGCTGGAGCGAAACCGGCGCGATGCCGAAGGCCGGTGAATCCGCGGCGACGATTCGTTTCGACGCGGATACCGACGAGATGCGCGGCCCGCTCGATCTCGCGTTCGCGCTGTCGCGGCTGTCGCCGCGGCCGGATCGCCGCGAGCAGCGCGCCATCGTCGTCGGCGACGGCGATTTCCTGTCGAACCAGTTCCTCGCCAACGGCGGCAATCGCGAACTCGGCCAGCGCCTGTTCAACTGGCTGCTCGCCGACGACGCGCTGATCGAAATTCCCGACCAGGGCGCGCCGGACCGGCTGATCCGCCTCACGCAGACGCGACTGAGCCTGACGGGCGTGAGCCTGCTCGTCGGCATTCCGGCCGCGCTCGCACTGATCGGCCTGGTCACGGGTTGGCGTCGCCGCCGGCGCCGCTGACGCATGCGCCGGCACCTGCGTCAGAACCTTCTGCTGACCGCCGCCGTCGCGGCGCTCGCCGCGATCGTCTGGTTCGTCACCGCACGCGAACAGGCGAGCACACTCGCGCCACTGACCGACATCGACACCACGCGCATCGCGGCCGTGACGGTCAGCGCGCGCGGCAAGCCGATACGCCGCTTCGACCGGCACGACGGGCGCTGGTGGATGCGCGAACCGTATGCGATGCCGGCCCACAAGGACGCCGTCGCGCGGCTGCTCGCGATCGCCGCGGCGCCGACGCGTTCGCGCCACGCGCGTGATCGGTTCGACGCGGCGCGCGTCGGTCTCGACCCACCGCAGGCCGTGCTCGAACTCGACGGCAGGCGGCTCGAATTCGGCGTCACCGATGCGATCCGCGGCGACCGCTACGTGCGCAGCGGCGACACGCTCGCGCTGATGCCCGACCGCTTCAGCGGCTGGCTGCTCGCACCGGCCGAGTCGGAGATCGATCACCGCCTCGCCGAGCCGCTCGCCCATGTCGTACAGGTCACGATCGACGGCCGCGACCGACCCGAGTTTGCGGCCGCGTGGGACCGCGTCACGACGAGCCAGGTCGTCGCGCCCGAGACGGTCTCGGGGCCTGCGCGCAGCGTGGAGCTGTCCGACGCATCCGGACGACGCATCGCGTTCACGGTGCGCCGTCGCGACGACGGTCGCTACGTCGCCGTGCGCACGGAGCCCGCGCTGGCCTATCCGCTGGACGAACCACAGATCCAGCAACTGCTGCCGGCCGGCGGTGCCGGCTCCGGCACGGTGGTGCGCTGATGCCCGAATTGCCCGAAGTAGAAACCACGCGCCGAGGCCTCGCGCCGCATCTGATCGGCCGCCGCGTCGAGAAGCTGACCGTGCGCCAGCCGAAACTGCGCTGGCCGATCGCGCAGGCGCTGCGCGAGCAACTGCCCGGCCAGCGGCTCGACGACATCGTGCGACGCGCGAAATATCTGCTCGTACACACGCAGGCCGGCAGCGCGCTGCTGCATCTGGGCATGTCGGGTTCGCTGCGCGTGCTGCCGGAAGCCACGCCGGCCGCGATCCACGACCACATCGACTGGCATCTCGATTCGGGTCACGTGCTGCGCTACACCGATCCGCGCCGTTTCGGCTGCCAGCTGTGGCAGGCGCCCGGCGAAACCCATGAACTGCTGGCCGGACTCGGCCCCGAACCGCTGTCGGACGACTTCGACGGCGACCTGCTGTGGCAGCTGTCGCGCGGCCGCAAGAGCGGCGTGAAGCTGTTTCTGATGGATCAGAAAATCGTCGTCGGCGTCGGCAACATCTATGCGGCCGAGGCGCTGTTCGCCGCCGGCATCCACCCGGCGCGCGCGGCGGGACAGATATCGCGTGCGCGGTACCGCGATCTCGCCGCCGCAGTGAAGCGGATCCTGTCGTATGCGATCCGCCGCGGCGGTACGACGCTGCGCGACTTCATCAGTCCCGACGGACTGCCCGGCTATTTCGAGCAGGAGCTGTTCGTCTACGGTCGCGCTGGCGAGCCCTGCAAGCAGTGCGGAACGCCGATCAGATCCGTGACGCTGGGCCAGCGCAGCACGTTCTACTGCCCGCGCTGCCAGCACTGATTCAGCAACTCGAAAACAGCCGGAACAGCGGTTCCTGGGGATTTCCTTTCAGGGTTCGACGCCGAACTGCGTGTTCTTCGGCTGGACCACACGCCGTGGCCGCAACCGATCGGAGTGCCCATGTTCCCGCGCCGCGTTTCCGCCCTGCTGCTGATCCTGTCCACCTCGCTCGCGTTCGCCGACGCTACCGTCCCGACGGCCGACGAACCCGGCGCGGCCGATCCGGCCGGACTCGGGCGCTACGAGGGCGCGCTCATCGTCGATCAGCAGGCCAAGGCCTACGACGAAATCACGCTGCCGCTGGCCGCGCTGACCCCGGACCCCGACGACAGCCGCCGCGACGGCATGAACAACCGGCTCATGCAGACGGCCTCGTCGCTGACGCTCGAA
The DNA here is from genome assembly GCF_035481375.1 of Tahibacter sp. Lineage (GTDB taxonomy): Bacteria > Pseudomonadota > Gammaproteobacteria > Xanthomonadales > Rhodanobacteraceae > Tahibacter. The sequence continues at coordinate 22,790 of NZ_DATIGT010000322.1, forward strand.
GGCAAGCTCACGCGCACGGTCTACGTGCTGCCGGCCGGACGCAGCACGCTCGAAGTCCTGCGCAACTATCAGCAGCTGATCCAGGAAAAAGGCGGCCAGTCGCTGTACGAGTGCAAGGCCGAGGCCTGCGGCGGCGACGTGACGTCGGGTGCGACGCACGGCGGCGGCCAGCAGGGACTGCTGAACTATCTGTTCCCGAAATCGGCCGTCAGCGAGAAGAGCTTCAGCAATGCCGCGTGCGCGGTCGACATGAATCTCGCGGATCTGCGCTACGGCGTCGCGAAATTGAGCGGCAACGGCACCGACACGCATGTCGCCGTGCTCGCGTACACGGCCAAGGACGATCTCTACTGCAAGGCGCTGAACGAGCGCACCGTCGCCGTCGTCGTCACGCTGGAAGCCAAGGCACGCGAACAGAAGATGGTGACCGTGAAGGCGAACGAGATGGCGCAGGCGATCGCGAGCGGCGGCAAGGTCGCGCTCTACGGCATCTATTTCGACTTCGACAAGGCGCAGCTCAAGCCCGAATCCACGCCGCAGCTCGACGAGATCGCGGCGCTGCTGCGCGCCGACGGCGAACTGAAGCTCGTCGTCGCCGGCCACACCGACAACCAGGGCGGCGCTTCCTACAATATGGAATTGTCCAAAAAGCGCGCAGACGCCGTCGTCGCCGCGCTCGCGGGCACTTACGGAATCGCAGCCGACCGGCTGCTCGCGCAGGGCATGGGCAGTGCCGCGCCGGTCGCAAGCAACGCCGACGATGCCGGTCGCGCGAAGAACCGGCGCGTCGAACTCGTCAAACAGTGACTCAGAGCGGCAGCCCGGGCTGCTGCAGTTCGATGCGGCCTTCGCCGCTCGTGATCTTCTTGAACTCGGCGCGACTGACCGAGACGTAGCGGTCGTTGCCGCCGATCTGGACCTGCGGCCCCTGCGTCACGGCGCGGCCGTGCTCGTCGACGCGCACCACCATCGTGGCCTTGCGGCCGGTGTGGCAGATCGTCTTGATCTCGGTGAACGAATCGGCCCAGGCCAGCAGGTACTGGCTGCCTTCGAACAGTTCGCCGCGGAAGTCGGTGCGCAGGCCGTAGGCGAGCACGGGAACGTTCAGCGCATCGACGATTTCGGTGAGCTGCCAGACCTGCGCCTTGGTCAGGAACTGGGCCTCGTCGACGAGCACGCAGTTCAGCGCGCCGCGGGATTCGACATCGGCGCGCGTCATGGCGAACAGATCGTCGTCGCGCTCGAAGATGCGCCCGCTGGCCTTGAGTCCGATGCGCGATGCGACGACGCCTTCGCCGTAGCGGTTGTCCAGGCGCGGCGTGTAGATCAATGTGCGCATGCCGCGCTCGTGATAGTTGTGCGCGCTCTGCAGCAAGGTCGTGGTCTTCCCGGCGTTCATGGCCGAGTAGTAGAAGTAGAGCTTGGCCATGGTCGGTGGTGCGCGGGCGGGTGGGCATGATAGCGGCAGACGCAAGACTTTGAGCGCGCCGCCGCCGCGGGCAGAATAGGCAGCCCTGTGCCGTCGCCGGCGCAGCCGCCGACCTGCGATGCCCACGCCATGCTCAATCCCGCTCAACGCGCCGCCGTCGACTACTGCGACGGTCCGCTGCTCGTCCTCGCCGGCGCCGGCTCGGGCAAGACCAGCGTCATCACGCAGAAGATCGCCCACCTCGTCACGCGCCGGAACATCGCCGCCAAGAAGATCGCCGCGATCACGTTCACGAACAAGGCCGCGCGCGAAATGCGCGAACGCGTCGGCAAGCTCGTGTCCAACGAGGCGGCGGGCGACCTGACCGTCTGCACGTTTCACGCGATGGGCCTGAAATTCCTGCAGATCGAACACGCGAAGCTCGGCCTCAAGCGCGGCTTCTCCATCCTGGACGCGGACGACGGCGAGTCCATCATCAAGGACCTGCTGCCGAAGGCGCTGAAGTCCGATCAGCTCTGGGCGCTGCGCAATCTCGTTTCCACGGCCAAGAACAACGGCCTGGATCCGGCACAGGCGCTCGCCGCGGCGCGCAGTCCGCGCGAACTCGAAGCCGCGCAGCTCTACGAGGGCTACCAGAAGCGGCTCGCGGCGTTCAACGCTGTCGACTTCGACGACCTGATCCGCCTGCCGCTGATGCTGCTCGAACAGGACAAGGAAACGCGCGACGCCTGGCAGGAACGCATCCGCTATCTGCTCGTCGACGAATACCAGGACACGAACTCGGCGCAGTACCGCCTGATCCGCAATCTTTGCGGGCCGCGCGGCGCGTTCACGGCGGTCGGCGACGACGACCAGTCGATCTACGCCTGGCGCGGCGCGAATCCGGAGAATCTCGACGATCTCGCTCGCGACTATCCGAGCCTCAAGGTCGTGAAGCTCGAGCAGAACTACCGCTGCGCCAAGCGCATCCTGCGCGCAGCGAACCAGCTCATCGCCAACAATCCGCACAAGCATCTGAAGCAGCTGTTCAGCGAGCTCCCCGACGGTCCGCCGATCCGCGTGATGGAGTGCAAGGACAGCGAGCACGAAGCCGAACGCGTCGCCGCCGACATCGCGCATCTGGCCGAGAAGAACCAGGCCAAGTGGATGGACTTCGCGATTCTGTATCGCGGCAATCATCAATCGCGCGCGCTCGAGAAGGCGTTGCGCCTCGCGCGCGTGCCGTACCACATCAGCGGCGGCACGGCGTTCCTCGACCGCGGCGAGGTCAAGGACGTGCTGGCCTATCTTCGCCTGATCTCCAATCCCGACGACGATTCCGCATTCTTGCGAATTGCGAATATTCCACGAAGGGACGTCGGCGCAACGACGCTGGAGAAACTCGGCGAACTCGCCCAGCAGCGCCACGCATCGCTGCTCGAGGCCGCACAGAGCGACGGTGTGCTCAGGCAGCTCGCGCCGCGCTCGGCCTCCTCGCTCGCGGGGTTTGCCGACCTGATCGCCTCGCTGCGCGCGCAGTCGCGGCAGGTCAGCGCAGCGGACCTCGTCGAGGAACTGATCCGCCGCACGCGCTATGCCGAACACCTCGTCGCCGAGATCAAGGATCCGGCCGCGCGCCAGCGGCGCCTGGACAACCTGACCGAACTCGCCGAATGGTTCCGCGCGATGCAGAAGAGCGCGACCAGCGCCGGCGACCTCGCCGCGCAGCTCGCACTGCTGACGCATTCGGACCGCGACGATCCGGGTAACTCGGTGCGGCTGATGACCTTGCACGGCGCGAAGGGGCTGGAATTCCGTTTCGTCTTCATCGTCGGCGTCGAGGACGGCCAGCTGCCGCACGAAGGCAGCATCGAGGAAGGACGGCTCGATGAGGAACGCCGCCTCATGTACGTCGGCATCACGCGCGCGAAGGAACGGCTGTGCCTGAGCTACGCGGCCCGCTCGCGGCGCTTCGGCGAGGTCATGAAGAACGATCCGAGCCGGTTCCTCAGCGAGATTCCCGCCGACGACCTGCATTGGGACGGCCGCGACGCCGAACAGGACGCGCAGGCGAAGAAGGACGTCGCCGCCTCGCATCTGGCGCGCCTGGCGAGCCTGCTGGCCGATTGAGCGGCGCGGGCCGCGCCGCAGCGCGGCCGGCGTCGCCGATCCTCGCTAGAATCGCCGACCTCTCGCACTGCCGGAGTCCGCGATGACCCGCTTCGCC
>NZ_DATIGT010000323.1:0-27731 GCF_035481375.1 Tahibacter sp.
GGCTTGGATGCCGGCTTCGCCGCCTTCGCGACGGGCTTCGCCGTCTTCGCGGGTTTCGCCGCGGGCTTCGCCGTCTTCTTCGCCGAAGGCGCCGGTTTCGCGACCGCCTTCTTCGACGCGGCGCCCGACGCTTTCTTCACCGCCTTGGCGTTCGCCGCAGGCTTCCCCTTGGCGACGACTTTCTTTGTCGTACTACGCGTGCTTTTCGCCATTTCCGTTCACCGTTGTGGCTAGGCGGCGGCGTGTTATAGCCTAAGTCCCCAGCACCGGCAACCGCCGGAAATCTGCGCTCGCGCGCATCGCCAAGTCCTGCGCTTCTCGCCTCCGTGTCCCGGCTAATACTCTATTTGCTTGGCCTGTACAAGCGGTTGCTGAGCCCGTTGTTCGGCGCACGGTGCCGCTACTATCCGAGCTGTTCGCACTATGCGCGCGTCGCCGTCGCGCGACACGGCGCACTGCGCGGAAGCGCGCTCGCCGGCTGGCGCCTGCTTCGCTGCAACCCGTTCAGTGCGGGCGGCTTCGACTACGTACCCGCGCGCTTCACGTTCCGGCGTCAATCATCGGACCCTTTCGAAGGCAAGGACTCATGAAGAACTGGCTGATACGCAATGCCGAGCTGGTCAATGAAGGACGCCGCTACATTGCCGACGTGCGCCTGCGCGACGGGCGCATCGACGTGATCGCCGAACAGCTGGATGCGCGCGCCGACGAAACCACGGTCGACGCGTCGGGCTGCTGGCTGCTGCCCGGTATGATCGACGACCAGGTGCATTTCCGCGAGCCGGGTCTCGAGCACAAGGCCGATTTCGCGACCGAATCGCGCGCCGCGGTCGCCGGCGGCATCACGAGCTTCATGGAGATGCCGAACTCCAAGCCGACGACGACGACCCTCGACGCGCTCGAAGACAAGTACGCGCGCGCCGCGGCGAAGTCCGTCGCCAATCATGCGTTCTATCTCGGCGCGACGAACGACAATCTCGACGTGATCCGCGCGCTCGATCCGAAGGCCGCCTGCGGCATCAAGATCTTCATGGGCGCGTCCACGGGCAACATGCTCGTCGACAATCCCGACACGCTCGATGCAATCTTCCGCGAGGCGCCGACCATCGTCGTGACGCACTGCGAGGACACGCCGACGATCGATGCGAACCTCGCGCGCGAACGCGAACGCTACGGCGGCGCGATTCCGGTCGAGCGCCATCCGTACATCCGCTCGCGCGAGGCCTGCCTGAAATCGTCGACGCTCGCGGTCGAACTGGCGCGGCGCCACGGGACCCGCCTGCATATCCTGCACATCACGACCGCCGACGAACTCGCGCTGTTCACGCCGGGACCGCTGCGCGACAAGCGCATCACGGCCGAAACCTGCGTGCATTTCCTGCATTATTCCGAACGGGACTACGCGACACTCGGCAACAGGATCAAATGCAACCCGGCGATCAAGAGCGAGAGCGATCGCGAAGCGATCGTCGCCGCGGTGCGCGAAGGGCGCATCGACGTGCTCGCGACCGACCACGCGCCGCATACGATCGAAGAGAAGGCGCTGCCCTACGAACAGGCGCCGTCGGGCCTGCCGCTCGTCCAGTTCGCGCTGCAGTGCGCGCTGGAGCAGTCCTTCGACGGTACGATCCCGCTGGAACGCGTCGTCGAGAGCCTGACGCACGCACCGGCCGATCTGTTCCAGGTCAAGGAACGTGGCTATCTGCGCGAGGGCTACTATGCCGACCTCGTGCTCGTCGATCCGCGCAAACCGCACACTGTGACGCGCGAGGAGATCCTGTCGCGCTGCGGCTGGTCGCCATTCGAAGGCCACACGTTCCGTTCGAGCATCGTGTCGACCTGGGTCAACGGTCGGCGCGCCTGGGACGGCACGCGCGTCGACGACTCCGTGCGCGGCATGCGTCTCGAATTCGACCGATGAGGCGCGACACCGCGCGTTTCCGCAGTCCCGCCCTGCCCTTCATCGCCCTCGCTGTCAGTGGCCTCGCCGGCGCGGCGACCCTGCCGCGCGAAGCGCAACAGGGTCAGCTCGTGATCGGCCGCGCCGCGCCGGGCAGCCGTGTGACCGTCGGCACGCGCGAAGCGCGCGTCGATGCAGTCGGCCGTTTCGTGTTCGGCGTCGAACGCGACGCGCCCGAGACGCTGACCGTGACCGTTCTGCTTCCGAACGGCAGGACCGAAACGCATCGCATGGCCGTCACGCAGCGCACGTACAAGATCGAGCGCGTCGATGGACTGCCTCAGCACACGGTGACGCCGGATCCGGAGCTCGCCAGGCGCATCGCCGATGAACAGGCGCGCGTCGCCGAGGCGCGCCGGCGCGACGACGACCGCGACGACTATGCACATGGCTTCGCACGGCCCGCACATGGACGCATCAGCGGCGTCTACGGCAGCCAGCGCATCGACAACGGCGTGCCGAAGGCGCCGCACTATGGCCTCGATATCGCGGTACCCACGGGCACGCCGGTGAAATCGCCCGCGGACGGCGTCGTGACGTTCGTGGCAAACGACCTCGTGCTCACGGGCGGCACCGTGCTCATCGACCACGGTCACGGTCTCACGAGTTCGTTCCTGCACCTGAGCCGCATCGACGTGAAGAGCGGCGACCGCGTGAAACGGGGCGACGTCTTTGCCGCCGCCGGTGCGACCGGCCGCGCGAGCGGACCGCACGTGCACTGGGGCTTCAACTGGTTCGACGTGCGGCTGGATCCGGCGCTGCTGCCGGCGCCCTGAAACCGCACCGGGTCGCGCGGCATCGCGCCGACGGGCAGAGGACGGGAAAAGAGTGGATCGGGACTGAGGAACGGGTGCAGCGCAGCGAGGCGCGTCTGCCCGCTCACTTCTCACTCCTCTTCACAGAACAAAAAAGAAGACCCCGCATTTCTGCGGGGCCTCCGACTTGCAACACCAGCCCGTCCCGATCAGAAGGTCTGGTGGTACCGGACGTAATAGAACCGGCCGATGTCGAACGCGCCGTAATAAGGCGTGCTCGACGAAGCGGGGTTCGAGTAGTTCAGACCGGCCTGATGGTCGAACACGTTGTTGGCGCCGAGCGAGATCGTGGCCTTCCACGGTGCCTTCCAACGAACCTGCAGATCGTGGAACGTGTTCGCGCCGACGCGGTTGATCGGACGCGTGTCCGACGGATTCGCCGCGATGTAGTTCGGATCGCTGCACTCATCCGGGAAGGTCGCCGCGCTCAGGCAGGTTTCCTTCGAGCTCGAGAAGTAGCGCGCGCCCCAGCTGGCGCCGAAATCGCCGTAGTCCCAGCTCAGCGTCGCGATCGAGCGCAGGCGGAAGTTGATGCCCGCACTGCCCGAGAACGAGTTCGCTTCGCTGTGACGCACGGTCGGCACGTTGGTCGACTTGAACTCGAGATTGCTGACGTAGGTGTTCTGCCAGACCAGGCCGAAGTTGCCCCAGTCGGTCGGCAGCTTGTACGACAGATCGAAGTCGAAGCCTTCGGTTTCGACGTAGCCGGCGTTGCGCTGACCGAAGGTCATCGTGTTGACGATGCCCAGCACCGGGTCACGCGTGAAGCCGACGCAGCGTGCCGCGTTGCCGTCGACGTAGCAGTCGTTGAGCTTGGTCGTCGGGTCGTCTGCGACGATGGTCTGATCGATGCGGATCTTCCACCAGTCGAGGCTCATGTTGAGCCCTTCGGAGAAGGTCGGGCTCCACACCAGGCCCAGCGTGTTCGAACGCGACTCTTCCGGTACGAGCAGCGGGTTCGAGCCGGAGACGAACGCAACCGGCGACTGCGCGTTTGCGACGGTCGTGGGTACGAAGCCCTGCTGCAGCTGGCGATAGGTGTCCGCGTTCTGGATGTCCTGGGCGCAGCGCGCACGGACCGCCGGATTCGTACGCGAGGCGCCGTACACCGTATCGCAGGGATCGGTATAGAACGGGAACGTCTGCGAGCCGCCGCCGTACAGGTCGGCGATCGTCGGCGCGCGGAAGCCGTCGGCGCGCGTGCCGCGGAACATCAGCTGGTCGATCGGTTTCCAGGTGAAGCCGATCTTGTTGTTCGTCGTGCTACCGAAGGTGTCGTAGTCGGAGCGGCGCGAAGCAAGGCTGAGACTCAGGTCTTTGGCAAAGGCGACATCACGCAGGATCGGCACGAACAGCTCGGCGTACAGTTCGTCGACCTTGTAGCTGCCGCTGGTCGGACCGGCCGCGAGGTTGGTCGAGGAACCCGTCTGGGCGAGCGCATCGGGGATGAACTCGCCGTATTCCGCGCGGTGCTCGGCACCGGCGGCGAACGAGAGGTCGCCGGCCGGCAGCGTCACGATGGGACCGGTGATATTGGCCGAGTAGATCTTGGTCTCGGTCATGCCGGTGCTGTGCTCTTCCTGGAACAGGTAGTTCTGCAGCTCCGGATTGTTGGTCAGGCCGCCGTCGCCGGCACGCCCGAACGGCAGGAACGGATTCCACGGCACGCAGGCCGAGAACGGAATCGGGTTGGCTGCCGTGCCGCACTGCACGCGGCCGGCGGAATTGAGGAACGACGGCCCGACGGCCTGCGTCACGCGCGTGAGATTGAGGTTGCCGTAGGCGGACTGGTTCAGCTTGTTCTGGGTGTAGAGGTAGCTCACGTCCCAGTCGAAGGTGCGGTCGGCCAGTTCGAACGAGCCCTCGAGACCGAGCGTCGAACGGAACGTCTGCAGGCTGCTGCCGGAGACGCGCGGAATTTCCCAGGTACGGCGCTGGAAGTTGGTAGCCGTCGGCGTGGCGAAGCCGTGATGGCTGCCGATCGGGTTGAAGTAGCTGTCGCGCGACATCGTCGTACCGGGGAACGCCGCACTCTGGAACGGATAGCCGGCGACCGTGCGCGTGGCGTCGCGGTCGCTGTACATCACGTCACCCTTGAACCGGATCCAGTCGGCGATCTGGTAGTCGCCGGAGACGAACAGGTTCTTGGTCTCGATCGGCGTGCGCAGATCGGTCTGGGTGTTGGTGTTGCTGACGTCGCCGTCCGGTGCCGTGCCGTTGGTCGGATGGTAGTCCGCGATGTTGTACGGGTTGCCGCCGCGATTCAGCACGACGTTGCCGCCGTTGGCCGCGCTGCGCACGAGCACGCCCCACTGGCTGACCGTGGTCCAGCCGAGGAACGGATGGAACTGGCCGCGCGGGTAGCGCGAAAACTCGCGATCCCTGCCGTTCACGACCTTTTCGTCGCTGTATTCGGCCACCGCAATCAGCGAACCCTTGTCACCCTTGTAGCCCAGAGAAGCGTCCCAGCGCTGGATGTCGCCGTCGCCTTCGCTGTACTGGCCCCAGTACGCGTTGGCTTCCATGCCTTCGTAATTGGTGCGCGTGATGAAGTTGATCACGCCGCCGATCGCGTCGGAACCGTAGACCGAGGACGCGCCATCCTTGAGGATTTCGACCGACTGGATGATCGCAGTCGGGATCGTGCTGACGTCCTGCAGGCCGTTGGTGTTGATGCCCAGGCGCTTTCCGTTCACGAGAACCAGCGTGCGCTGCGGACCGAGGTTGCGCAGATCGATGAACGAGCCGCCCGGCGATTCGCCGGCGGTCAGCGGTTCGGCGCGGCTGATCGCGGGCGAACCGGTGGAGGACACGTTCTGCAGAATATCGGCAACCGACTGGAAGCCCTGGCGCTGAATCTCGGCACGGTCGATGACGAGGACGGGCTGGGCGGTTTCGAGGTCGACCTTGCGGATGCGCGAACCGGTGACTTCGATGCGTTCGAGCTGGGCGGCTTCGTCATCGGGCGCAGGCTGCTGGGCGAAAGCCAGCGACGGTGCGAAACCGACGACGCCGGCGCTACCGGCAAACAGGGCGTAGCGCACAGCCCAGGACAACACATTGTGGCGACGTGACATTTATATACTCCTACTCGAAGGTGTTTCTTGCGGCGGATCGACGATCCGGACCGCTCCCCAATGCACCGATGGCGCAAGCCGCACGGCGCTGCGCCAATCGAGTGGTACGGAACGTCTGCCGCTGACGCGGCCCCGTACCGCGGCAATTCGCCAATGGAATCGTACGAAGACAGACGTACTCAACAGCGATACGTGCCCGTTGGCAGACGCATATGCCCTTGACAGCGCTCGCATCACGCGAGGCTGCGTCAGTACAGTCAGAATTTCCCCGGTTCCGCCGCGAACCCCTTGCTGCGTACCTACGCTACGCGGCGTACGTTCATTCGCGTATGCGCAGGTTGTGCGTATTTACGTGAGGCGGGTAATTTTTGCAATGCGGCGGCGCAGCATGCCGCGCCAGAAAAATCGCGTTAACCGGTTACTTGGCCGGAAACCGGCAGGAATGGCGCGCTGAGCGCACCGGGAGCAACGCGATCGCGCAGTTTCGGCAACGCAAAAACGAACGACGCCGGCACAGTGCCGGCGTCGTCATGAACGTGTTGCCCGTGCTGCGCGTTCAGCGCCGCAGCGGCGCGAAGCTGTCGATGCCGCCTTCGTAGCCGCCCGCCACGCCCTTGGTCGCGATCGCGACGGCGTTGTGCGGATGCAGGCTTTCGAAATGCGAGGCACGGACCCAGAAGTCCACAATGCGCTCGTCGCCGGCCAGCGCCTGCTGCACGCGGCGTGCGGCATCCTCGCAGAACATGAGGTTCTCGCCGTTGAGCTTCGCGAACGCCTGTTCGTCGACGCGCTTCACCGCGGTCTGCACCGGCGTCTTCAACGCGTTCTCCACGCGATCGATGAGCTCGACGATCGGCAGCTCGAAGCCGGTGCCGAGCTTGACCCGGATCTCGGCCGAGCTGCGCTGGCTGTGCGGAGTCGCGCAGATGCCCTGCTCGCTGCCGAGCCAGGACATCACCTGGTCGTAGTCGAGCGGCCGGCCGCGGGCGAAGTCCTCACCGAAGCGTTCCTGGATCAGCTGTCGCGCCAGCGCCGCGGAACAGGGACAGGTGCTGGAATAGACGACTTCGCAGCCGAGCTCCAGGCTGAAATGACCCCGGTCCATGAGTGCCGTCAGGACGATCGGATACGACTTCCAGCCGCTGTTGTCGCTGACCAGGGCCGGACGCCGAATCAGGTAGTCGAACGCGACGCGGATCAGCGCGCGGTCCGACAGCTCGGCGTGGGAGTCGAGAAAGTCCTTGAGCAGGCGGCGCAGCGAGCACGGCGTCAGCGGCTCGTTCGACAGCGACTTGTCGACATGCAGATAAAGCCGCGACATATGGATGCCGCGAACGTCGGGTCGCGCGAGGTTCACATACGCAGTGACGCGTGCGCCGGAGTGGACGGTCCTGCCGTCACCTGCGGCAACGCAGACCGGAACCTCGATCTCGCCCATGCCGACCCAGTCGAGCGCTCCGGCCAGGTGCGGCTGGGCTTCGTTGGCCACATCGGGCATGGAACGCACGGTGTTTTCACTGCTACGCATCGGAAATCCTTGAAACGGCGGCGGGTCCGGGCGCCCGCGCGCGACGGGCCGCTGTCGCGGCCGTGACACAGATAAGGCCGGTTCGCCGGGGGTCAATAGCTTACCGCGGCCTTCAGGGCCCGCGCCGCTGAGCGGTCCAGGCCAGCCAGACCGTATTCCACGGCGCGCGGTCGAGACGCCCCCAAAGCTGTGCGAACGCGTCGCCCCGCCCCAGCGGCCGCGAACGCCATTGCTCGCAGCGCCGGCGTACGCGGGCCATCCAGCCGCCAACGCCGTCGATGGCTGGCTGCATCCCGGCGAGCATCGCGGCGATGTCGGCCAGTTGCGCGCGCGCGACCGCGTCGCGAGCCGCGCCCGGTGCAGCCAGTTCTGCGCGAGTCAGCTGATGGCGTGCGAGCTGATGCATCGGAATCGCCGACACGGACACTTCTTCGGTCAGCGGCACGCGTGCGAGTTCGCGCAGCAGATGTGTAGCGACGGCGAGATCAGCCTGCGGCGCGATGGCGGCCTCGGGCGTGCCGAGCATCGCGACGCGCAGCCGCTCGATCGAAACGAAGGCCGGCGCCGCGGCCGCGACCTGCGCCGTGTGATCCGCGGGCGGCGCCGCATCGTGGTGGCGGATCGCCGCGTCGATCAGGCCGTCGACGAGGCGGAGGTCCGGACCGTCGCCGCCGCGAGGATTCACGCGTCGCGTCAGCGGGTGGCGCGCCTCGCCCTTCGCCCAGCGCGCCAGTTCCTCGCCCCACCAGGTGAGCTTGCCCGTCGCGACCGAAATCTCCGGGAGATGGAACGTCGCCTGCACGAGTTCGTGCGCGACGCATTCGAACGCGAGCAGCGACGCGTCCCGGCGCGCCAGCAGCGGACCGACGATGCGGAACTCCGGATACGCCTGTTCGAGCTTCGCGACGAAGCTCGCCACGTCGGCCGGCAGGCCGTTCATGCAGCCTCGGACTGCAGCGCGCGATGGAGTTCGTCAGCGCTCGCCGCGACCCAGTCGGCACGCCAGGCATGCGGGTCTTCGCCGTCGAGGTAACCCCAGGCCGCGGCGACCGTCAGCAGTCCGGCCGCGCGGCCGGCATCGATGTCGCGCCGGTCGTCGCCGACGTAGACGCAGCGCTGCGGCGCGACGCCGGCGAGTTCGCACGCGCGCAGCACCGGCGCCGGATCGGGCTTGCGCACGCTCAGGCAATCGCCGCTGACGAGCGCTGCACTGCGCTGCGCCCAGCCGAGCCGATCGAGCAGCGGCCGCGCGAGCCAGCCCGGCTTGTTCGTGACCACGCCCCAGCGCGCGCCGCGTGCTTCGATCGCGGCGATCAGCGCCTCGACACCGTCGAACGGCCGCGACAGCGCGGCGATGTCGGCCGCGTAGATATCGAGAAACCGCGGCAGCAGTTCTTCGTAACGCGTGTCGTCGAGCCCCGGCAGGCCGCGCCGCAGCATCGCCCGCCCGCCCTTGGAAACGACGCTGCGCACGGCGACGGCATCGGGATCGGCTTGGGCGAGTTCGCGGCAGAGCCGCTGCATCGCGGCGACGAGGTCCGGCGCCGAGTCGACGAGCGTTCCGTCGAGATCGAACAGCACGGCGTCGATGGCGCGACCGAGCAGCCTCATGCCGGTTTGCGCGCGCAGGCGAGGTAGTTCACCGCGACCGACGATACGAGCCGGGCCCGCCGCGTCAGCGGGTTGTAGTCGAGACCGCGCAGGTCTTCGAGTTCGAGTCCGCTCGCGCGCAGCGCCGCGGCCATTTCGCTCGGCTTGATGAACTGGCGATAGTGGTGAGTGCCGCGCGGCAGCAGCCGCAGCAGGTATTCCGCACCGACGATGCCGAGCGCAAACGCCTGCGGCGTCCGGTTGAGCGTCGAGGCGAACCAGCGTCCGCCGGGCTTGAGCAGCCGCGCGCAGGCATCGACGATGCTGCCCGGGTCGGGAACGTGTTCGAGCATTTCCATACAGGTGATCGCGTCGAAGCTGCCGGGCTGCTCGGCGGCGAGCGCTTCGGCGCTGATCTCGCGATAGTTCACCGTGACGCCGCTCTCGTACAGATGCAGGCGAGCGACATCGAGCACGCCGGGCGCGAGATCGATCGCGGTCACCTCGGCACCGGCTGCCGCGAGCGCTTCGCTGAGCAGGCCGCCGCCGCAGCCGACATCGAGCACGCGCGCGCCGCGCAGGCTCGTGCGCTCGGCGACGTAGGCGAGCCGCACCGGGTTCAGATCGTGCAGTGGGCGGGATTCGCCGTTGGGGTCCCACCATCTGCTCGCCAGACGATCGAACTTGGCGGTTTCGCTGCGATCGACGTTTTCGTTTGCTGTCATTTCTGCAAGTCCGTCGGACATCAGTTGCGCAGGCGTTCGCCCCATTCGCGCGCCTTTGCGCGGAGCGCACTTTCATCCATGTCGACGAGCACGCCGCCGACGAGCTTGGCCGCCCCGGCGATCCAGACATCGCTGACCTGATGCCGCCCGCAGGCGTAGACGAGCTGCGACACGACGTTGAACACGGGCACGGTTTCGAGCGCGTCGAGGCGCACTGCAGCGAGATCGGCGGATTTCCCCGGCTCGATCGAGCCGATGCGATCGCCCCAGCCGAGCGCCCTGGCCGCGTTCAGGGTCGCGGCGCGCAGCGTCGACGCCGCATCGAACGCGCTCGCGTCGCCGGACACGCCCTTCGCCAGCAGCGCGGCCGTCCGCATCTCGCCGAACATGTCCAGATCGTTGTTGCTCGCGCAGCCGTCGGTGCCGAGCGCGACGTTGACTCCGGCACGCCGCAGCGTTTCCGCGGCGCAGAATCCGCTCGCGAGTTTCAGGTTCGACTCGGGACAGTGCACGACCGACACGCCCGCATCGGCGCACAGACGAATCTCGGCGTCGTCGAGCTGGGTCATGTGCACGGCGATCAGGTGATCGTTGACGATGCCGAGCCCCTGCAGCCGCGCGAGCGGCCGCACGCCGTGCTCGCGCCGCGAATCCTCGACTTCCTGCGCAGTCTCGTGCACATGCACGTGGACCGGGATGTCGAGCTGATCCGACAGCATGCGCACGCGCTCGAAGCTCTCGTTGCTGACCGTGTACGGCGCATGCGGCGCGAACGCCGTGCCGATCAGCGTATCGCCGCGGTACTCGTCGTGCACCGCGAGCGCCTTGTCGAAGTATTCGTCGCGCGAGCGCGCCCAGGCGCTCGGGAATTCGATCAGCGGCAGGCCGACGAGCGCGCGAAATCCGTGCCGGCGGTAGGTCGCCGCCTGCGCGTCGGGAAAGAAATAGTTTTCGTTGCAGCAGGTCGTGCCGCCGCGCAGCATCTCGGCGATCGCGAGCGTCACGCCGTCATGCACGAATTCGGCGCTCATCGCACGCGCTTCGGCCGGCCAGATGTGCTCGCGCAGCCAGGTCATCAGCGGAAGATCGTCGGCGATGCCGCGCATCAGCGTCATCGGATTGTGCGTATGCGCGTTCACGAGTCCCGGAATCAGCACGTGCTCGTCGAGCACACGCGTCTCGCGCGGCGCATACCGGCTGCGTGCCTGCGCGATCGGCAGCAGATCCCGCACGAGGCCGTCGTCGACGACGACGGCATGATCGCCGAGGACCACGCCGTGAGGTTCTACCGGCACTATCCAGCGGGCTTCGATCAGAAGGTCGACAGCGGTCGGTTCGGACGAACTCACACGCGGCTCCTTTGCTTGTGCGATCGGCGCATCATGGGGGCGGAAACGAAAAAGGGAAACCCGCTCGCACGGATTTCCCCCGAGATTCGCCGGCGATGAGTCACATTGCCGCAGCGGCGCCTTTTACTTGACGCGCGAAACGTATTCGCCGGTGCGCGTGTCGACGCGGATCTTCTCGCCCTGGGCCACGAACAGCGGCACGCGGACCACGGCGCCGGTTTCGAGCTTGGCCGGCTTGCCGCCGCCGCCGGAGGTGTCGCCGCGGACGCCCGGATCGGTCTCGGCGATTTCGAGTTCGACGAAGTTCGGTGCGGCGACCGTCAGCGGCGCGCCGTTCCACAGCGTGACGACGCAGGTTTCATTGCCCTTGAGCCACTTGGCCGCATCGGCCATCGCGGCTTCCTCGGCGCCGACCTGCTCATGCGTTTCCGGATGCATGAAGTGCCAGAACTCGCCGTCGGAGTAGAGATATTCCATGTCCGTGTCCATGACGTCGGCCGGCTCCAGCGAATCGGTCGCTTTCATCGTCAGCTCGACGACGCGGCCCGACTTGATGTTGCGGTAACGGACGCGCGTGAATGCCTGGCCCTTGCCCGGCTTGACGTATTCGGTGTCGGTGATGACGCACGGCTCGTTGTTCACGATGATCTTCATGCCGTTCTTGACGTCATTCATGCCATAGCTGGCCATGGGTCGCTCCTGCAGGGGAATCGCCGCCGATCTGCGGCTACAATGGTCGATTGGCCGTGAAGCCGGAAATTCAAGCCCGCGATGATAACCGCTAACCGCCAGCTCGCGCAGCCACCGGCGCCCCGCTGGCAGCAGCTCTGGCGCGATGCCGTCACCGACCCGTACGAGCTGCTGCGCCTGGTCGGTCTGGCGAATCAGGCCGAGCGGCTGCTTCCCGAAGGGGATGCCGGGTTCCCGCTGCGCGTCCCGCGCGGCTTCGTCGCCCGCATGCGGTACGGCGACGCCACCGACCCGCTCCTGCTGCAGGTACTGCCGCAGCACGCCGAACGCCTGGCCCAACCCGGCTTCGCCGTTGACGCCGTCGGCGACCACGCGGCACGTTCGGCACACGGGGTCCTGCAGAAATACGCCGGACGCGCGCTGCTGATCGCCACCGGTTCCTGCGCGGTCAATTGCCGCTACTGTTTCCGCCGGCATTTTCCCTATGCCGAGGAAACCGCCGCGGCCAATCGCTGGCGCGAGGCGCTCGCAGCCATCGCCGCGGATCCGGGCATCAGCGAGGTCATCCTCTCGGGCGGCGACCCGCTGTCGCTGTCCGACGCAAAGCTTGCCGAACTCGGCCGCGCGCTCGTCGCGATTCCGCACGTGCACCGCCTGCGCATTCACACGCGCCTGCCGGTCGTTCTGCCCGAGCGCGTCGACGCCGGACTGACCGGCTGGCTCGCGTCGCTGCCGCTGCAGAAAGTCGTCGTGCTGCACGCCAATCACACCAACGAGTTCGACGCTTCGGTCGATCTCGCCTGCACCCGCCTGCGCGAGGCCGGATGCACGCTGCTGAACCAGGCCGTGCTGCTGAGAGGCGTCAACGATGATGCCGACGCGCTCGCTGCGTTGTCGGAGCGGCTGTTCGAGGCCGGCGTGCTGCCGTACTACCTGCACCAGCTCGACCGCGTTCTCGGTGCCGCGCACTTCGAAGTGGACGATGCGACCGCGCGCGCGCTCGTCGAAACCATGCGCCACCGGCTGCCGGGCTATCTCGTCCCCCGCCTGGTGCGCGAGATCGCCGGCGAACCGTCGAAGTCGCCGCTGTGACGACGCACGCAAGCCGCTGGATTCCGTGTGGAAATAATCGGACGAATCCGGTAAAAACAACGACAAGCGGTTGCTCGCACCTTCTTGCTTATCGACTTCCAAGATTGATCCCGCCAGTTGCGGACCGGAACCGCGTGTCGCTGCGGTCGACCGTCGCCGCACTCGCCCGCCTTTAGAGGGGACATGAGTAAACAGGACAGCGTCATCAAGTTGCTGCTGATCGAAGATTCGGTCGAAGACGCCGAACAGCAGATCAGCATCCTGCGCAACGGCGGCATTGCAGTACGCCCCGCACGCGCCACGAACGAGGCCGAGCTCGAAGATCAGATCGGCCAGAACACGCCGGACCTGATCCTCATCAACCTCGCCGCGAAGTCGCTGCGCCTCGAACAGGTGACCGACGCGGCCAATCGCGGCGGCAAGGACATCGCCGTCGTCGGCAGCGCCTCGGCCCCGAACGAAGATCTCATCGTCTCCGCGTTCCGCAACGGCGCCCGCGCCATCGCGTTGCGCACGCGCCCCGATCACACGCAGATGATCGTCAAGCGCGAATTCGAAAGCCTTCTGATGCGCCGCAGCGTGCGCCGCCTCGAGTCGGCGTTGCGCGAAATCGAACGCCGTTGCGATTCGCTGCTCGACTCGTCGCGTGACCCGATCGCCTACGTCCACGAAGGCATGCACGTCCGCGCGAACAAGGCCTATCTCGAGATGTTCGGCTTCGACGAGTTCGAAGACATCGAGAGCATGTCTATCCTCGACATGATCGCGCCAGAGGACGCCGACGACTTCAAGGCCCTGCTGAAGAAACTGTCCAAAGGCGAGAAGCCGCCGCAGAAGCTCAACCTCAAGGCGCAGCGTTCCGACGGCTCGACGTTCGACTCGGTCATGGAATTCGCCGAAGCGACCTACGAAGGCGAGCCCTGCCAGCAGATCATCTTCCGCCAGCAGACCAACAATCCGGAACTCGAGAAAGAACTCGACGCGCTGCGTTCCAGGGACCTGGTCACCGACCTGTTCAACCGCCAGCATCTGCTGATCGAACTCGATCGCACGGTCGCCGCCGCGGCGGCGGGCGCGAACGACCGCTGCCTGCTGCTGCTCGAACCCGACAACTTCAAGACCGTGCTCGACACGATCGGCATCGGCAACGCCGACCTGCTGCTCGGCGACCTTGCCAACCTCATGCGGCGCCACCTCGCGGAAGCCGACGTCGCCGCACGCTTTGCCGATCACACGTTCGCGGTGCTGCTCGTCGGCCGCGATCCGGAAAACTCGAAAAAGACCGCCGAAGTGCTGCTCAAGGCGTTCAACGAACGCATTTTCGAGGTCGGCAAGCAGTCGATCAACGTGACGATGAGCGTCGGCGGCTGCCTGATCGGCGAAAAGAACGCGAACTCGCAGTCGATTCTTGCCAATGCGAACGCGACGCTGCGCGCGGCGCAGACCGAGGGCGGAAACCGCATCAACGTGTTCGACCCCGCGGCGCAGGACAAGGCGGCTGAAGAGAAGCAGCGCCACTGGCTCAAGCTCGTGCAGGATGCGCTGGTCAACAACGGCTTCGTGCTGTTCAACCAGCCCATCATCAGCCTGCACGGTGCCGACGGCGATTTCTTCGAAATCCTGCTGCGCATGCAGGGACCGAAGGGCGAGATCACGCCGAACTTCTTCCTGCCGATCGCCGAACAGCACGGCCTGATGCCGCAGATCGACCGCTGGGTCGTCGCCCACGCCATCAAGGCGCTCGTCGAGCGCGAGAAGAGCGGCGTCAAGACGACTTACTTCATCAAGCTGACGCCGCAATCGCTTGAAGACCAGACCCTGCTGCCGTGGATCGCACAGCAGCTCAAGAATTCGCGCCTGCGCGGCGACGCGCTCGTGTTCGAGATGCCCGAGAGCAAGGTCGTCACGAGCCTCAAGCCGGCGCGTGCTTTCGTTGCCGGTCTCAAGCAGATCCATTGCGGCTTCGCGCTGGAACAGTTCGGCTCGGGTCTCAATTCGATGCAGCTGCTCAAGCACATCGACGCCGACTACCTGAAGCTCGATCGCAGCTTCATGGCCGAGCTGCCCAAGCACAAGGAAAACCAGGAAAAGCTCAAGGATCTCTGCGACCAGGCGCACCATGCCGGCAAGCTGACCGTCGCGGAATTCGTCGAAGATGCGGCGAGCATGTCGATCCTGTTCAGCTGCGGCGTCAACTTCGTCCAGGGCAACTTCCTGCAGGAGCCCGAGAAGGTCATGGCCTACGACATCGCCTGAGCGTCTCGGCGCGCGCGCTTTCCCCTAACGAACAACGGCCCCTGCGGGCCGTTGTTCGTTGAGGAGCCGGTGCCGCGCCGATCAGAGCTGCTGCAGCGCCGCGATGCGTTCCTCGATCGGCGGATGGCTCGCGAACAGCTTGCCGAACGGACCTGCGATACCGAACGCGGCGACTTCTTTCGGCAGCGTCGTATCGCCGTGGCCGGCGGACAGCCGCTGCAATGCCGAGATCATCGCGCCCTTGCCTTCCAGTCCGGCGGCGCCGGCATCGGCGCGGAACTCGCGCCAGCGCGAGAACCACATGACGATCATCGACGCGAACACACCGAGCACGAGCTGGGCGACCATCACGGTCACGAAGTAGCCGATGCCGCCGCCACCTTCGCGATCGCCGCGCAGCGCGGAATCGACGATGGAGCCGACGATGCGCGCGAGAAAGATCACAAAGGTATTCAGGACGCCCTGGATCAGGCCCATCGTGACCATGTCGCCGTTCGCCACATGGCTGATCTCGTGGGCGAGCACGGCTTCGACCTGGCGCCGCTCCATGTTCTGCAGCAGGCCCATGCTGACGGCGACCAGCGCGTTGTCGCGGCTCATGCCGGTCGCGAACGCATTCATCTCGGGACCGCCGTAGATCGCGACCTCGGGCATGCCGATGCCGGCGGCCTCGGCCTGGCGCTTGACCGTGCTATACAGCCATTGCTCGACTTCGCTCTGCGGCTGCGTGATGACCTGCGCGCCGGTCGCGCGTTTGGCCATCCATTTGGACAGTGCGAGCGAGATGAACGAACCGCCCATGCCGATGACGGCGGCCATCACGAGCAGCGAAGTCAGGTTGCGCGTACTGCCGGCGTCGAGGCCGAACAGTTTGATGACGATGGTCAGCAGGAACAGGATGGCCAGATTCGTGGCCAGGAACAGCACGATGCGCATGGCGACACACTTCCTCTACGGAAACGACTCTCCGACTACCGACCTAGTTAGGTCCGCCGGGATCAAGTTCAAGCCGCGGCCGCCGGCACGAGTGCCGCAGCCGGGCTCGCCCGCAGAACCGTAGCCCGCACGACGTCGCCGCCGCATGAACGCTCCCTCTTCGCCGTACCGCGGCCGTTTTGCGCCGTCGCCGACCGGCGCGCTGCATTTCGGTTCGCTCGTCGCCGCACTCGGCAGCTGGCTGCGCGCGAGACACGCAGGCGGCACCTGGATCGTGCGCATCGAAGACCTCGATCCCCCGCGCGAAATCGCCGGGGCGGCAAACGGCCAGCTCGCCGCACTGTCAGCCTTCGGCCTGGCTTCCGACGAACCCGTGATCTGGCAGCACGATCGTCACGACGCCTACGCCGCGGCGCTGCAGCAGCTCGTCGCGGAGCGACGCGCCTTTGCGTGCTGGTGCAGCCGCACGGACCTGCAGCGCAGCGGCGGCCTGCACCGCAGCCCCTGCGTGGCCGCGCCGGATGCCACGCGTGCGCCAGCCTGGCGACTGCGCGTCGACGACGAAACCATCGGCTTCGACGATGTCGTGCTCGGCCGGTACGAACAGCGCATCGCCGAGGCCGTCGGCGATTTCGTGATACGCCGCGTCGAGGGCCATTTCGCCTATCAGCTCGCGGTCGTCGTCGACGATGCCGCGCAAGGCATCACCGAAGTCGTACGCGGCGCAGACCTCCTCGATTCGACGCCGCGACAGATCCTGCTGCAGCGCTGCCTCGCGCTGCCGACACCGGCCTATCTGCACCTGCCGCTCGCGCTCGATGCGGACGGCCGCAAGCTCAGCAAGCAGGACCAGGCGCTGCCGATACGTCCCGACGATCCGTTGCCCGCGCTGCGCCGGGCGTTGACGTTTCTCGGCATTGCGCCGCAGCAATTGCAGGGTTTGCACACCGTCGACGCACTGCTGCGGCAGGCCGTCGCGGCATTCGATGTCGCCGCGATTCCGCGCGTCGGATCCATTGTGCATATGCGTCATGGCTTGTCGTAGCGCTTGTGTAGAATCGCGCGAAGTCCGCGTCGACGCGGCTTTCCCGCGTTGCGACGGATCACGACGACTAAAACTGGGAGTGGAGCATGACCTCACGCGTAGCCTTGGTGACGGGTGGTACGGGCGGTATCGGCACAGCGATCGTGCGCAAGTTGGCAGGGATGGGACACAAGGTCGCAACGAACTATCGTGACAAGGCACGCGCCACCGCGTGGCAGGAAGCGCTCAAGCGCGACGGCATCGACGTGGCGCTCGCCGCCGGCGACGTCGCCGATCCGGCCACGGCCGAGAGCATGGTCCGCGAAGTCGTCGACCAGCTCGGTCCGGTCGACATTCTCGTCAACAATGCCGGCATCACGCGCGACGGAACCTTCCACAAGATGTCGGCGATGCAGTGGCAGGAAGTCATCAACACGAATCTGAATTCCTGCTTCAACGTGACGCGCCCCGTCATCGACGGCATGCGCGACCGGAAGTGGGGCCGCATCATCCAGATCAGCTCCATCAACGGCCAGAAGGGTCAGTACGGCCAGGCGAACTACGCCGCGTCGAAGGCCGGCATGCATGGCTTCACGATCTCGCTCGCGCAGGAGAACGCGAAGTTCGGCATCACCGTGAACACCGTGTCCCCGGGCTATGTCGCGACCGAGATGGTCATGGCGGTGCCCGAAGAAGTCCGCGCGAAGATTGCGGCGCAGATTCCGGTGGGTCGTCTGGGCAATCCCGACGAGATCGCCTATGCGGTCGGCTTCTTCATTCCGGACGAGGCTGCCTGGGTCACGGGTGCGAATCTGTCGATCAACGGCGGCCACTACATGGGCTGGTAACGCACGCAGCGGAGCGGGGTGAAATGCCCCGCTCTGCCGCTTTGCAGCATACCTAGGCCAAAGGTAATGCTGCGCAGCAATCCGGCTGGTGCGCCGCCGCAAGCCGTGCTAGCTTCGCTGCATGGCACAAGTCCGAGTCATCAAGAAGTACCCGAATCGTCGGCTCTACGACACCGAGATTTCGAGCTACATCACGCTGGAAGAAGTGCGCCAGCTCGTGGTCGACGGCGAAGAATTCGAAGTCCGCGACGCGAAGACCGGTGAGGAACTCACGCGTTCCGTGCTGCTGCAGATCATCGCCGAGCACGAGGAACGCGGCCAGCCGATGTTCACGACCCAGCTGCTGTCGCAGGTGATCCGCTTCTACGGCGATTCGCTGCAGGGTTTCATGGGCGGCTATCTCGAACGCAGCCTGCAGGTCTTCCTCGACCAGCAGCAGCAGTTCCGCAGCCAGCTCAACACGATGATGGGACAGACGCCCTGGTCGATGCTCAACGATCTGACCGAGCGCAACATGGACATGTGGAAATCCCTGCAACAGGGTTTCCTCAATGCCGCGACGAGCACGATGAAGGTCGCCGGCGGCAACAAGGACAAGGACAAGTCCTGATCGCCCGGCGCGGCGAGGCCCGCGCCTTCACAACGATGCGCGCCCACGCCGCTGCTGCGGCGCAATAGCTGCGCGCCTGCAGCATTTTCGGGGGAACCATGAAGCAGCGCATCGCCGTCGTCAGCGGCGGCATCGGCGGACTCGGAACGGAAATCTGCCGCCATCTCGCTGTCGCCGGACACCGCGTCATCGCCGCCGATCTCGGCGTGCGGACCGAACGCATCGCGGCATTCCGCAACGAAGTGGCCGATCTCGGCGACGCGGTCACGTTCGAAGCGCTCGATATCGGCGACTTCGATGCCTGCGCCGGTCTGATCCGGCAGATCGAGGCAGAACACGGCGGCGTGGACGTACTCGTCAATGCCGCCGGCATCACGCGCGACACGACGCTGCGCAAGATGAGCCAGGAGCAGTGGCACAGCGTACTCACCGTGAATCTGGACGGCGTGTTCAACCTGTGCCGCAATGCGATCGAAGGCATGTGCGCGCGAGGCTTCGGCCGCATCGTCAATATCTCGTCGGTCAACGGCCAGACCGGCCAGTTCGGCCAGACGAACTACGCCGCAGCCAAGGCCGGCATGCACGGATTCACGATGGCCCTTGCGCGCGAAGTCGCGCGCAAGGGCGTGACCGTCAACAGCGTGTCGCCGGGCTACTGCGAGACCGCGATGGTCATGCAGATAGCGCCTGAGATCCGCGAACAGATCATTGCGGACGTACCGGTCGGACGCCTCGGCAAACCCTCGGAAATCGCACGCGTCGTCACGTTCCTCGTGGCGCCGGACTCGAGCTTCATCACCGGCGCGAACATTCCGGTGAACGGCGGGTACTTCATGGATTTCTGAAGCACGAGTTCCCGGGGCGCTGCGACGCCACGGCGCCGCACGCCGAGCGCCGCGTCCGGCACTACCAGATCAGGTCCGCCGGCACGTCATCCTCGACCGGCGCATTCGGGTCGACGAGCAGTACGAGCGCTTCGCCCCAAACATTCTTGACCTCTGCACCGACGTCCGAGCCGACGATCAGGTAACGGCCGTTCTGCTGCACGATCGCGAGTTCGCCGCGATTGAGCGCCGCGAGCTGGTCCTGCGTGCAGTAGACGCGGCGGATCTTGCCGCCGTGTTCGAAATGCCGGGCGTGCTCCGCGTCGGCGACATTGAGCGCCTTGCCGTTCAACAGCCTCGCGAGCTTGTCCTTGCGTTCGCGCTTCTCGCGCGCCTTCTGCTCCGCTTCGCGCTGCGCGCGCTCGCGTTCTTCGCGCTCGGTGCGAGCGCGCAGCGCATAGGCCTGCGCCAGATCGGGCTCGCCGCCGCCCTGCGGTCTGGCCGGGCCGCCGCGGTGGCCGTCGCCCCGCGCCGGCGGCTTGCCCTGCGGCGGACGAGGCCCCGGCCGCGCATCGCTGCGCGCCGGCTTGCCGCCCGCGCCTTTGGGCTCGGGCTTGGCCTCGGCCTTCAGTTTCTGTACGAGTCCACTCTTCAACAACTGGTCACGCAGGGAATCGGCCATAACGGATCTTCAGGTACGAACGACGGCGAAAGACGGACGGAATCAATAATGCGGCGGCGGCGGCTCGGTCGCCGGATCGTGGCTCAGACTCGAGCGCACGGCGCCGAGTTCGCTGCGCAGGCGGCGGAATTCGTCGCGCATGTCGCCGATCAGGCGATCGTGGCCGGACACGGCGCGGTTGAGCACGGCGACCGTGTCTTCGAGGAAGGCGAAGCGCACTTCGAGCTCGGTCAGGCGTTCTTCGAGGCTTGCGGGCAGGGACATGTCAGACCAGCTTTTCGATCAGGTGGCGGCCGTGGCGCGATCCTACCAGCCCCTGCGTCTCGCGTTCGGCCAGGCGCCGGTCGGCTTCGGCCATTTCGGCGACGAGAGACGAAAAATCCGTATGCGGCGTCCAACCGAGTTCGCGCCGGGCGAGCGAGGCGTCGCCGACCAGCGTGTCGACCTCGGCGGGCCGGAAATAGCGCGGGTGGATGCGCACGATCGTCTCGCCGCCGCGCAGACGGCTGCCGGCGAGGCCGCAGCGCACGACGCGCGCGTGTTCCTCGGCGCCCTCCCCGCTGAACTGAAGTTCGAGATCGAGCGAGCGCGCGGCGAGCTCGACGAATTCGCGCACGGTGTGCTGTTGCCCGGTCGCGATCACGTAGTCGCGCGGCGAGGGCTGCTGCAGCATCAGCCACTGCGCCTGCACGTAGTCGCGCGCGTGTCCCCAGTCGCGGCGCGCATCGAGATTGCCCAGGTAGACGCAACTCTGCAGGCCATAGGCGCAGCGTGCGAGGCCGCGTGTGATCTTGCGCGTCACGAACGTCTCGCCGCGCAGCGGCGATTCGTGGTTGAACAGGATGCCGCTGCACGCGTAAAGACCGTAGGCCTCGCGATAGTTCTGTGTGATCCAGTGCGCGTAGAGCTTCGCCACGCCGTAGGGCGAACGCGGGTGGAACGGCGTCGCTTCGGTCTGCGGCGTCTCGCGCACCTGGCCGAAGAGTTCGGAGGTCGATGCCTGGTAGAACCGCGTCTGCCCTTCGAGACCGAGAATCCGGATCGCTTCGAGCAGACGCAGCGTGCCGAGCGCATCGGAATTCGCCGTGAATTCGGGTTCTTCGAACGACACCGCGACGTGACTCTGCGCGCCGAGGTTGTAGATCTCGTCGGGGCGTACGAGCTGCACGACGCGCAGCAGGCTCAACGAATCGGTGAGGTCGCCATAGTGCAGATGCACCTTCGGCACGGCCTCGTCGAGTTCGTGATACAGATGATCGATGCGCTCGGAATTGAACGACGACGTGCGTCGCTTGATGCCGTGCACTTCGTAGCCTTTGCCGAGCAGCAGTTCGGCCAGATAGGCGCCGTCCTGGCCGGTGATACCCGTGATCAACGCCCGCTTGGACACGCTGCCCCCACCTTCTCCGGTCGGCACGACTGTCGATGCCTCAATGACGCGCGACGCTGCGGCCGCGACCGATGCCGTAATAGGCGATGCCGGCCGCCTCGACGGTCGCCGGGTCGTAGATGTTGCGGCCGTCGAAGATGACGGCGTGCTTGAGTCGCGCGGCGAGTGCACGGAAATCCGGGCTGCGGAACGCTTTCCACTCGGTGACCACGATCAGCGCATCGGCCCCGTCGAGCGCCTGCTGCGCCTGCTCGCAGATCGTCAGGTCGCCGCGAACGCCGAAAACATGGCGCGCTTCGTCGCGCGCTTCCGGATCGTAGGCGCGCACGCGCGCGCCTGCGTTCCAGAGGTGTTCGAGCAGGCGCCGGCTCGGCGCCTCGCGCATGTCGTCGGTGTTCGGCTTGAACGCGAGACCCCAGACCGCGAACGTGCGTCCGCTGAGTTCACCGCCGAAATGCGCCGAGACGAGTTCGAACAGACGATTCTTCTGCGCGTCGTTGACGCGCTCCACCGACTGCAGCAACTGGGCGTCGTAGCCATGCGCGCGCGCGATGCGGTCGAGCGCCTGCACGTCCTTCGGAAAGCACGAACCGCCGTAGCCCGCGCCGGGATAGATGAAGTGATAGCCGATGCGCGGATCCGAACCGATGCCGTGGCGCACGAGCTCGATGTCGGCGCCGACGCGCTCGGCGATGTTCGCCATCTCGTTCATGAAGCTGATCTTGGTCGCCAGCATCGCGTTGGCTGCGTACTTGGTCAGCTCGGCCGAGCGCACGTCCATGAGCACGATGCGATCGTGGTTGCGATTGAACGGCGCATAGAGGCGGCGCAGCAGTGCGATGGCCGCCGGGCTGTCGCTGCCGACGACGATGCGGTCGGGGCGCATGCAGTCGTTGACCGCATCGCCTTCCTTGAGGAATTCGGGGTTGGAAACGACGTCGAAGCCGATGGAAACGCCGCGTTCGGCCAGCACGGCCGCAATGCATTCGCGCACGCGGTCGGCGGTGCCGACGGGCACGGTCGACTTGTTGACGACGACGCTCGCGGCGCCGAGATGACGGCCGATCGTGCGCGCGACGGCGAGCACGTGGGTCAGGTCCGCGCTGCCGTCCTCGCCCGGCGGCGTGCCGACGGCAATGAAGATGATGTCACCATGAGCGATCGCCGGCGCCGGATCGGTCGTGAACGCGAGACGGCCTGCGGCATGGTTGGCGACCACGAGTTCTTCGAGACCCGGTTCGTAGATCGGGATCTCGCCGCGGTTCAGACGCGCGATCTTGTCGGCATCGACATCGACGCAGACCACCGTGTTGCCCATTTCCGCCAGACAGGTGCCGGTGACGAGACCGACGTAACCAGTGCCGAAAACGGTAACGTTCATGCGCGGCCAATCCCTGTGAAAACGCGGAATTCTAGCATCGGCGCGCTACCGCGCCGGCAACGAAAAAGGGCGCGGCGATGGCTCGCCGCGCCCCGGATACTGCGATGCGCGAGACGCGCTATTACTTCTTCTCGGCCTTGGCCGGCTCGGCCTTCGGCGCTTCGGCGGCCTTCGGCGCTTCGGCCGGCGGCATGATCTTGATGAGTTCGACGTCGAACGTCAGCATCGCGTTCGGGCCGATCGGACCCGGGCCGTTTTCGCCGTAGGCCAGGTTCGACGGGATGTAGAACTTGTACTTCGAACCGACCGGCATCTGCTGCAGGCCTTCGGTCCAGCCCGGGATCACGCCCTTCAGCGGGAACGTGGCCGGCTCGCCGCGATCGACCGAGCTGTCGAACTTGGTACCGTCGAGCAGCGTGCCGGTGTAGTGCACCTGAACCGTGTCGGTGTCCTTCGGCTTCGGACCCGTGCCAGCCTTGATGACTTCGTACTGCAGGCCCGAGGCGGTCGTCGTCACGCCCTTCTTGCTCTTGTTCTTGGCGAGGAAATCTTCGCCGGCCTTCTTGTTGGTCTCGGCCTTGACCTTTTCTTCCGCGGCGCGCTTGGCCTGCAGCTTGGTCATGAAGTCCTGGCGGACCTTCAGCGCCTCTTCCTGGGTCAGCGCGGTCTTTTCACCCTTGACCGACGCCTGCAGGGCCTGGATCACGACGGCCATGTCGATCTCGTCCTTGATCGACGACAGGCCTTTGCCGACGTCCATGCCGACCATGTAGCTGACCTTGTCCTTTTCGCTCTTGAGCTCCTGGGCGAACGCGCCGCCGGCGGTGCCCAGCGCCGCGACGATGGCGGCAGCCGTCAGGCTCTTCTGCAGAAACTTGCTCATCTATTGCTCCTGGAATGGATTGTGTAGAGCGGCCCGACGGCCGCTTAGGCGCTACGGGGCGGCGTATTGTGGAGACGCGGCGGGTCTAAGGCAAACGTCCGGCGGGGTGCGACCGCGGGTCTGCAGCGAAGTTCCCGGCCATGCGCCGGCGACTTCGGACGAACCGCGAACTCCGCCCGAAAACCATTGCCGGAACGCGGCTGCTAGACTATCCGGATGCTCAGATTCGATTCGGTCGCGTTGCGGCGCGGCAGCAAGCTGCTTTTCGCCGATGCCAGCGTACAGCTTCACGCCGGCTGGCGCGTCGGCGTAACCGGGCGTAACGGCGCGGGCAAATCCAGTCTGTTCGCACTGGTCGCCGGCGAACTCCAGGCGGACTCCGGCGATTTCTCGCGGCCTCGCGACTGGGTGCTCGCCCACGTACGCCAGGAAACCCCGGCGCTCGCGCAGAGCGCGGTCGACTACGTACTCGATGGCGACCGCGAATTTCGCGAGATCGAACGGGCACTCGCCGTTGCCGAAGCCGATCACGACGCGCTCGCCCAGGCGCGGCTGCACGAACGCCTGCACGCGATCGGCGGCTACGCGGCCCCCTCGCGCGCCTCTGCGCTGATGCACGGTCTCGGGTTCAAGCCCGGCGAGGAGTCGCGCAGCGTCGCGGAATTCTCCGGCGGCTGGCGCATGCGCCTGAATCTCGCGCAGGCGCTGATGTGCCGCTCGGACCTGCTGCTGCTCGACGAGCCCACGAACCATCTCGACCTCGACGCCGTGTTCTGGCTCGAAGACTGGCTGCGCCGCTACGAAGGCACCTTGCTGCTGATCTCGCACGACCGCGAGTTCATCGACAACGTCGTCAGCCATGTATTGGAGATCGCCGACGAAAAAGTGGAACTTTTCGCCGGCACGCTGTCGGGCTTCGAGCGCAAGCGCGCCGAGCGGCTGGTCCAGCAGCAGCTCCAGTACGAGCGCCAGCAGCGCGAACGCGCGCATCTTCAGAGCTTCGTCGATCGCTTCAAGGCCAAGGCCAGCAAGGCGCGCCAGGCGCAGAGCCGCGTCAAGGCGCTCGAACGCATGGTCGAGATCGCACCGATTCGCGCCGCGTCGTCGATCCGTTTCGAATTCCGCGAACCCGACGCGCTGCCCTACCCGCTCGCGCGTCTCGACGATGCGTCGGCCGGCTATGGTGAACGCACGATCCTCGCCGGCGTGAAATTCGGGCTGGTTCCCGGCGATCGCATCGCGCTGCTTGGCGCCAACGGCGCCGGCAAGTCGACCTTGATCAAGCTGCTGTCGGGTTCGATCGAGAATCGCAGCGGCGAGCGCTTCGAAGCGAAAGGTTTGCGCATCGGCTACTTCGCGCAGCACCAGCTCGAAACGCTGGACCCGAGCGCGAGTGCGGTCGAGCACCTCAAGCGTCTGGACGACAAGCTCGGCGAACAGGCCGCGCGCGATTTCCTCGGCGGCTTCGGCTTTCTGGGCGACCGCGCGCTCGAGCCGGTCGCGCCGTTTTCCGGCGGCGAGAAGGCGCGGCTGTGTCTCGCACTCGTCGTCTGGCAGCGGCCGAACCTGCTGCTGCTCGACGAACCGACCAACCACCTCGATCTCGACATGCGCGAAGCGCTGACCGAAGCGCTGAACGGCTTCGACGGCGCCGTCGTGCTCGTCGCGCACGATCGCGCGCTGATCCGCACTTGCTGCGAAACGCTGCTGTTCGTCGGCGGCGGCCGCGTGCAGCCGTACGAAGGCGACCTCGAAGACTATGCGCGGATCGTGCTGCGCCAGGCGGCGGAAGCCGCAGCGCCCGTCGCTGTCGCCGCAGCCGCGCGCAAGCCCGACCGGCGCGAGCGCGCCGATCAGCGCGCGCGCGAAGCCCCGCTGCGCCGCGAAATCCAGAAACTCGAAAAACGCATGACCGAACTCGGCGACCGCAAGCGCGCGCTGGAAACGGCCCTGCTCGACCCGGCGGTCTACGCCACGCCGGCCAAGGCGGCGGAACTCACTCGCGAGGTCGGCACGGTCGCGAGCGAGTTGAGCCGCGTCGAGGACGAATGGCTGCAGGCGCAGGAATCGCTGGAACGCGCCGCAGCCGATTGACATGCAGCACCGATCCGCACGACGCAACCGACTTCTGATCCGGACACTTTCATGAGCCAACTCATCGCACCGCACGGCGGCCAGCTCGTCGATCTTCTCGTCGCCGAAGCCGAACGCGACACTCTCAAGCACGAGGCCGCGGCGCTGCCGGGCTGGGATCTGAACGCGCGTCAGCTCTGCGACCTCGAACTGCTGATGACCGGCGCGTTCTCGCCGCTGACGGGCTTTCTCGGCCGCGCCGACTACGAGACGGTCTGTCGCGACCTGCGCCTCGCCGACGGCACGCTCTGGCCCATGCCGGTCACGCTCGATGTCGGCCGCGACTTCGTCGACAGACTCGGCGAGCAACGCCGCATCGCGCTGCGCGATCCCGAAGGCGTCACGCTTGCCGTGCTCGAGATCGAGGACATCTGGGAACCCGACCGCGAAGCCGAGGCGCTCGCAGTGTTCGGCACTACCGATCGCAAGCACGCGGGCGTCGCCTGGCTGCTCGAACGTGCCGGCGCGGTCTATCTCGGCGGCCGCGTGCGCGGCATCGTGCTGCCGCACCACTACGATTTCCGGCACCTGCGCCTGACGCCGCTCGAAGTCCGCGCGCGCTTCGACAAACTCGGCTGGCGCCGCATCGTCGCGTTCCAGACGCGCAATCCGATGCATCGCGCGCATCTGGAGCTCACGTTCCGCGCCGCGCAGATCGCCGAGGCAAACCTGCTGATCCATCCGAGCGTCGGCATGACCAAGCCCGGCGACATCGATCACTACACGCGCGTGCGCTGCTATGAAAAGCTGATCGCGCACTATCCCGAACAGACGACAATGCTTTCGCTGCTGCATCTGGCCATGCGCATGGGCGGTCCGCGCGAGGCGCTGTGGCACGCGATCATCCGCAAGAACCACGGCTGTTCGCATTTCATCGTCGGCCGCGACCATGCCGGACCGGGCAACGGGTCCGACGGCAAGCCGTTCTACGGCCCGTACGACGCGCAGGAACTCGTCGCGAAGCACCAGGCCGAACTCGGCATCGTCATGGTGCCGTTCCAGGAAATGCTCTACGTGCAGGAACGCGCGCAATACGCGCCGGCCGACGAGATCAAGCCCGGCGAAACCGTGCTGAACATCTCGGGCACGGAGCTGCGCCGCCGCCTGCACGAAGGCCTCGATATCCCCGAGTGGTTCACCTATCCGGAAGTCGTCGCCGAACTGCGCCGCACGCATCCGGCGCGCCACAAGCAGGGCTTCACCGTGTTCTTCACGGGACTCTCGGGCGCGGGCAAGTCGACGCTCGCCAACGCGCTCATGGTGCGCCTGCTCGAACTCGGCACGCGCCCGGTCACGCTGCTCGACGGCGACATCGTGCGCAAGCACCTGTCATCGGAACTCGGCTTCTCGCGCGAGCACCGCAACCTCAACGTACAACGCATCGGCTTCGTCGCGAGCGAAATCACGAAGAACGGCGGCATCGCGATCTGTGCACCGATCGCACCCTATGCCGCCGCGCGCAGCGAAGTGCGCGAGATGATTTCGCACTACGGCCTGTTCGTCGAAACCCATATCGCGACGCCGATCGATGTCTGCGAACAGCGCGACCGCAAGGGCCTCTACGCGCTCGCCCGCGCCGGCAAGATCAAGGAATTCACCGGCATCAGCGATCCCTACGAAGTGCCCGAGGCGCCGGAGCTGCGCATCGACACGAGTGAGATGCAGCCCGACGAGGCGGTGCAGCGCATCGTGCTGAAGCTTGAAAGTCTCGGCCTGATCCGTCCGCGCGACTGATCGGAAAACGCGTGAATAGAAGCGAGTGAACAAGAGTGAGGAAAGCGTCGAGGCGCGCGGCGCACCGGCTCGTTTCTCACTCCTCCCACTCTTTCCTGCTACTTCGCCGCGATAGCCTTCTCGATCGCAGCGACGAGCTCGGCATCGTCGGGCTTCACCTTGCTCGAGAAATCCGCGACGACCTTGCCGTCGCGGCCGACGAGG
>NZ_DATIGT010000324.1:0-9966 GCF_035481375.1 Tahibacter sp.
CCGCATGACAGGCAAGGCTCTTCACCTGGCGGCCGTGGTAGTGCCGCCAGCGATCCACGGACGGATCGCACGAGAATCGGCCGCAGTCGGGTCGGCTTTCGGGATACCGCGCGGACGGCTGCCAGCCGGTCGCGCCGCTGCAACCAACAGGGGGACGAGGCGGGCCGCTCTGCCCGCGGAATCCCGGCTCACTCACTTCGCACCATCAGATCGCCGTTGAATCAGGAGAACACCATGTCGAACGTCATCGAATTCCTGGACGCGATGGGCCGTAACGCACAGCTGCGCCATGCCGGCGCCGCCGATCTCGCGCTCGCGCTCGAACAGGCGCAGCTCGATCCGGCGCTGCGCGCCGCCATCCTGTCCGGCGACCAGTCCCGCCTCGAAGCGCTGCTCGGCGCACGCACCAACGTGATCTGCGGCTTCGCACCGGCGCAGGACGACGAGGATCAGCAGGAAGCGCCGAACGAGGACGAGGAGATTGTCGCGCGCGCCAGCGCCGTCCGTGTCGCCTGACACGACGCCACTGCTGTGTGTGATCCAGGCGGTCGGCCGGCGTCTGCAGCCGGCCGGCCGCCTGATCGTGCTCGCGCTCGCCGCGCTGTTCGGCTCGGCGCTCGCGCTGCAACCCGATGAAGTCGACCGGCTGCTCGCCCAGGCCGACACGATCAAGAGTTCCGACTATCGCGAATTCGGCCGCATCCTCGACCAGCTCGAGGAAGCCGCGCCGCTGGCGCGCACGCAGTCGAGCCATCTCGCCTACCTGCAGGCGTGGCGGCGCGGCTATGCCGGCGAGTACGACGTCGCGATCCCGATGTACCAGGAAGTCATCAAGAATTCCGGCGACGCGACGCTGCAGTTCCGCGCGACCGCGAGCATGGTCAACGCGCTCGTCATCGCGCGCCGCTACCACGAGGCCTTCACCTACCTCGACCTGCTCGTCGAGCGGCTGCCGACGATCGAAGACCGCATCGCCCGCTCGCAGGCCTACCACATGGCGGCCTACCTGAATAACCAGGTCGGCCAGTACGAGCTTGCCGAGGACTTCAGCGAAAAGCTCATCGCCGAAAGCCCCGACGGCCGCGGCGAGTGCATGGGCCGGCAATTGCAGGTCGAGTCGCTGTACAAGCAGAAGCGGCTCAACCCCAACGGCGAGGAAGTGCGTCGCGCGCTGCAGGCCTGCGCGCGGATCAACGAGGTCGTGTTCGGCAATTTCGCGCGCCAGTTCGCCGCGCGCGAACTGCTCGACCGCCAGCAGTTCCGCGAAGCCGCGGACATGATCAGCGCGGTCTACGACGAGGTCCAGAACACGCGCTACCCGCATCTGATCTCCCAGGTCGACGTCGTCATGGCGCAGGCCTACTGGGGACTGCGCGACCTCGCCCAGGCGCGCATGTACGCCCTGCGCGCGGTCGAGCGGCGCGTGCCGAGCCAGGCCACCGAACCGACCGTCGCCGCGTATTTCCTGCTCTACAAGATCGCCCAGGAGCAGGGCGACGCGCGCGCCGCGCTGAGCTATCACGAAAAATACGCCGAAGCCGACCGCCGCAACTTCGACGACGTCAGCGCCCGCTCGCTGGCCTACCAGATGGCGCGGCACCAGTCGATCGCGAACAAGCTGCAGATCGACGCGCTGAACAAGCAGAATCAGGTGCTGCAGCTGCAGCAGGACCTCGGGGCGAAGGCGGCCGAGACGAGCCGGCTCTACATCGGGATGCTGGTTGCCGGGCTGCTGCTGGTGTTTCTGTGGGCGTTCTATACCAAGCGGCGCCAGCTGCATTTCCGCACATTGTCACAACGTGACGGTCTGACGCAGATCGCGAACCGGCCGTATTTCCTCGAACTGGCGCAGCATGCGCTCGACGAATGCCGGCGCACGCGCCAGGAAGCCGCGGCGATCCTGTTCGATCTCGACCATTTCAAGATCATCAACGACCGTTGCGGCCACGCCGCCGGCGACCACGTGCTGCGCAAGGTCGCCGCGGTCTGCTCGACCTATCTGCAGGCCAACCAGTATTTCGGCCGCATCGGCGGCGAGGAATTCGCGATCCTGCTGGTCGGCTGCGACGAGGATCGCGCGGTCGGGCTCGCCGAGATGCTGCGCAACGCCGTGCGCGCCTCGGAGGCCGGCGACGTGCTCGACGACCGGCCGGTCACCGCGAGCTTCGGCGTGACCTCGACGACCAAGGCCGGCTACGAGCTGCACCACCTGCTCGCCTGTGCCGATGCGGCGCTCTACAAGGCCAAGCGCGAGGGACGCGACCGCGTCGCGCGCTATGACGCGACGCTGATGACGGCGCGGCGTTCGCCCTACGACATCACGCCGGGAACGGCGCGCGGTACCTAGTACTGCTGCTTGCAGGCGAAGGACAGCCGGCTTCCATCCACGGTGTAGTCCATTCGCGATTCTGCAGGGGTAGCGATGGCAAACGAACTGAACGGCGCGGCCTGGCCGGCCGTGGTCGCGGCGTCCGACGCCGTCGACGATCCTGTCGTCACCTGCGGTGCTGCCGACGGTGCCGTTCCGCTTGCGCTCGCCCAGCGCCGACTGTGGTTTCTGTCGACGCTGGGCCGCGCCGCCGCGCGCGCCTACGTCATGCCTGCCGGGATGCGCCTGCGCGGCGCGCTCGATGTCCCGGCGCTGCGGCGCGCGCTCGACCTGCTCGCGCAGCGGCACGATGCGCTGCGTACCCGCTTCGGGCTCGCCGACGGCGAGCCGGTGCAGTCGATCGCGGCGGCGGCTGGCGCGCGTTTCGCGCTCGTCGAACACGACCTGCGCCGCGACGCCGATGCCGAGGCCGCGCTGGACGCGCTCGTCGAGCACGAATCCGCTGCGCCGTTCGATCTCGAGCACGGACCGCTGATTCGCGGCCGCGTCGTCGCACTGCCCGGCGACGAGCACGTCTGGCTGCTGTCGGCGCATCACGCGATCTTCGACGGCCGGTCGATGGAACGCTTCGCGCACGAACTCGCGGACCTCTACCGCGGGTTGCGCGACGGCGCCGCCGTGGTGCTGCCGCCCGCGGGCCGCTATGCGGACTGCGTCGCGATCCAGCGCACCGACGCCTTCGCCGCGACGCTGCGCGAGCAGTCGGCCTACTGGCGCGAGGCGCTGCGCGACGCGCCGCCGACATCGACGCTGCCGGCCGATCGCGCGCGCGGCGCGCGGCACGACTTCGCCGGCGGACTCGTCGACGGACGGCTCGATGCGACGCGGACGGCACGGCTGCGCGCACTCGCGCGGCGCCACGAAAGCAGTCTGTTCGGCGTGCTGCTCGCGGCGTGGGTCGTGCTGCTGCAGCGGTTGAAC
Organism: Tahibacter sp.; assembly: GCF_035481375.1. Classification (GTDB taxonomy): domain Bacteria; phylum Pseudomonadota; class Gammaproteobacteria; order Xanthomonadales; family Rhodanobacteraceae; genus Tahibacter. The sequence goes on from NZ_DATIGT010000324.1 coordinate 3,311, forward strand.
CGGCAGGACGAGGCCGTCGTCGGCGTCACGACCGACGGGCGCACGCAGCGCGAATACGACGGCGTCGTCGGCTGCTTCGTCGGCACGGTGCCGGTGCGCGTCACGCGCGCGTCGACACCCGCGGCGGCGATCCGCGCGACGGCGCAGCGGTTGCGCGCGGCGCGCGCGCATCAGGATCTGCCGTTCGATCAGATCGTCGAGGCGGCACACGCCGAGCGCAGTCTTGCGCAAAATCCACTATTCCAGACCGCGCTGACGTGGTACGGCAGCCGCATCGAATCCTTCCGCTTCGACGGCACCGAGCCGTCTGCGCTGCCTGCGGTCGCGCGGCGCTACGGCGTCGCACCCGACGGCGCGTCGCGCGATGCGCTGATCCTGTACGGCGGCATCGGCGATCGTGTGCATGCCAAGCACGACGTCACGCTGCTGCTCTGGGAAGCCGGCGGCAGCATCCATATCGGCGCCGAATACGCCACGGCGCTCTACGATCGCGACACGATCGCGCGCTGCCTCGGCTACTGGACGCGCCTGCTCGACGCGTTCGCCGATGACGACGCGCAGCCGCTTGCGCGCATCGCGCTCGTCGATCCCGTGGAGCGCCGGCAGCTCGTCGACGGCTGGAACGCCACCGCCGTCGCGCGGCCGGCGACGACCTTGCCGGCGTTGTTCGCGCAGACCGCTCAGGCGATGCCCGGGGCGCCCGCGCTGAACTGCGGCGGCGCCATATTGAGCTATGCCGAACTGCAGCGCCGCGTGCGTCGCGTCGCACAGCGGCTCGCGGCGCACGGCATCGGCCGCGGCTCGCGCGTCGGCGTCGCGATGGCGCGGCGCAGCGAACTCGTCGTCGCGCTGCTCGCGGTACTCGATGCCGGTGCGGCCTACGTGCCGCTCGATCCGTTGCATCCGCCCGAGCGGCGCGCACACATCCTGCGCGACGCCGGCGTCGCGGCGCTGCTGGTCTGCGGCGACGAATCCGGCACCGACGGGCGCGATGCCGTGCCGCGGATCGACGTCGCCGCCGCCGACGGCACCGATGCGCCGGACATCGCGCAATCACCTGCGGCGCCCGGCGATCTCGCCTACGTGATCTACACCTCGGGCACGACCGGCAAGCCGAAGGGCGTGGCGATCGGACATGCCGCGCTCCTGAACCTGCTGCTCGCGATGCGCGACGAACTCGCGATCGCCGCGGGCGACCGCGTGCTCGCGCTGACGACGATCGCGTTCGACATCGCCGCGCTCGAACTGTTTCTGCCGCTGATCGCCGGCGGCTGCGTCGTGCTCGCCGACCGCGCGGCCGCGCAGGATCCGCGCGCGCTGGCCGCGCTGCTCGAACGCGAACGTGTCGACGTCATGCAGGCGACGCCGACCGGCTGGCGCGTGCTGCTCGACGGCGGCTGGACCGGCCGCGCCGGACTCAAGGCGCTGTGCGGCGGCGAAGCGCTGCCGAGCGAACTCGCGCGTCGCCTCGCCGCGCGCGTCGGCACATTGTGGAATGTGTACGGTCCGACCGAAACGACGATCTGGTCGACGATCCAGCGCATCGACGCGGGCTGTGCAGCGGCTACGACCGCCTGCATCGGCCGGCCGCTGGCCAACACGCAGGCCTACGTACTCGACGGCGGCGGCGAACTCGCGCCGACCGGTATCGTCGGCGAGCTGTATCTCGGCGGCGCCGGGCTCGCACGCGGCTATGTCGGGCTCGACGCACTGACGCGCGAGCGCTTCGTCGCGAACCCGTTCGCCGCGGGCGAGCGCCTCTATCGCACCGGCGACCTGGCCTGGCGCGATCGCGACGGCCGCCTGCATCACGCCGGGCGGACCGACGCGCAGATCAAGCTCAACGGCTACCGGATCGAACTCGAAGAGATCGAGGCGCAGCTCGCGATGCACGCAGCCGTGCGCGAAGCGGCCGTCGCGCTGCGTCGCGACGCGGCCGGCTATGCGCGGCTCGTCGGCTACTGCGTGCTCGCCGACGAACGCGGCGACGCCGCGGCCGACCGCACCGACGAACTGCGTGCGCATCTGCTGACGTCCCTGCCGAGCTACATGGTGCCCGAGGCGTTCGTCGTGCTCGAACACCTGCCGGTGTCGCCGAACGGCAAGACCGACCGGGCCGCGCTGCCCGAACCGCTCGCGATCGCGCGCGGCGGACACGAAGCGCCGCGCCCCGGCGTCGAGAGCGAGGTCGCCGCGGTCTGGAGCGAGCTGCTCGACGGCCGCGTGATCGACCGCCGCGATCATTTCTTCCGTCTCGGCGGCCACTCGCTGCTCGCCGTGCGCGTCCTCGTGCGGCTGCGCCGTGCGCTCGGCGTGGAAGTCAACGTCGCCGAGCTGTTCGCGCATCCGACGCTCGACGCGTTCGCCGCCGCGGTCGCGCGCGCCGGGCGCTCGGCCTTGCCGCCGATCGTTCCGGCGGCGCGCAGCGGCGACCTGCCGTTGTCCTCGGCACAGCAGCGGTTGTGGTTTCTCGCACAGACCGGCGCGGACGCGAGCCGCGCGTATCACATGCCGGTCGTGCTGCATCTGGACGGCGCGCTCGACCGCGATGCACTGCGGCGCGCGATCGCGGCGATCCTCGCGCGGCACGAGGCGTTGCGAACCGTGTTTCCGGCGCGCGCCGGGCGGCCCGTGCAGCAGATACGCGACACCGCAGACATCGCGCTGCCGTGGCGCGACGCGTCGATCGACGACGACGCGTCCGCGGTCGATACGGCGATCGCGGCCGAAGTCGCGCGCGCGTTCGACCTGACCTGCGCGCTGCCGCTGCGCGTCGCGCTGCTGCGGTGCGGGCCGCGCGCACACATTGCCGTGATCACGATCCATCACATCGCCTGCGACGGCTGGTCGCTCGCGCTGTTCCTGCGCGAACTGCAGGCGCATTACGCCGCCGCGTGTTGCGGCGACACGGCGGCCTTGCCGGCTCTGGCCGTGCAGTACGCCGACTACGCGCAGTGGCTGCAGAACGTGCAGGGCGCGACCGGTTTCGCGCTCGCAACGGCGTACTGGACGCAGCGTCTCGCCGATGCGCCGGCACTGTTCGAGCTGCCGTCGGACCGGCCGCGTCCGGCGCAACAGGACTATTCCGGCGATCTCGTGGCCTGCACGATCGGCGCGGACCTCACGCGCGGCCTGCACCGGCTCGCCGAGCAGTGCGGCGCGACGCTGTTCATGACGGCGCTCGCGGCCTGGGTCGCGCTGCTCGCGCGCCTGTCGGACGCGCGCGATTTCGTGCTCGGCATGCCGAGCGCGAACCGCGACAGCGCCGAAACCGAAGCGCTGATCGGATTCTTCGCGAACACGCTCGCGCTGCGTTTCGAACTCGGCGCCGATCCGACCGTCGCCGAACTCGTCGCGCTGACGCGCGACGAAGTGCTCGCCGCGCAGCAACATCGCGAACTGCCGTTCGAGCAGCTCGTCGAGGCGCTGAATCCGCCGCGCAGCGCAGCCTGCACGCCGTTGTTCCAGATCGCGTTCGCCTGGCAGAGCGTGCCGCCGGTCGATCTCGCGCTGCCCGGCGTGTCGACGACGCAGCGGCCCCTTTATCGCGCCGGCACCGCGAAGTTCGACCTGACCCTGTATCTGTGGCAGTCGGGCGATACGCTGCGCGGCGGCGTCGAATACGCGACTTCGCTGTTCGACCGGGCGACGATCGAGCGCTATCTCGCGCACTGGAACGTGCTGCTGCGGGCATTCGTCGCGGATCCGCAGCGCCGGCTCATGGCGTTGCCGCTGCTGACGCCGGCGCAGCGCGAGGCGTTGATCGGCGTCGCCTGCGGTCCGCGCGTCGCGTTCGGCGAGGGCCGCGTGCACCGGCTCGTCGAGGTGACGGCACGCCGCGAACGCGATGCGCCGGCCGTCGTGCAGGGCGCGCGCAGCCTCAGCTATGCGGAACTCGACCGGCGCGCGACTGCGCTCGCGCAGCGCTTGCGCGCGCACGATCTCGGCGCCGGCGCGCGCATCGGCGTGCTGATGCGCCGCAGTCCGGAATTGATCGTCGCGCTGCTCGGCGTACTCAAGTGCGGCGCGGCCTACGTGCTGCTCGACACAGCGGCGCCGGCACAGCGCACCGCGTGCCTGCTCGTCGACGCGCAGGCACGCGCCGTCGTCGGCGACGGACCGGAACCGCTCGAACTCGGCGACGGCGCGCTCGCGCTGCCGCGCTTCGTCGTCGCGCCCGACGACGACGCGATCCCCGGGCGGGATCCCGCGCCCGCGCCGGCAGTCGAGCGCGACGACGACATCGCCTACGTGGTGTTCACGTCGGGCTCGACCGGTACGCCGAAAGGCGTGCTCGTCGGGCACCGCGGCTTCGCGAACTTCGTGCAGGCGATGCGCGATGCGCTCGGGCTGCAGCGCGGCGATCGCGTGTCCGGCGCCTGCGGCCTGGGCTTCGATGCGAGCCTCATCGATATCTGGCCGACGCTCTGCGCCGGCGCGACGCTCGTGCTGACGCCGGTCGAACCCGCGCAGGACGCCGACGCATTCCTGCGCTGGTGGCGCGCCGAACGGCTGCATTGCAGCATGCTGCCGACGCCGCTCGCGGAGATCGTGCTCGCGCACGGCATCGTGCCGCCGACGTTGCGCACGCTCGCGACCGGCGGTGCCGCGCTGACGCGGCGTCCGCCGGCCGGCGCGACCTATCGACTGCTCAATGCCTACGGCCCCGCGGAAGCGAGCGTCGTCACGACGATCGGCGACGTCGCGCATGACGATCGCATCACCATCGGGCAGCCTTTGCCGAACGTATGCGCGTACGTGCTCGACGATGCCGGCGAGCCGCAGCCCATCGGCATTCCCGGCGAACTGTATGTCGGCGGCGCCGGTGTGGCGGCGGGGTACATCGGCCTGACAGAACTCGACGAGAGCCGCTTCCCGCCCGATCCGTTCTCGAGCGCGCCGGGCGCGCGGTTGTATCGCAGCGGCGACCGCGTGCGCCGGCTCGCCGACGGCCGCATCGAATACCTCGGCCGCCGCGATGAACAGATCAAGCTGCGCGGCATGCGCATCGAACCCGGCGAGATCGAGACCTGTCTCGCCGCGCTGCCGGCGGTGCGCGAAGCCGCCGTCGTGCACGTCGCGAATGCGGCGGGCGAAGGCCGGCTCGTGGCCTATGTCAGCGTGCGCGCGGAGGCGACCGCGGATCTCGAGGACGAACGCATCGCCGACTGGCAGCGCCTCTACGACGACAACTACCGCGGGCCGAACCGCGATGCGCTGTTCAACTTCGACGGCTGGAACAGCAGCCTGACCGGCGAGCCGATACCGCTCGACGAAATGGAGCAGTGGCAGGACGAAACCGTCGCGCGCATCCGCGCGCTGCGGCCGCGGCGCGTACTGGAGATCGGCTGCGGCAGCGGCCTGCTGCTGCTGCGGCTTGCGCCGGACTGCGCGCGCTATGTCGGCGTCGATCTGTCGCAGGAAGCGCTGGTCAGTCTGCAGCGCAAGATCGAACAGGCGGGCATCCGCGGCGTCGAACTCGTGCATGCGCGCGCCGACGCGCTGGACACACTGGCTCCCGAATCGTTCGATACCGTGATCCTCAACTCGGTCGCGCAGTATTTCCCGGATCGCGACTACCTCGAACGCGTCGTCGCTGCCGCACTCGCGCGGCTGCAGCCCGGCGGCGCGCTGTTCGTCGGCGACGTGCGCAACCTGCTGCTGCTCGACGCGTTCCATCAGGCGATTCAACAGGCGCGCGCGACGCCTGCCGCCGATCTGGCGGAAGCGGCGCGGCGCGCGGCCGCGCAGGAAAAGGAACTGCTGATCGCGCCGGCCTGGTTCGCGCGTGCCGGAGCCGGCACGCACGCCGTGCAGGTACTGCCGAAGACCGCGCCGAACGCGAACGAGATGACCGCGTTCCGCTACGACGTCGTGCTGCGCGACGCGATGCCCGCGATCGCGCGCCAGCGTGTCTTCGAGGCGCACGACACCGGTGCGTTCGCGGCGGCGATGGCCTGGGCGCGCGCGAATCCCGATGCGGTCGCGATCCTGACGCCGCTGCGCAATGCGCTCGTCGACAGCGACAGCGACGGCGACAACGGCGACACCGAGGATTCCTGCATCGCGCCGGCCGACGCCGTGCGCCGTGCGATTCACGGCGACCTGATCGCACAGCCGAGCTGGATCGCGTCGGACACGCGCGGCCGCTTCCATCTGCTGATCACCGCGAGCGATCCGGCGCTGCTGCACGATCACGTCGCGCTGCTGCGCGGCGTCGCCGCCGAAGCGGACGGCGCGATGACGAATGCGCCGACGCAGCAGGCGAACGAGGCGCGGCTGCGTCGCGAACTCGTCGCCGCGCTCGCGCGGAAACTGCCGGAATACATGATCCCGGCGCAGTTCGTGTTCCTCGCGCGGCTGCCGCTGTCGCGCAACGGCAAGGTCGATCGCGCGCGGCTGCCGCAGGTGGACCTGCCGCGCTCGGAGCGCTTCCGTCCGCTGCGCAGCGACACCGAGCGGCGCGTCGCGGCGATCTGGAACGACGTGCTCGGCGCGCGCGTGCTCGGCGCCAGCGATCACTTCTTCGAGCTCGGCGGGCATTCGCTGGCCGCGGTGCAGGTGCTCGCGCGCGTGCGCGACGCGTTGAACGTCGAGGTGTCGCTGGCCGACCTGTTCGCGCACCCGATACTGGCCGACTTCGCCGAACGGCTCCC